>NZ_JBHVYO010000059.1:0-46705 GCF_042880655.1 Streptomyces sp. NPDC058295
CAGATGTTCGGGAACGCCAGGAAACGGTGCCAGGCCACACCCATGTTGGTGTTCAGCGAGACCACGATCATCCAGATGAACGACGTCCCGATCTTGATCATCGCGACGAGGTAGACCAGGTTCTGGAGCGTGGTGACGCCCAGTCCCTTGAAGGCCAGGACGAGCGGGTACGAGGCGAAGTAGCCGGCCTCGTAGTGCTCCACGTGGTGCAGCGCACCCTCCAGGCCGCGCAGCACGTAGATGGCGAGGCCGATGGTGAGGATGACGTACTCGACGAAGTAGGCCTGGCCGGACTTGGAGCCGGCGAAGCGGGACTTGCGGCCCGCGCGGGAGGGCAGGTTCAGCAGGCGGATCGCCATCAGGACGACGATGCCCAGGATCGTCATCACACCGATGAACTCGATGTAGAGCTCGAAGGGCAGGAAGTCGCCGATGATCGGCAGCACCCAGTCGGCCTCGAAGAGCTGGCCGAAGGCCTGGGCGAGGGTCGGCGGCAGCGTCAGGAAGCCGATCGCCACGAACCAGTGGGCGAAGCCCACGATGCCCCAGCGGTTCATCCGCGTGTGGCCGAGAAACTCCCGTGCCAGCGTCACGCTGCGCGCGTAGGGGTTGTCTTTCCGGGTTCCGGCGGGGAGCGGCTGGCCCAGCTTGAAGTACCGGACGAACTGGCCGATGGCACGTGCGATCAGGGCGACGCCGACCACGGTCAGAAGCAGCGACACGATGATCGCGGCGAGTTGCATTTGGGGGCTCCTCGGGCCTGCGAGGGAAATTACTAAGCGGTAACTTATGCAGTCCGTTTGAGACTACCCCGTATTCTCCGTCGCACTGTAGCGGGATGCGGAGTGATCTCAGTCGCTGAGGGTTGCCTCAGGATCGGGTCGGCTTCGGGCGGGTGGAGTGTCGGGTTCCGGTTGGGATCCGGCGGGGATCCCGATGGAGATCCGACGGGGATCCGACGGGGATCCCGATGGGGATCCGGATGGGATCTTGCTGGGGTCCGGTTGGGATCGGGTGGCGAATCGGCCGTGTTATTCGTACCAAATTGGTACATATGTGACTAATTTATATCCGTGCTCTACGGGATCGTCGCCGCCATCACCGCCCTGTTCCTCGCCGCCGTCCTCGCCGCGCTGCTGCGCGTACCCGCCCTGCGCCTGGGGTTGCTCGACCGGCGGCAGCGGCAGCGGCGGGTGCCTCTGTTCGGGGGTGCCGCCGTGGTGCTCGCCACCTGCCTCGTCGCGGTCGCCGGGGACTGGACGGGCATCGCCCCGCTCGGTGACGGCATCGAGGTGCTGCTCGCCGCCGGGGGCGTCGTCGCCGCGCTCGGGCTGGTCGCGGACGTGTGGCGGCTCAACGCACGGTTCCTGGTGGTCGGTACGGCGGTCGCGGCCGCCTTCGTGGTGCCGTACGGCGACACCGGGGTGGTCGCCGGAGTGGCCGGTGTCGGCTGGATCACCTTCGTCGCCCTCGCCTTCCGGTCGCTGGACCACGCCGACGGAGTGGCCGGAACCGTCGGGGTCGTCACCGCCTTCGGGGTGGCCGCCTGTGCCGCCGTCGAGGTGATGGACGGGCTGGCGGTACTGCTGAGCGTGTTCGCCGCCGCGCTGACCGGGTTCCTGATGCACAACTGGCCTCCCGCGCGTGTCGCCCTCGGGGCGTGCGGATCGCTCTTCGCGGGGTTCCTCCTCGCCGCGGCCGCCGTGATCGCCCGCGCGGGGCACGATCCGGTCGCCGGCGCGGGGGTGCTGGTCGCGCTCACCGCGGTCGCCGTGACCGACGTCGTCCTGGTCGTGCTGTCCCGGCGGCTGGCCCGACGGCCGTTGCTGCGTGGCGCGTCCGACCATCTCGCCCACCGGCTGCGGCGGTTGGGGCTCACCGCGCAGGGGGTGACCGTCCTGCTCGGTGCGGCCGCCTTCGCCGCGGTGCTCGTCGGGGCGCTGGTGCACGCCGGATGGGCCGACGCGCGGGCGGTGCTGTGGGTGGCCGGCGGGGCACTCGTCGTCGTGCTCGGGATGCTGCGGGTCGCGGTGTACGGGCCCCCACGCGCGCGTGGCCGACGCGACCGGCGGGCTCGGCGTGCCCGTGCCGCGGGCGTCGCCCGGGGTGCGGGTGGTGCCGTCGGTGGTGTCGGCGGCGCTCTTCGGGAGGCGCGGCTCGCGGGTCGTTCCGTGCCCCGTCCCGAGCGGCGTCCCGAGCGGCGTCCCGGGACGGGTTCGGCGTCGGTGTACGCGCCCCGGCGTCAATCCGAGGACCAGGCGCACCACCCGGATCCCGGTGTGCGGCGAACCGGTCGATCCGTATCGCCGCAGGTCAACGCGTCCTTGCGCGTAAGGAACGGATAAGAGTTGAGTGGGTACGACTCAGGTCTGTTGACCGAGAGGTGAGCCTCGTGCACACTTGAGTCCGTTCCACTCAAGTCAGCTGGAGGAAGATCACCATGGCACGTGCGGTCGGCATCGACCTGGGCACAACCAACTCCGTCGTCAGCGTTCTGGAGGGCGGCGAGCCCACCGTCATCACCAACGCCGAGGGTGCCAGGACCACGCCGTCCGTCGTCGCCTTCGCCAAGAACGGTGAAGTGCTCGTCGGCGAGGTGGCAAAGCGCCAGGCAGTCACGAACGTGGACCGGACCATCCGCTCCGTGAAGCGTCACATGGGCACGGACTGGACGATCGAGCTCGACGGGAAGAACTTCAACCCGCAGCAGATGAGCGCGTTCATCCTGCAGAAGCTGAAGCGCGACGCGGAGGCCTACCTGGGCGAGAAGGTGGCCGACGCGGTCATCACCGTCCCGGCGTACTTCAACGACTCCGAGCGTCAGGCGACGAAGGAAGCCGGTGAGATCGCCGGTCTCAACGTCCTTCGTATCGTCAACGAGCCCACCGCGGCCGCGCTCGCGTACGGCCTCGACAAGGACGACCAGACGATCCTCGTCTTCGACCTCGGTGGCGGCACGTTCGACGTGTCCCTCCTGGAGATCGGTGACGGCGTCGTCGAGGTGAAGGCCACCAACGGTGACAACCACCTCGGTGGTGACGACTGGGACCAGCGTGTCGTCGACTACCTGGTGCAGCAGTTCAAGGCCGGCCACGGCGTGGACCTCGCCAAGGACAAGATGGCGCTCCAGCGTCTGCGCGAGGCCGCCGAGAAGGCGAAGATCGAGCTGTCCTCGTCCACCGAGACCTCGATCAACCTGCCCTACATCACGGCGTCCGCCGAGGGCCCGCTGCACCTGGACGAGAAGCTCACGCGCGCCCAGTTCCAGCAGCTGACGGCCGACCTGCTGGAGCGCTGCAAGACGCCGTTCCACAACGTCATCAAGGACGCCGGCATCAACCTCTCCGAGATCGACCACGTCGTTCTCGTCGGCGGTTCGACCCGGATGCCCGCCGTCGCCGAGCTCGTCCGCGAGCTGACCGGCGGTCAGGACGCCAACAAGGGCGTGAACCCGGACGAGGTCGTCGCCATCGGCGCCGCGCTCCAGGCCGGTGTCCTCAAGGGTGAGGTCAAGGACGTCCTGCTCCTCGACGTGACCCCGCTGTCCCTCGGTATCGAGACCAAGGGCGGCATCATGACCAAGCTGATCGAGCGCAACACGACGATCCCGACGAAGCGTTCGGAGATCTTCACGACGGCCGAGGACAACCAGCCGTCGGTGCAGATCCAGGTCTACCAGGGCGAGCGCGAGATCGCGGCCTACAACAAGAAGCTCGGCATGTTCGAGCTGACCGGTCTGCCGCCGGCGCCGCGTGGCGTCCCGCAGATCGAGGTCGCCTTCGACATCGACGCCAACGGCATCATGCACGTCACGGCCAAGGACCTCGGCACCGGCAAGGAGCAGAAGATGACCGTCACCGGCGGCTCTTCGCTGCCGAAGGACGAGGTCGACCGCATGCGCCAGGAGGCCGAGCAGTACGCGGACGAGGACCACCGCCGTCGCGAGGCCGCCGAGTCCCGCAACCAGGGCGAGCAGCTCGTCTACCAGACGGAGAAGTTCCTCAAGGACAACGAGGACAAGGTTCCGGCCGAGGTCAAGACCGAGGTCGAGGCCGCCGTCGAGGAGCTGAAGGCCGCGCTCAAGGGCGAGGACACCGCCGAGATCCGCACGGCCACCGAGAAGGTCGCCGCGGTCTCGCAGAAGGTCGGCCAGGCCATGTACGCCGACGCCCAGGCCGGTCAGGGCGCCGACGCTCCCAAGGCCGACGCCCCGAAGGCGGACGACGACGTCGTGGACGCCGAGATCGTGGACGACGAGCGCAAGGACGGTGCCGCGTGACGGAGGAGACCCCGGGCTTCGAGGAGAAGCCCGACGTCCCCTCCGGCGCCACCCCTGAAGACGCCGAGCCGAAGGCCGCTTCCCCCTCCGCTTCGGCGGCGGGGGAGGCCCCGGCCGGGGACACGAACCAGACAGCCGGTCTGGTGGCCCAGCTGGACCAGGTGCGCACCGCTCTGGGCGAGCGCACCGCCGACCTCCAGCGCCTCCAGGCCGAGTACCAGAACTACCGCCGCCGGGTCGAGCGCGACCGGATCGCGGTCAAGGAGATCGCCATCGCGAACCTCCTGACCGAGCTCCTGCCCGTCCTCGACGACATCGGCCGCGCGCGGGAGCACGGCGAGTTCGTCGGCGGCTTCAAGTCCGTGGGCGAATCGCTGGAGACCGTCGCGGCCAAGATGGGCCTCCAGCAGTTCGGCAAGGAGGGCGAGCCCTTCGACCCGACGATCCACGAAGCCCTGATGCACAGCTACGCGCCCGACGTCACCGAGACGACGTGCGTGGCGATCCTTCAGCCCGGGTATCGGATCGGCGAGCGCACCATCCGCCCCGCGCGGGTGGCCGTCGCCGAACCGCAGCCCGGTGCATCGGCGGCCAAGGGCGACGAGGCCGAGGCGGCCGACGACAAGGAGAGCGGTGGCCCGGACGAGGGCTGAGCTCGATCGGATGAGTGAAGGGGAGGAGGGACGTCGAGGATGAGCACCAAAGACTTCGTCGAGAAGGACTTCTACAAGGTCCTCGGCGTCCCCAAGGACGCCACCGAGGCCGAGATCAAGAAGGCGTACCGGAAGCTCGCCCGCGAGTTCCACCCGGACGCCAACAAGGGCAACGTCAAGGCGGAGGAGCGCTTCAAGGAGATTTCCGAGGCGAACGACATCCTCGGTGACCCCAAGAAGCGCAAGGAGTACGACGAGGCACGCGCCCTCTTCGGCAACGGCGGCTTCCGTCCCGGTCCCGGTGCCGGCGGCAACTTCAACTTCGACCTGGGCGACCTCTTCGGCGGCGGTGCCCAGGGCGGCGGTGCCCAGGGCGGCTTCGGCGGCGGCATCGGGGACGTGTTCGGCGGCCTGTTCAACCGCGGCGGCCCCGGCACGACCCGTACCCAGCCCCGACGCGGCCAGGACATCGACACCGAGGTCACCCTGACCTTCACGGAGGCGATCGAGGGCGCCACGGTCCCGCTGCGCATGTCCTCGCAGGCCCCCTGCAAGGCGTGTTCGGGGACGGGCGACAAGAACGGCACCCCGCGCGTGTGCCCGACCTGTGTCGGCACCGGCCAGGTGGCGCGGGGTTCGGGCGGCGGCTTCTCCCTGACCGACCCCTGCCCGGACTGCAAGGGGCGCGGCCTGATCGCCGAGCATCCCTGCCTGGACTGCAAGGGCAGCGGCCGTGCGAAGTCGTCCAGGACCATGCAGGTCCGCATCCCCGCCGGGGTGACGGACGGTCAGCGCATCCGGCTGCGCGGCAAGGGCGCCCCGGGCGAGCGTGGCGGCCCGGCGGGCGACCTGTACGTCGTCGTCCATGTCGGCGCCCACCCGGTGTTCGGCCGCAAGGAGGACAACCTCACGGTGACCGTGCCGGTGACGTTCACCGAGGCGGCACTCGGTGGTGAGATCAAGGTGCCGACGCTCGGCGGGCCGTCCCTGACCTTGAAGCTTCCGCCCGGCACGCCCAACGGCCGCACCATGCGGGCGCGGGGCAAGGGCGCGGTCCGCAAGGACGGCACCCGCGGCGACCTGTTGGTCACCGTAGAGGTGAGTGTTCCGAAGGACCTGTCGGGGAAGGCTCGTGAAGCGCTGGAGGCGTATCGCGAGGCGACCGCGGGCGAGGACCCGCGGGCGGAGCTGTTCGAGGCCGCGAAGGGAGCATGAGAGTGATGGACGGCCGTCGGCGTAACCCGTATGAACTGACCCAGGAGACCCCGGTCTACGTCATTTCGGTGGCGGCCCAGCTCTCGGGCCTGCATCCGCAGACGCTACGCCAGTACGACCGCCTGGGTCTCGTCTCCCCCGACCGCACCGCCGGCCGGGGGCGCCGCTACTCGGCCCGCGACATCGAGCTGCTGCGCACGGTGCAGGCCCTGTCCCAGGACGAGGGCATCAACCTGGCCGGCATCAAGCGGATCATCGAGCTGGAGAACCAGGTGGCCGCGCTCCAGGCCAGGGCCGCGGAGCTGGAAGCCGCGCTGGACGGCGCGGCCACGGCGATGCAGCAGCGGGAGGCGGCGGTGCACGCCTCCTACCGGCGGGACCTGGTGCCGTACCAGGAGGTGCAGCAGACCAGCGCGTTGGTGGTCTGGCGGCCCAAGCGGCAGCAGCCGACGGACTGACACCTGGCGGCACGTGGACGAAGGAAGGGGCCCGGAGATTCGTCTCCGGGCCCCTTCCTTCGTGTTCTACGGGCGCTCCTCGGCCATCTGCGGCCGCCCCGTCCTCGTACGGCCGTCAGCCGTCGATGCCGACACCCGGCTCGGGTCGCTCAGGGCCCGGCGGCTGTTGCTGCGTCTGCTGCGTCTGCTGAGGCTGCTGGGCGGGCGGTCGGTTGGCGCCACCCTGGGGCACACCCATCTGCCAGAGATGCGAACCGGAGACGCCCGGGGCGGGAGAGGGTGCTGGGGTCGGGGAGGGAGCCGGGGCTGGGGCTGGGGCTGCGGTTTGGGGCTGGGCAGGGGTCGGTGACGAGTTCTGGGCCGGCGTCGGGGTTGAGGGCTGGGCCGGCGCGGGGGTTGAGGGCTGGGCCGGAGTCGGTCGCGGTGCCGGTGCCGGAGTTGGTGCTGCGGCTGGTGCGGGGGTGGTGACGGGCTTCGGGGCCGGGTCCGCGTCTTGGTCCAGTTCCGTGCTTGGTTCCCGGTCCGGGCTGTGGTCCCGTTCTGTGCTCGGGTTCCGGTCCGTGTTCGGGTCACGGTCCGTGTCGCGGTCACGTTCCGTGCTCGGGTTCCGGTCCGTGTCGCGGTCACGTTCCGTGCTCGGGTTCCGGTCCGTGCCCTGGTCCTGTTCCGTGGTCGGGTGCCGGTGCGCTGTGGGCTCGGACTTCTCCTGGGGGAGGGCGGGGGGCTGGGGGCCGGCGGCCGGGGGAGTCGGCCCCTGGTTCAGGTCCGGGCGGCGCCAGCGCTCCGGGATCGTCGAGGTCCGTCGTACCGCTTCGGTGTCGCCTGCCGCCGCCGCGGCGACGGCGCGTGCGCGCAGGGCGCTCTGGCGGGCGATCGGAGAGAAGCCGGGGGCGGCGTTGCCGGTCTCGGACGGCAGACCGCGAAGGCCCATGCCGTTCAACTCAACCTGGATTCCAGTCTCCGGGGCGAAGATCTCGCGCGGCAGCTGCCAGGAGGCCGCACCGTCCACGTCGACGCGGTGTTCCCTGCCGTCCACGGCGAAGGTGAGCCCGTAGCCGATGTACTGGTCGTCCTTGTCGAACAGCAGGTCCCCGGAGATCTCCCCACCCCGGTCGCGCACCTCGGCGGCGAGGACCTGCAGGGCGGGCGGCAGGGGGTTGGTGCGGCCGAGGCTGCTGACATAGCCGTCGGCCCTGGCCGTCTTCCGCTCCCCGGTGCTCTCGTCCAGGTAGTCGGCCTGGAACCAGGTCTCTCCGCTCTCGTGCCGGTAGGTCTCGATCGCGCCCACCTCCGCCCGGCCGATCGTCAAACGCGGGTTCTCGCCCGTGCCGTACCGGGCGAGCATCTCCGGGTACTGGACCTGGTGCTGGAGCGCGGCCGGCGGCGACGAGCCGACGATCGTGACGCGGGCGTCGGGGTTCTCCCGCAGGATGATCTCGGCGTTGGCGACCCCCGTGCCGCCGGACCCCGCGATGATCCAGTGCTGGGCGGCGTGCGGGTCGAAGCGGTTCTCGGCGACCTCGTCGCCCAGCAGCGCCCGGCCCTCGGCGGCCTCGCGCGCCGCCTCCCACTTCTGGGTCGACGCGAGGGCGGTGAAGCAGTTGTCCATGCGGGTGGCGGCGGCGCTGTCCAGGCCGGCCGCGAGGGCGTCCTTCAGCGAGGACGACTCCAGGGCGTCGAGCACGGTCCGGGCGTCCGCGCCGCCCCGTTCGGCCTGGGTCAGCCAGGCGCGCATCTCGCCCGCGAGGGCTGTCCCCTGTCCCTCCAGTTCCCGCAGTCGTTCACTGATCAGCCGTACGGCCTCGCTCCGGCTCTCCACCCCGCCCCGGCCGCGGGGCATTCCCGGTACGGCATCGGGCGTGAGGCCGGTCGCGACGCTCGGCGTCCCGTCGCAGGCCACCCACAGCGGGGTCCCGCTCTCCTTGCCGTCCTCGCCCAACGCCCGCACTTCGGCGAGGAGTTCACCGTCCCGGCCGAGGCGCAGCCGGGCGTGGCCGTTCACCACGTCGCCCTGGGTGGCGAGCTGGTCCTCCCAGACCCGTACCGCGTGGATGGACACCCGGTGCCGGGGGTCTTCGACCGCCGAGTACGGGTCGACGCCCATCCACCGGGCGAGGTCGCGGTCCTGGTCCGCCGACTGCACGATCCCGTTCCCGGGGTCGAGGTGCCAACGGCCCGCCCCGTCCACGAGCAGCGCCTCCGGGTCCCGCCCGGTGAGACTCGCGCCGCCGCCGATCACGACCTTGCGCAGCGGGAACTGTCCTTCGGCGAGCTGCCCCGCCAACGTCTGGACGGTGCGCTCGCTGACCTGCGCGCGGTACTCCGCCCACCGCTCGGCAGCGGGTTCCAGCTCGTCGCGCGGGAGCGGCAGCCCGTTCTGGTCGTAGCCGGGCATGGGCATGGTGACGTCCCGCCGCCCGATGAACGCCTCGACCTGGCGTTCTGCGCGCAGCGCGGCGTCGCGGGAGGCCTGCAGGGCGGTGGCGTCGGCGGGGGAGAGGTTCTCTATGGGGTGGGCGAGGGCGCTGACCAAGCGCCGGGAGCCGACGGAGAGGAAATCGGCCGACACCCGGTGTCGCACGCGTGCCGCCCTCTCCTGGGGGCGGAACGCTTCCTCGTCGCTCAGGGCGGCGGTCGGCCGGATGCCGTACGGATCAAGCAGGGCCGAGAACTCCGCGCGCGCTTCCATCTGCTGCTGAGGGGAGAGACCGGGATCCGCGCTACGCGTGGCGAGCCAGTTGAGCTCACCTATGCGGCCTCTGTCCGCTGCGGACAGCTCCTGATCCGCCGGGAGTTGGGCTCCTTCACGCAGAAGGTCTTCCCGCACCGGAGCCAGACCCTCGGCGGCGCGTTCGCGCACCGCCATGAGTTCACCGAGTTCGTGGGCGAGCACCCGGCCCAGCATCTCGGTCGGAAGACGGTCGGAGACACGGACCACGTAGTTCTGCGATGTCGTGTTCGTCGCCGTGTCGGCGATCGTCCCTGTCACCAGGGGAACGGCGTCCACCCAGACCGTCGCGGACTCCCCCTGGCTGTCCCGCAGTACGAAGAACTGACGTCCCTCCTTGGTGCGATCCGCATCGAGGGAGTCCAGGCCGTCTCCGAGGACGGCGGCGGCCACCGAGGCCATGCCGCGCCTTGCGGCCGACACGAGTTCATCCTGGTGCGCGTGTGGGTACTGCGGCAGTGTGCCCATCGCCGTCCGGGGATTGGCCCAGCTGTCCATGTGATGCCCCTCCCCGGGCCCGGTACCTGTTCAAATCGCACAACAGCTCTAGGATCATGTCATGTTGAGAGCCCGTTCCTCGTTGGAAGCGCACCTGTACATGGACTTGCATCCATGCCAGTGCGGGAGCCCCGACTTCGATCGCCGGCACCGTCTGGAGCAGCGTGGTGACGACATCGTCGCCGTCTACGAGGGCGCCTGCAGTGAATGCGGCCGGAACCGGAATTTCACTTTTTTGATGGCGGACGAAATCCCACCCCCGCCGCCCGCCTTCGGCGGTACACAGCCGTCCCAGATCATCGATCCCGGTGAGTTCGCGGAGGTCGCGCACCGCGTCTCTCGCCGCGCCGGGCTCGACATGCTCAACTCACCCGAATCCGAGCACCGCACCTACCGGGGCGCGATGGCGTACGCGCTGGCTGCCTTCGAGGAGCTTCCGAAGTTCGTTCCTCCGGGGCTGGACGCCATTCCCGCATCCGCCTTCACCTCCGAGGTGGGCAGGGCCCGCTATGAGCGGGAACCGGCGAAGTTCGACCGCGACATCCTCGAGATGGACATCGACCTCACACGCAAGATCATCGCCGACATCGACGCGGTCAGCCCTCCGCCCGGGGGGACCGGACCCCGGGCCTGAGGGCGGGCTCGGCGGCGCGGACGGCTCAGCCCAGCTGTTCCGTCGTGCCGTCCGGGTGGATCAGCAGGCGGATCGCGCCGCCGTAGCGGTTGTCGGTGATGGTGGCCGGGGTGGGGGCGCCGAGTTGCTGGGCGCGTTGCTGGAGGATCGCCAGGACCACGTCCTGGATGTCGCCGTAGGGCGGGGCGGTGACCGGGACGCCGTCGATCAGGCCGGCGTTGGGGGAGAAGACGTGCACCTGGGCGTCCGCCGTGGCGGGGGGTGGCGGCGTCGGTTCGGTCATCGGGGGTCGGGGTTCCTTCCGGCTCGGTTCCGGATCAGTTCCGGCTCAGGCGCTCTTCGCCTCGTCCTGTTCGGTGACGTCCACGGCGAGGTCCACGGTGACGTCGACGGTGCGAGCGTACGTGCCTCGGGCGAGGCGCTGAAGGCGGCCCGACTTGACGAGGGCGGACAGTACGTTGCTGATCGTCTTCGAGGGGTCGCCGTAGACGCCGGGCGGGAGGGCGCGCAGGACGTCGCGGGCGGAGAAGGGGCCGGGGAAGGTCGACACGGCCGTCTCCACGGCGGCCCGGATGCTGGGGGCGCCGGAGGGGACGAGGGCTGCGGTCTGCCCTGTGCCGGTGGACGTCCTGCCGGTCGGGACCGGATGCGGGAGGCACGCCCTGATGCCTTGCAGTGCGGTGCGGATCGGCTCCAGGTGGACCTCGTCGCCGTCCGAGGCCCCGGTCGCGGCCAGCATGGTCGCCACCTTCTCTATGTTGGCGAGCGAGGAGGCCAGCTCGCGCAACAGGGGTTCCAGGAAGTCACGGCGCAGGGCCGCCACCGGGTCGGTGGTGGCGAGTTCGACCGAGACCGAGCCGGTGAGGGCGCGGAGCGGGCCGGCGGTGTCCGGGGTGCCGTCGGCGAAGTCGCGGGAGCCTCGGCCCCCGTCCGGAGCAAGTGCCTCCACGGCCTTGCGCGCGGCGCGGATGGTGTCCGGCATCTCCGGCGCGATCTCGCCGCCCGGCACGCTCGCCAGCATCGTGACCAGCTGCTCCAGGCCGGTGAGCGTGGGCAGGGCGGAGCGGATCAGAGGGGCCAGCAGAGCCTGTCGTACGGCCTGGGCGGGATCCTCGTACGAGAAGGCGATCCGCTGCCCGGACTCGGCCGGTGCCATGTCCTCGCTCCTGCTTTCCGGGTGGGTGGGTCTGGAATGGTGGGTGCTGCTGTGCGGCTGCTGTGCGTTGGTGTGCTCGTGCAACTGTCGCGGGATGGCGGGCAACTCGCGGCGTGACCTGGCCAGTTGGTCCTGGCGCGCGTCGAACGCGTCGAGGATTCGCTCCAGCGTGGGCCGGCCGTGCTCGGCGTCGTGCCGGCTGGCCGTGTCGGTGCTGCGGGAGCGCAGGCGCAGCAGCCGGCGGGACGTTTCGCCGGAGCTGTAGCCGGGGCCCGCGCCGGGGCCGTCCACCGTGTGGGTGGGCAGGTCGCCGTTCGCGTCGCCGACGCCGAGGGCGCGGCGGATCCAGCGGCGGTCGTCGAGCGTGGTCGCGGCCGCGTAGCCGTAGGGCTCGGCGTGGGCGACGGCGTCCTGGAGGCATTCCGCCCACAACGGGCAGGAAGCGCACAGGTCGCGGGCGGTGCGGAGCAGCACGAGGTGCTGGTGGCGCTGTTCGGGCGAGGTGTACGGAATGTCCGTGGGTGCCTCCAGCAGCGGATGCTGGAAGACGTCCGGTCGGCGCTGGCAGGGCAGAGCGGCGTCGGGAGTGTGGACCCCGGCCCCCGCCCCCGCTCCCCGTACCGGCCCGCGCGCGGGGCGCGTGGGCAGCGCCGTATGGCTGGCCATAGGCATGTGTGTTGTCCCCCGTGGTGATACGTGATCGGGGGGGAGCCTAAATCGTTCGGTCAACCCCGTGCAACGCATCTGCAAAGCATGTGCCGACTTGGCACAGTGACGAGACGAAACGTTCACACGGGCCTCAACTGTCCGTCGGGTCACTGGCTTTGTGCGTCCGCAGGCGGCCGAGTGCCTGGCGGGCCCGGCCTGCAACCGCTTTCACGCTGCTTCCGCGCATCGCCAGTACGCCGAGCACGCCGAGGAATCCGAGCGGTACACCCGCTTCCGGCAGGAACATCCCGACGACGGACGCGATGACGAGGATCACATCCGCGAGGACGACGGTGATGCCCCGTCGGCCCGGGTGCTCCTTCACCATCCAGGCGCCGAGGAGTGCCATTCCGGCTAGCGCCCAGTAGCCGAAGGCGGCTGCGCCGGTGACGGTGGCGCCGGCGTCCTCGCTCGTGCGGGCAGCGTCGCCGACCGCGGAGAAGTAGCCGGTGAAGGCGATGGCGAGGATGCTCACCCCGATCGCCAGGAGCAGCTGGGTGCGATGGCGGAGGAGCCAGAGCGCGAGGCCGAGGAGCAGCGCGGTGACGACCGCGAAGAAGCTGGAGCCGCTCTGGGAGGCGAGGGTGATCACCGTGTAGAGCGCGGCCACGCCGAAGACGACGCGGGGGAGGAGCCGGACGGCCCAGGCGTCGCTCTTCTCCTGGCGGAGGAAACGGCGGAGGAGCGGGAGGGCCGGGGCGGTGGACGCCGGGGCGGTGGATGCCGGGGTGGTGGGTGTGTCCGGCCGGTCGGCGGCGGGCTGCGGGGTGGTGCGCGGGGTGCGGGGGCCGCCTGGAGTACGGGAGGTGCCTGGGGTGCGCGGAGTGCGGGCGTTGCCCGGGGTGCGGCTCATGGGCCGGTCATACTCCCATTCCGGTGTCGTTCGACTGCTCCGGGGCCGGAGGCGCCTTCGGGGGAGCCGTCGGGGTGTCGGTCCTGTTCGAGGCGACGACCGGCTTCGCCTGCGGGGTGACGCCGGGGAGGAAGCTGTGCGCCTGGGTGGCGGCTGCCCCCGTTGCCGGGAGGGTGAGCGACTCGAGGGGGGCCGGGCCCGTCCTGGCGTTGACGGTGACACCGGGGAGGTACTGGCCGTGGGTGCTGACGGCGACGGGTGGTGGTCCCGCCGGTGAGCCCGATTCGGGACTGCGGAGGCCGGCCGCCCACTGCTGGTCCTCGACGCTGGGCAGCGTGACCTCGTGGTCCGGACGCAGGACCTTGATCTCCTCGATGAGCTTCTCCACGTCGGCCGCGCGAGCGGGGCCGTCCATGGTCGCCACCCGGGCGCACACCTCCAGGACGGCGGCGCGCTGTGCCTCGGGGGTGGGGAGCGCCGCCAGCTGCTTCAGGTCCAGGTGGCCCGCCTTGGTCAGCGGTGTGTACTTCGCGTCGCTCTCGTCGTACGAGAAGGTGTGGACCTGGGCACGGACGGCTTGAGAGGCCAGCAACTCCTGTGTTTCCGGGGCGAGATCGGCGTACTTCTGCGCCGGCGCCGGATACATGAACTGGATGATGTCGAGCTTGCCGTCCTGGCGGAGCTGCCGGGACTCCGTCTGATAGGCGACGGTTCCCGGGTTGAGCTCGGCCATGAAGAAGAGGGCCTCGTTGTCCGTCTTCGCTGCGTACTTCTCGGAGAGGGTGCCCCAGGCTTCGTAGGCCAGGGCCAGACCCGCCTTCTCGTCCAGGTCCAGCGCGTCCTGCACTTCCGTGTCCCACAGATGGAGTCGGCCCAGCGCCTCTCCACCGGGCGTGCCCTCCAGGTACCGCAGGGTGTCCTGCACGATCGAGTTCTGTGCCTCGGTGTACGCAGCCGCCATGTGCATGCTGTACAGCTCTTCCCCGGGCTCCATATTGATCTGCGGGTGATCCTCCAGCCGGTAGGACCAGAAGGTCGACCTGGTGTCGGGGGCGGGCAGGTCCACATCCTGAGCGGCCGCGAACTCCCGCAGCCGCTGGTGGAGTTGCTCCCTGTATTCCTTCTCCGGGAGGTGGTCGATGCCCTCGCGCAGCCCCCTCGCGATCCGCTTGGCCTCGGCCTCGGTCAGCTCGGGCTCGACGGTCCGCTGCCGGTCACGGGCGTTGTCGAGGACTCGGTCCGGGATGTGTGCCTGGATCACACGGCCTCCGGCGGATAGCAGGTTGCTTTGATCGACGTGCGGCGGAGCGCACCCGGTGCTCGGACGGATCCAGGCTTGACGGAGAGAACGGTGAGATGGCCCTCGGGCCCTTCCTCCCGCCAGATCGCCATGCGGTAGGGGTCCATGTCCTCCAGGCGAAGGTCGCTGGGCATGAGCCAGTGCCGGTCGTGCGGCGGTTCCGGGAAGGCAGGGTCGTCCCAGGCGCCTGCGAAGGAAGGGTCACCGAGCACGGTGCGGGCAGCCCCCACATAGGCGGCCCATGTCTCGGCGGCTCGGGTGAGGACCTCCTCGTTCTCGGACGACTCCTCCGCGGACATGTGCCAACTCGTCCAGCTGAGCTGTTTGACCGGAGCCCAGCCGGCGGAGCGCACGGGGAAGAGGGCGAGGTCCTGGCCCGTGCCACTGCGCACGGTCAGCACCCGCTCCGCCGACGTCGGCTTCCAGCCGAACAGCGCGCACCAGTCGTCCAGTGCCTGGCCGGGGTTCGGCGGGCCCGCCCAGACGGCCGGCCAGTCCACGTGCTCCAGTCCCCTGAGCTCCTCGGCCAGCTGCTCGGGGCTGCGGTCGATCGTGAGGCTCGTCATTGCTTGTCACCTTCCTCGCGTTCCGCACGGCTCCGGTTCATCCGCGCCGCTCCTGCCGACGGGACTCCACGTGGTCGGGGTCATGGCAGACGAGTTCGATCCTCGCATTGGCCGGTACCGGACCACGTCGTGCCGTTGCGCCGAGCGTCGCCCTGAGCTCGAACACCGGTGCCTGCGGTACCCGGAACCGCCACACCGCGACGCGGTGCGGGTCCTGGTACTCCGTACGCCACCCGGCGTCGGGCCAGGCCCCCGGACCCGGCAGCTCAGGGAAGTCCGGTGTGTCCCAGGTGCCGTTCCAGGCGGGGTTTCCCAGCAGGCCGCGCAGGGCGGTCAGGCAGGCGGTCCAGTGGGCCTCCGCCAGGCCGGCGACGAGGGGGTTCTCGTCCGTGTCCCGGGCCCGGGCCGACCACACCGTGTGGTCGATCCGGGTCACCGGGCCGCCGGGGGTGGCGGAGGCGAGGTACAGGCGGCCGCCCAGGGCCGTACGGACGCGCAGTCCCGCCTCGGCCCACAGCGGACGCCAGTCGAACCCGGCGCACCACCTCGCCCGCTTCTCCGCGTCCTCCGGAACCCCCGCCCACACCGTGGGCCAGTCCACGCCGATGAGCCGCTCCAGCTCCGCGACCAGTTGGCCGGGACTGCGGTCGGCGGTCAGGGCGGGCATCGGATAACTCCTTGGTGTGGGAGGGAGGCGGGGGGCGGCGGGGCGGGGCTAGACGCGGCCGCTGGGGCCGCGCGGGTCCCTCGGAGGCGGGGCCGGGGCCGCCGGGGGCGTCGGCTGGCGGGGGACCGACGGTTGCTGCACCGGCGGGTGAGACTGGGGCGCGACGGGACGTGGCTGGGGAGCAGGGGCCGGACGCGAGTGAGGTTGCGGCTGAGCCTGAGGTTGCGGCTGAGCCTGGGGCTGCGGCTGGGGAGCCGGCGCGGTGCCGCTGTTCTGGCTCGGTGCCTGCGTGGCGCTGACCCGGTTGCCCCTGCGGCGGCGACTCGGGTCGCCGCCACTCTCGTCGAGAGGCTTGGGCTTCTCGAACTGGTCCCGGTAGTTCTTGTGCGTCATCTGGGCGCCCTCGTACGCGGCCTTGTTCTGTTCCTTCTTGCTCATTTCGAGGTGACCGTTCCGCTGCAGTTTCCCCCCGAGGACCTTGTTGTCGAAGCGCCTGGCAGCGCCGCTCGCCACGCGTCCGGTGATCCGGCCGGCAGTGCCGTCCTTGGGGGTGATGAGACCCGCTGTCTTGTCGACCAGCTTCGAGCTGCTCGCGCTGGCCGCATCCCCGACGCCCAGAGCGTCGTCCGCGCCCGCGACCTGCGGGCTGAACTTTCCGGACAGCAGGTTCTTGAGCAGCATGATCACGGCGATGGTGACCAGCAGGAGCATCAGCAGCTGCATGCCCAGCGGGATCTGCAGCGGCAGGATCAGCTGGTAGAAGAGCAGCAGGACCGTGAGGATCACGCCGAACCCGGCGCGCAGGACGAAGCTGTGCACGAAGGTCTGCCACCAGCCCCGGAGCAGCTTCTGCTGGGTCGGGTGGATCGAGATGATCGCGACCAGGGGCAGCAGGATCACCATGATGAGCGTGACCGCGTGCCACAGCAGGGTCAGCGCGCTGAGGACGATCACCATCAGGCCGACGATCAGCGAGGCGACCAGGGCGTAGACGCCGATGCTGATGCGGTTCGAGGGCTTGTCACCCGACCACTGCTCGTAGACGTTGGCATCCTGGTTCTTGGCGATGTAGTTGCGCAGCTCGCCGTACTGGTTCTCCTTCGCCTTGATGATGTCGCCCTCTTCTCCTTCCTCCTTCTCGACCTCTGACGGGTGCTGGTAGTACTCGATGTTGGTCACCGACTGGACGATCACCTGCTTGACCCGCAGGTCGGTGCAGCGCTTGCCCGTGCCGAAGTCGCACTTCTGGTCGCCCTTGTACTCGATGCGAGCCTTGCCGGGGTCGCCGAACTGGCCGATGGCCCAGGGGCGGAATGCGAGGGTGTCGTACATGGCACAGCTGGAGATGCGCATGCCGCGCTGCGGTGCGTTGTCGGGCAGGTCGCAGGGCGGGTCGACACCGTCGATCGCGCCGTCCAGCACGGCCTCGGTCAGGGCGGCGTTTCCCTGCGCGATTCCCGAGTCGGCCGTTTCGACCACGGCCACGTAGTTCCCGTTGACGAGGAACGCCGACACGGCGATCACGACGAACGCGGCCCAGCCGACGCCCGACCAGACCTCGCGCATGTCGCCCTTGCGCCACTTGCCGAACACCCAGAGGCCGGTGAGCAGGATCATGGTGGGCACGGCGAGCTTGAAGACGCCGTTGTTCAGGCGGTCGACGACGCTGTCGTCACCCGAGACCGTGCCGTCGTAGAGGGCGGCCAGCGGGCTGGGGTTGGAGGAGATCTCCTTGATGCTGATCGCGGCCCGGCTCATGATCTTGCTCAGGTCGAAGATGGCCTGGGCGACGCCGTTGTAGATCTCGTTCTGGAGGCTGCACTCGTCGTCGTCGGCGGCCTGGCCGCGCTCGCCCTGCTTCGCATCGTGCTGGCTCTGCTGGGTCGAGGCCCAGTTGAGACCGCGCATGGCGCTGAGTTCGTAGAGTGTGTACTTCGACGCCGGGCCGTCCATCTTCGTCGCCCCGGCGACGAGTTCACGCTTGCCGTCCCATTGCTTCACCGAGGGGAAGATGTTCTCCGCGGCGGGGCCCGGCATGTCGGCCTTCTGATTGGTGCTCTGCTGCGCCCAGTCACAGGTGTCGAAGAGGGCCTGCGCCTGCTGCGGAGCGGAGAACGAGAGCGCGATCACCCCCAGCACCAGGAACAGCATGGCCCGCGCGGCGACGCCGGTGCTGATGAGTTTCTCGCGCAGGGAGCGCCTCGTCCGGGGCCGTGCCGGACGGCCGGAGCGCGGCCGGATGCGGGTCAGCATGAAAAGCCCTTCGGAGGGATCAGTTGGCGTAGTAGTTCGTGAGGACGCACCCGTCCACCTGCGCGGGCTCCTGCTTGTAGCCGCTGGGGATCTGGCGTTCCGGATCGCACGACAGGGCCACGAGGCCGGAGGCCTTCAGGTCCTCGATCGTCTCGGCGCCGCCCGGCGCCACCGCGAAGTCCTTGCCGATCAGGATGGAGCCGTAGTTCTCGGCGTGCATGGAGGTCTGGAACTTCTTCATGTCCGACAGCAGGAGCAGCGTGCTGGAGTCGTCGTAGTTGTCCCGGCAGACGGCGCGTTCCTTGATCCCCCAGGCGGGTTCGCCGGTCATCTTCTCGTCGCCCCAGGCGGGATCGTGGTCTGCGAGGGAGGAGTCGTCGTATTCGGCGCCCGGCGTCAGATCCAGGCAGGATCCGTACTGGTTGAGGTAATACGCCACGGACGCCATATCCGATGCCTCGGGCAGCTTTGTGCCCGCGGCCTGGCTGCTGTCGCCCTTGCCGGCGCCCGCGCTCGCGCCGCTCTTGCCGTCGCCGTCGCTGTTCCCGGCGTCGCTGTCGCCGCCGCACGCAGTCATCGACGCCGACATGAGGAGGAGGGCGCCGATGGTGATCGCTCGCCTGATTCGCATGGTGTGACTCGCCTTACTCGGGGACGTAGTTGGTCAGGACGCAGCCGTCCACGAGGGCCGGCTCCTTCTCGAAGCCGCTCGGCACCACGAGGTCCGCATCGCACGTCAGGAATCTGAGGGCGGATTGCTGGAGGCCCCGGATCGCCTCGTCGCCGACCGGAACGACCGCGAAGTCCTCGCCGACCAGGAACTCGTCGCCGCTCGCCTTGGCGGCGATCTGGAACTTCTGCATGTCGGGGACGGTGAGCAGGGTGATGGGCCGCTCCGCCCCGTCCGTGCACACGGCGCGCTCCTCGATGCCCCAGGCCGGGTCCTCGGACTCGTCCGTGCCCCAGGCGTCGCCGTCGTGGCCGTCGTCGTACTCGTCGCCCGTCGCCACGCTCCCGCAGGGGGTGTACCGGTTCAGGTAGCTCGCGATGGACTCCGTGTCCGAGGCCCGGGGCAGGCCTCCGGTCGCGGTCTGTCCGCTGCCGTCACCCGAGCCGACGACGGAGTCCGCGCCGGTCTTGGCCCCCGAGCCGGACTCCGAGCCGGACTCCGAGTCCGACCCGCACCCGCTCAGCGCGGCGAGCAGGGCGAGGGTCGCGGCCCCGGTGGCGAGACTTCTGGACAGGCGCACGGTGGAACGGACTCCTCGGTGGGCGTGCGTGTGGGTGTGGGTGGGACCGGTGAGGCGCGTCATGCCGTCGCCGTCGCCGTTTCCTCCGCCGGTGTCACCGACCGTGCCGGGTCCTCCTCGACCTCCTGCAAGAAGGTCCAGTCCCAGACGCTCAGCGGGGGGTTGATGCCCTGGCGGGCCGGGCGGGTGGTGCCGTTGGTGTCCGTGGCGGCGAGGATCTCCTTGAAGACCAGGTCGACGGCGACTGTGCCGACGCGCTTGTCCGCGTCGCGCTGGAGGCAGACACCGGTGCGGAGTTCCTGGAGGGCGGCGATGACCTTCGGGTCGTTCTCCGGGCGGCCCAAAAGCGGGGCCACCATGGACGCCTCCTGCGCCGACTTCTGCTTGAAGGCGAAGACCGTGTGGATCTGGTTGGCGCCGCCGCTGCGGGCCTCGGAGTCCTCGATCTGGACCAGGTCGATGGCCTGCTGGGTGATCAGGACGGTGACCGCCAGGTAGGAGCGGCCCTGCTTCAGCGCGCGGCGCATCAGGTCGCGGCCGGACTCGGTCGCCGTGACCACGTACGCCTCGTCGACGAAGAGGGCCTTCGGGCGCAGGCCGATCTCGCCGGTCACCGGGTTCTTCTCGTAGCCGACGTCGAGCATCTGGCTGCCCAGTTCCACGACCGCCATGAGGGCCGTCGCCGCGAGGCGTTCCGCCGGGTTCCAGCTGCGCGGGTCGGAGGCTGCGGGCGACTGGAAGCCGCGCAGGGTGATGACCGTACGGCGCTTGCGCATGCTGGACAGGGGCTGCGGGCGCTCCGCGAAGGAGAGCCGGGCGTAGGGGAGGGTGCGCAGCTCGGTGAGGAGCATCTGCGCGAGCTTCAGGTCCTTGATCGCCTCGCGGTCACCGCTGGCCACCGCGTGGTCGTACGCCGCGACGACCTCGTCCACGACCTGCCACAACGTCGGCCGGGGGACGGCGAGTTCGGCGTCGCGGGCCGTGTGGCCCTGCTCGACCGCCTGGCGGATCGCGGAGTTGTAGCGGCCGATGACGGTCGCCATGCCCTCGATGACGGGGAGACGTACGCGCTGGTAGTCCTCGTCGCCGAGGAAGCCCCGGAGCATGGATTCGGCGAGCAGGCGGCCCGCGGGGACGTCCCGGGCGATGACCCACGGGTCCAGGACGCCCGCCTGGCCCTTCAGGAGGTCGACCACCTCCGTCTCCGCCCAGAACTCGGGGTTCACCGGGTGGAACTTGCTGGCCGGGGTGCCGAGGAGGCCGGTCTCCGCGTCGCCCGCGAAGTCCGGGTCGTTCACCTGGGCGCCGAAGCCCAGGTAGTAGCAGAGCTGCGCGAAGTCGGTCTTCGGGTCGATGACCAGGCAGCGGACGCCGGACTCCGACTCCTCGTAGAACTTCTGGAGGGCCAGCGAGGACTTGCCACCGCCGGAGGCGCCGACGATGGCCAGGCCACCGCCGTCGTTACGGGCGGGGCCGACGTGCAACGAGTAGTGGACCGGCATCTTGCCCGCCCAGCCGACCAGGTTGCCGACCCAGCCCAGCCGCTTGCCGGAACGGTGCTCGGGGTTGTCGCCCAACTCCGTGCCCGCGGTGGGCAGTCCGGCGCCGAGCTGCTCGACCTCCTGGAGCCGGAGGTAGGGCGCGATCGGCAGCTTGGGCGCGTCGCCGGGGAGCTGTGCCTGGAGCAGCCGCCACTGCTGGCGGGTCGGGCGCAGCAGGGTGACCTTCAGGTCCTGCTTGAACTGCATCTCCAGGACCCGGCGCCGGCGCTCGAGCTCCTTCACGTCGTGCGCCGAGATCGTGAAGCGGATCTGCGCCTCCATGCCCGGCATCTTGTGCTCGTCGATGTCGTCGACGAGCTCCTGGGCACGGGTCACCTGGGTGGCCAGCTTGGTGTCGGGGCTGCGGCCGGAGTTGGCCATGTCGTTCATCTCGTCCACGAGGTTGCCGCGGATCTTGTCGGCGCGGTCCTTGAACTTCAGGTACGGGATGAGGGTGAACCGCATGTCGATCTCGACGGGGAAGTCCACGTGCTGGGCGGCGTAACGCGCCCACGCGGTCGACTGGCGGAAGCGGGTCTCCGCGGGCCAGTTGGCGGCCACGAGGGTGGTGGTGTAGCTGGTCTGCTGCTCGCCCGTCACCTCGTCGTACTGGTTCAGGACGATGTGCGTCTTGCGGTTCTCGCCGGAGAAGTCGACGACCAGGTCGAACTGGTTGGGTCCCCAGGCGCGTGAGCCGAGCACCGGCTCCGGCGGGACCGGCAGGTCGCCGTGGAGCGGCTTGCGGATCAGCCAGACGAGTTCCTCGCGGCTGAGCGGGGTGCCCTTGAGGCCCTCCAGGCTCTCGTGGACCTCGACGGCGACCTGCGTCCACTCGGCGAGGACGTGCGGGGAGAGGTACTCGTCCGTGACACCGGTCGCGGTGGCGGCGGCCTGGTCGGCGGCGCCGCGGACACCCTGGAGGAGGCCGGGCTCGTCGTACGGCTCGTCGTCCTGGGCGACGACTCCGCTGCCGCCGTTGGTGCGCTTCAGCGAACCCAGCTTCACCAGCAGGATGTTGCGCTCGCGCTTGGCACCGATGCGCTCCTGGTACTCCGCCTTGCGCAGGTTGTACGCCTTGTAGTTCTCGGTGGGGTCCCAGGCGACCGCGTTCAGGTCCTCCGCCCAGGTCATGGCGGTGATCGGCTGGTAGACCTTGCGGTAGTGGCACTCGACGTTGCGGTCGCCGCGGGCCAGGTTCAGCAGACCCCGGGCCGGGCCCTCGGCCATCGCCTGGAGCTCGCCGGCGTTCAGGTACTCGTCGATGGCGTTGGGCAGGACCATGCCCGTCCACACCGAGTCGCCGTGCACGAAGATCATGTCGTCGGCGTAGCGGTAGGGGAGGCGGAGGTCCTCGCGGCGGGTGGCGGCCGACGAGCCGGACGGCTTGGAGCGCGCGGCGGAGGAGTTTCTGCCGCCGCCTTGGCCGTTCTTCTTGCTCGACGAGGCGGCCATGATCATGGCGACCACGAAGAAGGCGGCCGCCCCGCCCAGAAGGATCATCATGAACATGGAGGACTCATCCTGCGGTAGTCGACATCGGGCAGTGGTGGGGTGATCGCGGGGTCAGCGCCTGGTGGCGGCGAACGCGCTGCCGCGCTCGGCGGCGACCCGGCGCGCGGCCTCGTAGCGGGCCCGCCAGCGCGGCGAGCCGGGGGTGAAGAGGATGACCTGCCAGTGCAGTTGCTCCGGCTCCTGGTCCGCGGCGAGGCCCTGCAGCCGCTTGGGCTGGAACCACCAGTCGGTCCACACCACGAGCTGCTGGCTCAGGGTGAGCGCCGAGGGCAGCGGGCGCCCCCAGACGAAGTAGATGCCGAACGGCGGGCCGAAGTAGAGGACCGACGTCCACATCGACATGCCGAGGAAGGGCAGGAACGCCGACACGGTGAACAGGGTGATGAGCCAGACCAGCCCGAAGCCGAAGGCCGCGCCCAGCGCGGGCAGCAGCAGGCCGGGCAGCGGGATGTTGCCCCAGTTCCAGATCCGCTTGGGGCGGTTGACCAGATCGGTGTGGTCGTACGCGACCAGCGGCTCCGGTGCCTCCTGGCTCATGTCTGCGAACTCCCCTGTTTGGAACGGCGGCTGACGGTACGTCGGGCCGGGCCCGAGCGGTCCGTCAGTTGCCGCCGCCGATCTGACTGCCGAGGCCGATCAGCACACCGGCGAGGCCGCCGGCGCCACCGATGATCAGGGCGGCCAGCGCGATCATGCCGAAGCCCTGGAAGGCCTCGCGCATGCCGTCGCCGCGCTTCATCGACAGGAGCATGCGGATGCCGAGGATGAGCAGGGCGATGACGGCGACCATGGTGCCCGCGTTACGCAGGATGTCCTCGATCTGCCCAAACATGTCGTTCAGGGTCGTCTCGGCCATGTACATGGTGGTTCCTCTCGGGTGGTGGAGCGGCGGTAGTGGTATGGGGGGTGGGGGCGACGCGGTCCGGTCAGGGCTTGACGGGCTTGGCCGTGGACGACGGGACGGCCGCGGAGGCGGAGGCGGAGGCGGAGGGGGATCCGGAGGCACCGGCCGAGGGCGCGGCGGTTCCCGTCGCGGTGTCGCTGTCGGTGTCGCCGTCGGCCCGGCCGCCCTCGGCGTCGAGCACGCCGCCCCGGACGTCCTTGACGAACCAGCCCTGGGCCGTGTTGACCATCGTCATCCGGTACGCGCGGCGAACGGCGACGCCCTTCGCGTCGGTCCAGTCGACGGCCACCCGCACCTGGACGGCCTGTCCGGCGTCGTAGGCGTACGGCTTGGTGTCCTGGGCGCTCGCCGGGACGAGTGCGACGACGGTGCCGATCTGCGGGCCCGTCAGGCGGCCGGCCAGACCGGTGGTGGCCGTCAGGGTCGCGTCCGGCGTGAGGAAGCGGGCCATGGCGGTGGCGTCGGAGGCGCCCCAGGCCTCGAAGTAGCCCGGCAGCACCTCCTTCTGGAGCTGCGTGGACAGGGTGTCGTCCACCACCTCGTCGCCCTGGTCGACCTCGGGCACGTCCGCGGCGGCCGGCAGCGGCATCTGGCCCACGTCGCCGGAGACGCGCATGCCCTCGCCCGTCTTGAGGTTCTGGACGTACACGGGAACGGTGAGCGTGGTGAGCGTGCCGTCGTCGGTGCGGACCTGGACCCCGATGTAGCGGCCGTGGTCGCCGTACTCCGGAAGCTTCTCGGCGGTGCCGTCCCAGGTGACGGAGAGGGCCTTGCTGGTGCCCTCACCGCTCCAGCCGCAGTCGGGGTCGACACCGGCGGAGGCGTAGCGGGCGAGATCGGTGCGGCGGGCGGACGAGGTGTCAGGGGAGAACGTCATGCAGAGCTGCGCGTACTGCTCCGCGAAGGCCGCCGCCTGCTCGGTGGGGAACTCGGTGAGGCGGTACCGGGTGGCGTCCGACGAGTCCAGCCCGGCGGTGGTGGTGCCGGAGGACTTGCCGATCACCAGTCCCATCACGCCGCACGAGCCCAGCGCGAACACGCAGGTCGTGATCAACAGGGTGGCGCGGAGCGCGACATGCGTACGGCGCCCGCCGCCGGGGATGCGGCCGCCGGGCTTGGGCACGTCGAAGTCACGCGCGGGGGCGGGCCTCGGGGCGGCCTGGCCGGGGGCGGCGGAACCCGGGGTGAGGGCGCCTGGCGTGACGGCGCCCGCGGCCGGGGCGGTCGGGGCTGCCGTGGCCCTCGGCGGCATCGTGGAAGAGCTGTGGACGGGGGCCTGGTGGCCGTGCTGGGGCGGGTGCGGGGCGGCCGTGGTGGGCGCGTGCGCCGACGCGGCGGTGGCGGACGTTGCCGTGCCGCCCCGCTTGCGCTGCTCCTTCTCCGCCTTCTTCTGCTCGTACGCCGCCTTGCGCGCGGCGCGCTCGCGCTCGCGCTTCTCCTTCTTCGACTCGCCCTGGGACCGGGTCTCACGCGGCGGCAGCGACGGGACGGCGGCCTGGCCGGCCCGGGGCGTGCTGCGCACCCAGGCGGCGGCGACCTGGGCGCGGGCCGCGTCGGAGGGCAGCGGCTGCGGCTGTTGCGGGGCGGGGGCCTGCTGCCCCTGCCCCTGCCACGCCTGCTGCGGCGGCTGCTGGGAAGGACCGAAGGACCCGGGCTGCCCGGAAGGCTGGCCTCCGCCGACCGCGCCAGCAGGGCTGTTGTGGTCTGTCATCGAGTCGGTTACTCCAGCGAGTCGGTTCCCCGTCCGCCTGGGCGGGTTCACGACCGCACCGCACGACGGGCCCTGGCCCGGCCAGGTGCGCTTGGCAGTGTGACAAAGACCTGTCACCGGACCGGTGTCGCTTTCCTCGCCGGGACTGCGGGAATTCCCGGGGCCGCGTCCATGAGGAAACCGGTCGGGAAAAGTGTCAGGGACACGCCGGGAAGGCGTCGTGCCGTACCGGCCCGTCCTGGGCCCAGAATGCGCTGGGCGCGTGTGCCCGAAGTGCCGGGTGGCGCCACCCGGCACCACCCCTGGACCCGACGGACCCGGCGAAGGACGAGAGTTGACCGACCACAACGGGCACCCGCAGCAGCCGCAGTACCCGCAGCAGCCGCACCCCCCGGAGCAGCCCGACCCGCGCACCTGGGAGACCCCCCAGCAGGCTCCGCCGGTCCAGCAGGCCCCTGCCCCGGCCCCTGCTGCTGCTCCGGTTCCTGCTCCGGCTCCTGCTTTTGCCTCCGCCCCCGTCGCCGAACCGGTCCCCGAGCCGGCCCAGGTCCCGCAGGTCTTCCAGGCCGAGCACGCCTGGGTCGACGGCTATGAGCCCGGCAACCCCTGGCAGGCCAGCCTGTGCGTGCAGACGCCGTACGGGACCTTCGCCTATCCCCTCACGCCGAACACGATTCCCGAACTCCTCGAGCAGATGGTCCTGGTGGCGCAGGAGCAGCAGGGGATGCCGGTCGGTTTCGACGAGGATCCCGAGCCGACGTCGCCGGACGAGGAGGCGGTGGACGAGGAGCAGCAGGCGTCCGCCTCCGACCTCCACAGCGGTCGGGCCGCGCGTCTGACGGGCTGGGCCGTCGTCCACGACCTGTGGGAACGCGAGGACCCGACGGCGCGCATCGCGATGGGCGCGGTCGTGGTGGTGCTGTTGCTGCTCGGTATCGTCCTGACCTGAGAGCGCTGACAGACCGAGTGATCACCTGACCGAGAGACACCGAAGGGGACCCATGCCGACGGAGCGAACGGGCCGGACGCCGCAGGACCTCGCCGCCGAGCTGGCCGGTCTGATGACAGTGGACTGGCCGTGGGTCTGGTCGGGGCCTCCGCAGGGCGGCTCGCCCGCGTTCCGTGAGTGGTGCGAGCGGTACGGGTGGGCGCCGCAGAACGCCGAGGGGGATCTGCGCGTGCTGACGGGCACGGGCGGCAGGCTGACGTTCGGATCGGGTGGCCGGTGGAACCCGGTGACCGACATCGATTACGTCGCCCGGGATCTCGCGGCCGTGAGCGCGACCGAGAACGAACAGGTCATCGCCGCCACGGCCGAGGACTGGACGCAGCACCTGAACGCCGCCGCAGGTGTCCTGGGCGCGCCCTCGTGGTCCGGTACCTGGGACGCCCCGGACTTTCCGGAGCCCCCGCACGAGAGGTACTGGCCGAGCCGGGACTTCCGGTCGAAGACCCGACGCCCCTACCGCTTCGCCTACTGGGCTCCCGCCACCGGTCGGCCGGAGCAGCCCCTCGTGGTCCTCGACCAGTCCGTGTCGTTCCCGACCTGGACCGAGACCGCGCCCGGCGGATCCATGATCTGGCTGAAGTTGTTCCGGACCGCGGAGGGTGAAGGGATGCACCGGTGACCTACGCGGCGCCGCCCACGCGCGAGGAGGCAGCGCGGGCCGTGGCACTGGAAGACGCTCACTGGGCTCGCCGGCCCGTCACGGAGATGCAGGGATCCGAGACCGCTCTGCGGATGTACACGGACTGGCAGGCGCAGGTCGCGGCGGCGACGGCGGATCCCGAGGGGAAGCAGAAGGCCGCTCCCGACCTGCTGTCGTATGTCGAGGGAGTGGCGGCGAACGAGCCTGTGACGCGGGCGGACCGCGGTGAGGCCCGCGCCTTCTGGTCCTGGCGGTCCCAGCCGGAGGGGGCGCCCCGCGAGGTGGGGCACCGTTTCCTGGCCCAGGCCTGCGGGGAGTCACGGGGGCTTCAGGTGCTCGAAGACACCCCGGCCGGGCGCAAGCTGGACTCCTACTGGCTCGGCGAGCGATCAGTGCGGGAGGCGCTGGCTAGGGACTACCAGCTGAACCTGCCCGAGGTGGAAGCCGTGGCCACGCAGGTGTGGAAGATCGTCTCGGGGCGGTATGCCGAAGCCTCGCAGGGCCCGGTGGTGGCGTTCGCCGCGGACATCGGAGCGGAGTCCGTGCTCGGCGCGGACGAACTCCCCCGGCTGCTGGCACATACCGAAGTCGGCAAGGAGAACATCAAGTTCCCGATCGACATGCCACGCCACGGGCAACTCCCGCCGGAGATCGACGGCCTGCTCGGGGACGAGACGCTCCGTTCGCAGTGGCGGATGGAGGACATCGACCCCGGAAGGTCCACGCCCCGGCAGTTCGCCCAAAAGCTGGGTGCCATGGACGTGCCGGAGCGACTGAAGGAGAGCCAGGAGGCGGCGGTGTGGCGTCTCGGACTGGCCGAGACCTACGACGAGTTGAACGCACGGGCGAAGACCTCGCAGCCCGCCGCCGTCAACGCGTTCCTCCCCGGCGTCGACGTACGCCCCGTCGCCCGTCCCGCCGCCCCGCGCGGGCCGGCGGCGGGCCACGGGGTCCTCAATCCGGCCGCGGCCCTCACCCTGCCGCCGCCGGTTTCCCAACAGCAGCCCGCAGGAGTCGAGCGATGACCGGTACCGAACCCGCAGCCGAGGAGCCGGAGTTCTACTTCGCGGACGTCTTCGTCTTCGTCTCCGACTACCTCGCCCAGATGATCCGCCGCCGGGTCAACGGCGCTTCGGCCACCTGGTGCCCGCAGTGGTGGGAGCACCCCGAGGCCGGCGCCCGCCTCTCCGCGCTCTGGCTGGCCTGGGAACACCTGCGCCAGGACCCGGCGCTCGGCATGTCCACGTGGTGGCTGCACCACGCCGACCCGCATCTGCGGGTCCTGATGGACGCCGACTCGGGCCCGTTCGCGGCCTGTTCACCCAAGGACGGTCACACGGCGTACCCGTTCGATCCGCTGCCGGTGGATCCGCGGCCTTCCTGAGTACCGGACCGTAGGGAACACCCACTCCCGCTTCCCCTGCACACTTTCCCGAAGCCGGCCGCTCCTTTCCTCGCCGGGAATTCCCCCGACTCCCCGCTTCCGCCTCCCCCTACCGTGTCCCGGTCACCCGCCGTACCGGCTCAGCACAAGGGAGGCGCGGGAACGTGGACTTGCCTGCGGAGAACAAGCGCACGGGGCTCTTGGCCCTGGGGGTGCTCGGGTTTCTCCTGATCGCCGTGCTCACCGTGTTCACCGTCTTCGACGGAGACGACGAGGGCGACGGCGGTGACGCCAAGGGTGGCTCCGCGGTGCCCACGGCCACCTCGGACGGCAGCGCTGCCGGCTCGGACGGGGAGGGAGCCGACGGCGGCGGATCGCAGAGCACCGCGGTCGCCCCGATCGTCTCGGCCTCCGAAGCCGTGAAGGCGCACGCCGCCATGGTCCAGTACATGGCCGGGCTCACCACGTACGACCACTCGAGCAATGCCGCGACCTGGAGTGTTCCGCTGGTCCGGCTCACCACGAACGACGACCGGATGAAGGCCGCGACCTCGCTGCCGACCGGTAAGGAGTGGGCGACCTGCCAGGCCGAGCAGTGCTCCTCCAAGGGGGAGGCCGTCGTGGTGCGCGATGCCCTGGTCTCGGACGACCTGGTGCGTGACAGCGGCCGCTCGATGTCCACCCTGGTCACGGTGACCGCCACGCACACCGCGGGCGGGCAGACCACGACCGAGTCCAACCAGTGGCTGGTGACGGTCAAGGAGGACAGCGGCGACTGGCTCGTCTCCGGATTCGACGTCTTCGGCCTCGGTGACGTGGGCGCGTCCGACGACTCGGGGGTGTGACCCGGCATGGTTGCACCAGCGGTACTGGCCGCCGCCAGCAAGGCGGCGAAGGTCGCCAAGGCCGCGAAGGCGGCCAAGGCGGCGACCCAGCGCGGCGGCGGTCAGGGTGGCGGCGGCGACAAGAACGACAACAAGTGGATGTGGATAGCCGGCGGTGTCGGCTGCCTGCCCATCGCCGGGGTCGGCACCCTCGTCCTGGTCCTGTTGGGAAGCATGATCGGCGGGGTGGGCGCCGGTGCCGCGGCCGCCTCCTGCGGCGACTACGCCGACAACGCCAACGCCGGCAACACCGGTGATGCCGCGGCCACCAACCCGGTCATGCCGGCCGGCAAGATGTACATGCCGAGCGAGACGGCGCGCAACGAGATACCGCCGAAGATGATCCTCGCCGCGATGCGCGCCGCGGCCCGCTACGACGGCCTCGACTGGACGCTCATCGCCGGGCAGATGTACCAGGAGACCAAGTACGGCCAGGACCCCTCGGCCGCGCCCGGCGGCAAGAACTCCCTCGGCTACATGGGGATCCTCCAGTTCGGCAAGCCGGCCTGGACGGACTACGGCGCCGACGGCAACGGCGACGGCACGAAGGACCTGTACAACATCGACGACGCGGCCTGGGCCGCCGCCAACTTCCTGCACGCCAAGAAGGCCGAGACCGCTCCCTTCAAGGCACTCCAGATCTACTCCGGCTCCACTGCCGCCAACACGATCTACCCGCGGGTCGTCCTCACCCAGGCCGCGCGCTACCGCGGGGTGCTCACCGGCGACCAGGACCTCATCAAGCGCTGGTACGCGCATCTGAAGGAGACCATCGAGAAGAACCCCGGCTTCCCCACCCTCGGTAAGCAGTCGGACATTCCCGAACCGGTCGGCAACAACGCCCAGCCCGGCTCCGCGCTCAGCATCGCCACGACCCCGGCCCGCTCCTGGTCGACGCCGGCGCTGGACGGCGACAGCGGTGACGGCAGCACGACCGCGATGTCCCTGGCCGCGTACAGCAGCGACATCAGCGGCAACAGCGACAGCAACATCGTCGGCGCCGGCTACGCGACGACCGTGTCCTTCCCCCTTGCCAAGGAGCCCACCACCGGCAAGGACTGGCAGTGGCCCATGAAGCAGGGCACGTACACGGTCGGTACCCCGTACCACCAGAACGGCCGTATGTGGAGCCTCGGTTACCACACCGGCCTCGACCTGGTGGCCTCCAGCGGCACCCCGATCTACGCCCCGGCCGACGGCAAGGTCGTCCACGCCGGTCCCGGCGGCTCGTACGGCAACATGACGAAGATCGAGCACGCGGGCGGGGTCATCACGCTCTACGGCCACCAGACCTCGATCAAGGTGTCCGTCGGGCAGACCGTCAAGCGCGGCCAGCAGATCGGCACGGTCGGCGCGACCGGCAACGTCACCGGACCCCACCTGCACTGGGAGGTCCTCGTCCCCGGTGTCGACAACCCGTTCGTGGGCGGCCAGGACAAGGGCCCGGGCATGGTCGACCCGGACGAGTGGATGAAGGGCAAGGTCACCGCCAACCCCGATTACGGGACCGTCCCGGGATCCGATGAGAGCAGCAGGGACGCGCAGTACGCCGACTGCGCCGAGGACAACGGCGGTGCCGCGGTGGCCCCGGACGGCGCCGGCGCCTCCGGTGTCCTGCCCGACGCCGACGACCCGGTGATCCGCGCGGTCCTCGGCTGGGCGCAGCGCGGCATCGGGGTCCCGTACGTGTTCGGTGCCCCGCGGCTCCAGGGCGAGAACCCCACCAGCTTCGACTGCTCCAGCTTCACGCAGTGGGCGTACTACATGGCCAGCGACGGCAAGATCAACATCGGTACGACGACCTACACGCAGGAGCCCTACCTCAAGAAGTACGAGGTGTCGCTGTCCGAGGCGCAGCCCGGCGACGTCATCTTCTTCCGGCCGGAGGCGGGCCACTCGGGCCATGTGGGCCTGGTCTGGGACCCCAAGGGCCACAAGATCATCCACGCCCCGCGGCCGGGCAAGTCCGTCGAGTTCAGCAACTGGGACTACCAGGACACGATCACCGGCGTCTACCGCGTGCCGATCCCTCAGGGCACGAACGCGGTCGAGGGCGACGGCACAGACAGCGGAACAGGAGCATGAACCAACAGATGAGGCGTCACCTTCTTCCTCTCACCGGGGCCCTGGTGTCACTGGGGCTGGTCGCGGGCTGCGGCGGAGGCGACGACACGGGGAAGGACGGCGCGACGGACGGGAAGGCGTCGCCCAAGGCGTCCGCGTCCGTCGCCCAGGGCCCCGCGTACGAGGGCCCCGCCCTTCCCGGCCTGGCCCGGAAGCCCGTGTGGAGCCTGACCGCGGACGGTGTCTCGGGATGCCCCGGCGACCCGGTCGAGCGAGCCACGAGCAGGGTCATCGGGGATCACTCGCAGACCTGTGTGCTCGGTGACGCCGTCGTCCTCACCGAGGACGCGACGACGTACCCCGACAACACCGGCGGCACCCCGGAGGAGTACCTCTTCCGGGCCCGCCTCCTCGACGCGGCCACCGGCCGGGAACGCAAGTCGGTCGAGGTCACGATCCCCACCGACGGCTGGTCGAGCGACCGGGATCCGGTGCCCGCCGAGTTCTTCACCCTCGGCCAGTGGAAGGACGGCACACCCGCCCTCCTGGCCGTCGACGGTGATGTGACCCCGGCGAGCGGCCTGAAGAAGGAGTCGGTCCGGACGACGTACACCATGTACGCCCCCTCCGGCGAGAAGCTGGGCAGCTCGGCCTACGACGGTGAGGACGGCACCGACCACACCGTCGAGGCCGGCCATGTACGGCTGAAGGAGGGGAACGACAGCGGCTCCTACGCCCCGCTCGGCGGCGGAGCCACCGTCGAGGTCCAGGACCGGTGGGAGGACCAGGCGCCGATCGGCCCGGGCTTCGGTTACCGGGTGCTTACGTCCCTCGCCGAGTTCTACGTCAGCGGCGACCGGCTCCAGGTCTCCGACCGGCTCACCGGCAAGGAACTGTGGGACACGGAGGGCGTCACCCTGCCCGCCGCCGTGGCGGCGCAGACCCCGGACGGCGACCGGGCGGCCGCCTCCCTCTTCCCGCTCTCCGGGGACAAGGGCCTGCTCGCCTGGGGACTGAAGGACGACACGTACGACGCGCTCCTGACGGTGGTCGACCTCAGGACGGGGCGCACCCTCGTGGAAGGCCCCAGGACCGCCCTCGACCCCAACGACGCGCACGAGCCGGTCGTCGTCCTCTCCGCGGACGGAAAGAGCGTCGTCACCCAGTTCGGCGGAGGCGCGGTCGCCTGGGACGCGCAGACGGGCGACGAGCTCTGGCGTCAGGAGGCGGACGAGCAGGACATCGAGCCGGTGGCACTGCCGACCGGCGACGTCCTGTACGCGTCCGTCAGCGACCTGGGGCTGGCGGCGCTCGACATGCGCACCAAGAAGGTGCTGGCCTCCGGCCTGGAACCCGACTCCTCGCTGAACGACGACGTCGAGGTCCTGGAGCGCACGTCCGACGGCCACACCCTGCTGGCGACGAGCGAGGGCGTCTTCGTCTTCGCTCCGGAGAAGGCCTGACGCCGCCCCTCCCGGTCGGCACCTCCCGGCACAGCCACCCCCCGGCACTGCCCCTCCAGACAACTCAGCAAGTCCACAGTCCAGAAAGGACGGACCCGCGGGTGACCGCAGAACAGCAGAAGAAACCCCGCGCCGAGGACGACTGGACCTTCGAGATCGTCATCGCCGTCGCGGTCGTGCTCCTCGTCGGGGCCGGTGCCTGGCTGGCGGCGAAGGTCGGGGCCGGGTACGCCGACGCGCCGCCGCCGCCCGCCAACCCGCTGACGTTCCTCGTCGAGGTGATCAAGGGCGACTACAGCTGGCCGGGCTCGGCGGCCAGTGCCGTCGCGGCCGGTGAGGCGGTGGTGGTCGGGCTGCTCGGCCTGGCCGCCTACCGGGTGCGGGAGCGGTTCAGGAACAAGCCCAAGGTGGACGGTGCCGCCCAGCACCTCGCGAAGGGCGAGGAGCTCGGCAAGCTGACCATGAAGGGCGCGGCCGCCACCGCCGAGCGCCTCGGGGTGCGGTCGGGCACGCCCGGCGTGTTCATCGGACGGTCCGTCAAGGGGCGCCAGCCGCTGTACGGGTCGTACGAGGACATGCACGTCGACATCTGGGGCCCCCGGACCGGCAAGACGACCCGGCGAGCCATTCCCGCCATCCTGGACGGGCCCGGCGCCGTCCTCGTCACCTCCAACAAGCGCGACATCGTGGACGCGACCCGCGGGCCGCGGACCGCGCGCGGCCCGGTGTGGGTGTTCGACCCGCAGCAGGTCGCGCAGGAGGAGCCGAGCTGGTGGTGGAACCCGCTGTCGTACGTCACCGACGTGGCCAGGGCCCGCAAGATGGCCGACCACTTCGCCAGCGGTTCGCGGGACGCCAACGCCTCCACCGACGCCTTCTTCGACCCGGCCGGCCAGGACCTGCTCGCCAACCTGCTGCTGGCCGCCGCCTGCGCCAAGGCGCCGATCACCCAGATCTACACCTGGCTGTCCAACCCCAAGGACGACGCCCCGGAGCGGATCCTGCGCGGCGCCGGCCACGCCATGTCCGCGGACGGGCTGGCCGGCGTGATCAACGCCCCCGACAAGCAGCGCAGCGGCATCTACGGTGTCGCCCAGCAGATGGCGTCCTGCCTGGTCAATCCCGAGGTCAACCGGTGGGTCACGCCCCCGGCCGACGAGTACGCGGGCGAGTTCGACCCGCACGCGTTCGTCCGGAGCGGCGGCACCCTGTACTCGCTGAGCCGGGAGGGTCGCGACTCCGCCGGGCCGCTGGTGACCGCGTTGACCGTGGCCGTCGTCGAGGCGGCCGAGGAGTACGCCACCACCCAGCGCGGCGGCCGTCTCCCGCTGCCCCTCGTCGGTGTCCTCGACGAGGCGGCCAACGTGTGCCGCTGGCGGAACCTGCCCGACCTGTACTCGCACTACGGCTCGCGCGGGATCATCCTGATGACGATCCTGCAGTCCTGGGCGCAGGGCATCGAGGTGTGGGGCGAGCGCGGCATGGAGAAGCTGTGGTCCGCCGCGAACGTGCGCGTCTACGGCGGTGGCGTCTCGGACACCCGCTTCCTGGGTGACCTGAGCGAGCTGGCCGGCGAGTACGAGCTGCGGGAGTACCAGACCAGCCGTGAGTCGGAGTTCGGCGGCTGGTCCGGCAACCGCGCGATCAGCGAGTCCACGCGCCGCGAACGCGTCCTCCAGGTCTCCGACCTCGGTGCGATGCCGCCCGGCCGGGCCCTCGTCCTCGCCTCCGGCACCAAGCCGGTGCTGGTCGAGACGGTCCCGTGGTGGGAGGGCGCGTACGCCGCCGAGGTGCAGGCCTCGCTGAAGAAGTACGACCCCGGGGCGCGCTGAGCCGACGGCGGCACCGAGGACGGGGAGGGGCCCGGAGGCGACTGCCTCCGGGCCCCTCCCCGTCCGTCCTCCGTCCTCCGTCGCCCGTCGCCCCTCGTCCGTCGCGGATCAGACGCGCGCGGACCGCCGGCGACGCGTGCCGAACCAGGCCGCCGCTCCGCCGACGGCCAGCAGGGCGGCCGCCAGGGAGCCGTAGAGGGCACCGCCGCCCGAACCGGTGGCGGCGAGCGACCCGGTGGCGCTCGTGGTGTTCGTGGTGCCGCCGGTCGTGCCGCCCGTGGTGGTGGCCGCGGAGACGGACGCGGACGCCGACGGGGAGGCCGAAGCCGAAGCCGAGGCGGACGCCGACGCCGACGGCGTCGTGGACGGCGTACCGCTCGGCGGGGTGACCAGGGTCGGGCCGGCCTTCACCTTGGTCTGGGCGCCGTTGAACCCCCAGGTGTCGCCCATGGAGAACAGCGCCTGCAGCGGGACGACGGTGTCCTTCTTGATGTCGCTGTTCTTCCCCAGGGAGAGGTACAGCTTGACGCTCTGGGTGCCCGTGGAGGAGCTGAAGCCCTTGGCTATGGCGGGGAGTTCCCACTCGCTGTCGTTGAACTCCTTGAGCTTCACGATCTTGCCGCCGACCTCGGCCTCCAGGACGAAGTCGGGGTTGCCGGCGCCCTCACGGAACTCCTGGGCCGACACGGTGCGCCGCAGCTCGGCGGGGAACTCGCCGGGGCCGGTGGCCGTGGCGTTCAGCTCCAGCTCGGCACGCTGACCGGGCCGGGCGACGGCGCCCGCCTTCTGCTCCCAGGCCACGTTGAGCTTGCCGGGCGTGATCGCCGGGTCGATCTTGAAGACCTGGGTGTTGCGGGACGGCTCGTCGTCGGTGTCGCCGATCAGCCGTCCGGCGGTGAGGGTGAAGTCACCGTCGTTGGTGGGGTAGGAGGCGCCGAGGCCGACCGTGACCTTCCAGGTGTACTCGCTCTTCGCCGGGATGGAGAAGGTGGACGCCGCGTTCCCGGTGGCCGGGAAGAACAGCCCCTGGAAGAGGCCGTCCTGGCGGCCGACGGCCGACTTGGTCGCGGGTGCGTCGACCGCGCTCACGTCGAAGACGATGGAGTCCTTCAGCACCGGGCTCGGACCGTCCGGCGTACCCGGCAGCCAGGCCGAGAAGTCCTGTGCCTTGTCGGAGGAGTTGGCGACCGTGAGGATCATCGACTCCGTCGCCCCGCCGCGCTTGAGCGGACCGGTCGGGGTGGGCGCGCCCAGCGTCATCTTCAGCGCGTGTTCGCCCGCCTTGTCGGCGGCGACAGCGGTGGCCGGGACGAAGGCGGCGCCGGCGACCGCGGTGACGACGGCGGTCGCGGCCACGGTGCGGATGCGGCGGGCGGCGACGGAACCAGCGGACATGATGAATCCCCCCAAGGAATCAATGAGCAAGGCACGCCGTGACGACGGCGGCGAAGAACACGAACGAGAAGCACGACGAGCGAGAGGTGCGACGAGCGAGAGGTGCGACGAGCCAGAGGTGCGACGAGCGAGAAGCGCGACGACAAGGCGGAGAACGGAACCGGAGGAGTGACCGCCCGCCGGTACTGCTTGTCCCCCCGGCGGCTCACGGTGCACTCATCTTCACCCGGAATTCACAGGTGATCAATCGTCGCTCCGTCACCACTTCGCAACAGCGCCGGAAGCAACGATTCCACTGGTCAGGGGCTGATGGCGGCAGCCGGCCGCGACTCGCCGGGTTCCGGCGGCAGACCCGGTACCCGCCGGCCGCCCCGGCCGAGGACTCGTCCAGGCCGGTCCGTTCCAGCCGGACGGTGCCCTGCCGCTCGGTCGGAAAGAAGGAACGCCGTGATCGTGGACCTGCGAGGAACAGCCTTGGTCGTGCGACTTTTTGCCCACTCGTCGGCTGATTCTCTGTCCAGGTCTTTTCAACGTCTCCGCGTGCTCTCCATGCGTCTTCACCTGCTAAGCGGAGTGTGATGTTGCTACTTCGTTAAGTAGTTCCGCTTGACGCCGATGGCCGCCGCCGCGTTGTCTTTTCAGACACCTGGGTCCAGATGTCACACCCATGTGTCCGGAATCGCACCGAACGCACCTGAAGTGAGCCCCCGAATGCGTCGTATCGCCATAGCTGTGGTCGCCTCCACGATGTCCCTGTCGCTCGCCGGGTGCGGAATGCTGGGGGCTTCGGAGAACGGCAGCAGCGCGACACCGACCCGGAGCAACGACGTCACGGTGGGCGTGCTGATGCCGGAGGAGACCAACACCCGGTACGCGGACTTCGACTACCCCATCATCAAGAAGAAGGTCGCCGAGCTCACCGAGAACAAGGGCCGGACCGAGTACGCGAACGCCGCCGGGGAAGCGAAGACGCAGCTCACCCAGATGCAGAAGATGATCGACGAGAAGGTCGACGTCATCCTGCTGGACGCCGTCGACTCGAAGTCGATCGCGTCGACGGTGCAGAAGGCCAAGGACGCGAACATCCCCGTCATCGCGTACGACCGCCTGGCCCAGGGGCCGATCGACGGGTACGTCTCCTTCGACAACGAACTCGTCGGCGAGGTGCAGGGCCGCACTCTCGCGGAGGCCATCCCCAACCTTCAGGCCAGCGACAAGATCGTCATGGTGAACGGCTCGCCCACCGACCCGAACGCCGGGCAGTTCAAGGCGGGCGCGCTCAACGAGCTCAACGGCCGGGTCACGGTGGCGAAGTCGTACGACACCGACAAGTGGAGCCCCGAGGTCGCCGAGGCCAACATGACGAAGGCGATCGAGGCGCTGGGCGTGTCCAACATCGCCGGCGTCTACTCCGCCAACGACGCCATGGCCGGCGGCATCATCAAGGCCCTCAAGGCCGCGGGTGTCAGCTCCGGTGACCTGCCCCCGATCACCGGCCAGGACGCGGAGTTGGCGGCCGTGCAGCGCATCATCAGCGGCGAGCAGTTCATGAGCGTCTACAAGCCGTACCCCAACGAGGCCGAGGCCGCCGCCGAGGCCGCCGTCGCCAAGGTCCAGGGCCGCGACATCCAGTTCGACGCCCTCACCCGCGACCGGGTCGACAGCCCGACGAACAAGGACATCCCGGCCAAGCTGGTGACCGTGGTCGCGCTGACGAAGAGCAACATCAAGACGACCATCGTCGCCGACGGCATCTACAAGGTCTCCGAGATCTGCACCGCCAAGTACAAGGCCGCCTGCCAGGCCCTCGACCTGCTCTGATCCGAGCCGCGGACCCCGGGCGGGCCCGAGCACCCGCCTGGCCCGCGCCGGCCCGCGGGACGGCGAGCAGCGGCGCGGGACAACCGTCCACGGGCACGACGTGCTGCCCGTCCAAGAGCGGAAGCGCGGGGGGCCCGGCAGCAGCCGCCACGGGGCGACACCGTCCCTGAAGGAGCGGCAGGGTAGGTGTCGGCGAGGCAGGCCTCCGGGGCTCTGACCCGCTGAGCGGCCCCTCGTTGTAGGCAATCCCATTGCGGCGCGTCGAGGATCCCGGGCACCGGGTCCAGCGACCGGGGCCGTTCCTCGCCCGCGAAGGCGTAGGGCACCCCGCGTCCGGTGAAGGCGCGGGCCATCTGGTGGGCCCCGCACCGCAGTTCACCCGGTTCGCTCGGCCGGAGCGGTCGGCGCGCAGGCGTCGAGCGTGTCCGCCGCGGGCCGACGTCAAGTGGCGTACGTGACACGGCGATCACTCCGGCGTTTCCGGGAGTGCACGGGTGCTCGGTGTGCCTGCGGGGCACTGCGGGTGTGGTGGCCCGTGGCCTGAGCCCGGCCGGACTCCCCCGTGGTCCGGCCGGGTTGGCTGTGCCCTCCCCCGAGTGGGGAGCACCCGGGGGCAAGCGGAACCCACCATGCCTTGTCGCGAGCGCCGGGCACCACCGTCAGCTTGTTGCAGTGCGAGGGGAGGAGGCCGGGAGAAACAGGAACAGACCGGTGGTTTTCCCAGGCGTCGGCCGGGGCAGCCGTGTTGCGGAGCCGGTCCAGGCCGCGCATAGTTGCGCTCCGGAAGAGGCGTACGGCGGGGGTGGGATGGGCGATGGCCGGGCACGGGACGGAGGAGCATCCACACGGTGCCGACCGACTGTGTGACGCCGGGGATCGCGTGTATTCCCGGGCCGTACGGCGCGGCCGGGTGGCGCGGACCGACGCCGAGCCGGTCCCCTGCCTCCTGGAACTCGCCCTGCTGCACCCCGATCCGGACGACATGGACTGGCTGGTGCCGACCTCCCCGCAGGAGGTCATGACCCGGCTGTTGCGCGGTCTGTACGACGAGGTGAGCGCGAGCGGGCGCCGGATGGGCTCGGCGGTCGCCGCCTTCGAGTGGTACGCGGGCCTGGGCGGCCCTGGGCGGGGCGGGACGGCCGGCGAGGGCGCGGCGATCCGGGTCCTGGACGGCGCCTCCCGCATCCAGGCCGCCCTGGACGCGGCGACCGTGGCGTGCACGACCGAGGTCCTCACCGTGCAGCCCGGCGGCATCCGGCGTGAGCACGAGCTGTCCGAGGGCCTGCACCGGGCGCTGGAGCTGCGCGGCCGGGGCGTGCGCATGCGGGACATCTACAACCACGTGGCCCGGCACGGCCAGGGCCTGCTGACCTACCTGGAGCTGATGGGCGACGCGGTGGAGGCCCGCACGCTGGACGAGGTCATCGACCGGCTGATCCTCTTCGACCGCACGGTCGCCTTCATCCCGGCGAACACCGACCGCACCATGGCCCTGGAGCTGCGCCACCCGGCCCTGGTCTCCTACCTGGTGACGGTCTTCGAGCGGCTGTGGCGGCTGGCGATCCCGCTCACCGCGCCGCTGCCCGAGACCCGGATCGAGGGCATCTCCCACCGGGAGCAGTCCATCGCCGCCCTGCTGGCGGAGGGGCACCAGGACGCGGTGATCGCCGAGCGCCTGGGCATCAGCGTCCGCACCTGCCGTGCGCACATCGCCCGGCTCTCGGAGACCCTGGGCGCGGCCAGCCGGACCCAGTTGGGGGTGCGGATCGCGCAGGTCGGCCTCGACCGGCCGTCCGGGGAGGGCGAGCAGCCCTCGGTCAGTCTTCCGGCGCCGGGGGCCGGTCCGGACCCGGCCGCTGCTCCTGCTCCCGCTCCTGCGCCCGGTTCCGGTTCCGTTCCCGGTCAAGGATCCCCGACTGCCCGATGAGGTAGCCGAGTTGGGCGCGGCTCTCGCTGCCGAGGGTGGTGGCGAGTTTGGCGATGTGGACGCGTGCGGTGCGGATGTTCATGCCGAGGCGGTCGGCGATGACGGCGTCGGTGTGCCCTTCGACGAGGAGGGCGGCGATCGCCTGCTGCCGGGGGGTGACGCCGTTGAGGGACGGGCGGTGCACCGCCTGCGGGTACATCGGCGTGGCCAGCCGCCAGAGGCGGTCGAAGGTGATGGTGAAGTACGTGAGGAGGGCCGGGTGGCGGACCTCCAGGGCCAGTCGGCCGTCCTCGCCGGCGGGGATGAAGGCGACCGTGCCGTCGATGACGATGAGGCGGTCGGTGACCTCGTCGAGGGTGCGGGCCGCCACGTCGCCCCGGAGCTGCTCGTAGCGGGCCAGGACGAGGGGCTGGTGGCGCTGGGTGTGCTGGTAGAGGGTGCGGATGCGGCAGCCCCGGTCGAGCAGGGCCTGATCGCGGGCCATGGCCACGGTCTGGGCCGCCTCGCCGCGCGGCCCGCTGTAGTGGACGTTGGGCTGGATGCAGAGCAGTTCGTCCGTCGCCTCGGCGGTCGCCTCGGTGATGGCCCCGTTGATCTGGTCCGTGCCGCTGAGGAGCCGCAGGGAGGCGGGGTCGGCGGCGGCGGTGCGGCTGCCGGTGATCCGCATCAGGGGTTCGAAGAGGGTCGCCAGTCGTTCCTCGCGGCGCCGTTCGTCGGCGATGCGGGTGCCCGAGGCGCGCAGCAGCCGGTGCAGGGCCAGGGCCGGGGAGACGGGTTCGAGCTGGTCCGGGTCGTCCAGGACCGGGTGCAGCAGGCCGAAGGACAGCAGACAGGGGGCCGCCGTCTCGGCCTCCTCGGCCTTGATCCGCCCGTCGTGCAGGGCCGTCTCGTAGAGGTTCGTGCCGGCGGCGCACAGGTTCTCCACGCCGTGGTGGGGGTGCGGCGGCGCGTTCACTGCGAATCTCTCTCCTGTTCGAGGACGGCGGACGGCGGACGGCGGGGGGAGTTCGGCGGCCGGGCAGTCGGGTGGACGGCGGTACGGCGGGCGTGCCGGTCCCGGTTCTCGGTCCCGGGCCCGCCCGCAGGGTCAGGGTTCCTGTTTGAGGAGCCCCGACTGGGCTATGAGGAAGCCGAGTTGGGCGCGGCTGCCGCTGCCCAGAGCCGTGGCGAGTTTCGCTATGTGGGCTCGGCAGGTGCGTACGTTCATGCCCAGACGGCGGGCTATGGCCTCGTCGACATGCCCCTCGACGAGGAGCTTGGCGATGGAGTGCTGGATGTCCGTGATGCCGTCGGGGGCGGTCTCGTAGGGGGCCCCGGTGGCCAGCGGGACCGCGCGGCCCCACATGAACTCGAAGACCTTGATCAGGTAGCGGACGAGCCCCGGGTGCCGGAGTTCGAGGGCGACCTGTCCGTCGTCCCGGGTCGGGATGAAGGCGACGGTCTCGTCGCAGATGATCAGCCGCTCCACGAGTTCGTCGATGGTGCGGTACTCCACCTTGCCGTCGGTGAACTGGGAGACGTAGCCGAGCGTCTCGGGGCTGTACCGGGCCGTGTGCTGGTAGAGGGTCCGGATCCGGCAGCCGCGATCGATCAGCGGTCTGTCCCGCTCGAGGCCCTGTACGAGGGTGTGTTCGAGGCGCCGGCGGCTCGGCTGGACGGTGAGCATCTCGGTCTGGCACTGGGAGGTGGCCAGATCGAGTGCCGCGTTGATCCGGTCGATGCCCTCCAGCACCGTGATCGAGTGTGTGGTAGGCGTCGGCTGGGCGCTGAGGGTCATGAACGGCTCGAAAGCGTCGGCGAGTTCGACCGACAGCCGTCTGCGCTGGGTGATCTCGCGCTCGATCGGGTTGAGCAGCTGGGACAGGGCGATCGACGGGGGCACCGGACGTAGCCAGTTCGCGTCGTCCGGGTCCGCGTGGAGCAGGGCGAACTCCATCAGACACGGAGCAGGCTCCACGTCCGCACGGGCTATGCGGCCCGTCCGAAGAGCGTTCCCATAGAGACGGCGACCTTCCTCGCACAGCTCAGTCGACGCATGAGGATGTGTCTGCTTTGTCTCATTTTTCGTCAAATCTCCACCCCCCAGGGTCCTGAACGTGCAGGAACATGATGCATCGATTGTGTGGCCATGACGTGCCCGAATGGGCCATCGTCGTAGTGGACGGGGGAGAGGTGACCTTCAAATGAGGACGAAGCCGACTATGCATAAGAGAATGCTTCGCTCGGCGCTTGCCGCCGCCTTCTCCGCCGCCTTGGCCTTCGGGGCGCTGAGTGGCCTTGCGGGAACGACGGGTGACACGGCGCGCGACAGTACCTGGAGCACGGGTACCGAGACCGTCGCGGCGCCCGCGGACAGTACGTGGGTCGCGCCCCGCGACAGCACGTGGGTGATCACGGCGGCAGACGTGCCGGGTGACAGTACTTGGGTCGCTCCCAGCGACAGCACGTGGGTCGCCGAGTCATGACCACTCCACCCGACGACCGCTCCTTCCGTCGCGAAATGGCCACCGCCTACCGCTCCGGCTGGCACTTCATCGACCTGGTCACCGCCATCCCCCACAGTGGTGACTCGTTGATGGTGACGGTGTTCGGCGAGCCGGTGGTCGTGACGCGCGACGAGGACGAGGACGTACGGGCCTACCGGTGCCTGCGCAAGCCCCGGGGGGCGCCGCAGCCCGTGCGGTGCGCCATTCGTTACGGAATGATCTTTGTGAACCTGGACCAGCGGGACCACAGGCTCGTCGAGCCCGAGACCCCGCCCCTGAAGACCATCTCAGCCACCCCCCGCAGTGCCTGACGCGATTCCCCCGTCGTAACAGATCGCTCAGGCGCTTCCCCCCGCAGCGGCGTCACCGTGACCTGAACACGGTGACGCCGCTGTAATTTGCGGAGAAATTTCCGCACATGCACCCGCTTGAGCGTTGGCCGAAAAACGACGTGGACGGATCTGGTCATCCGCCCCACCCGCGTCAGCCGCGACCCATCGCCCGGGTCAGCTCGATCTCGATCACCACGCGCGCGGGGTTCGGGCTCGGCGTGCGCCCGTAGCGCTCGGCGTACCGGCGCTCCGCCTCCGCGACCCGGTCCGGCTCCCCGCGCACGAACGCCCTGCCCTCCAGGGTGGCCCAGCGTTTGCCGTCCACCTGGCACACCGCGACCAGAGCGCCGCCCGGCCCCGCCGCCAGGACGTTGCCGATCTTGGTGCTGCGCTTGTCGGCGATGACCCGAGCGAGCCGGGCCCCGGGTTCGTATGTCACTCCGACCGGAACCACGTGCGGGCTGCCGTCCGGACGTGGTGTGGTCAGGGTGCACAGGTGTCGTTCGCGCCAGAAGGCGAGATACGGCGCGTCCGGGGCGCCCGGGTCCTGGGGGTATGCGGCCATGGGCCGGAACCTAACCCCTTCCGGGACTCCCGTGCACACCTTGAGCGGAATAGACTCAACTTTGTGTACGCTGACTGAGTCAGACACGGGAGACTGCTGACGCCAGGAGGAGAAAGCGAACGTGGACGCCGAGCTGACCAACCGGAGCCGGGACGCGATCAACGCGGCCAGCAACAGGGCCGTGTCCCAGGGACACGCCGACCTCATCCCCGCCCATCTGCTGCTCGCTCTGCTCCAGGGGCAGGAGAACGACAACATCGTCGATCTCCTCGCCGCCGTCGACGCGGACCAGGCGGCCGTGCGGGCCGGGACCGAGAAGGTGCTCGGCGCGCTGCCCAGCGTGACCGGGTCCACCGTCGCGCCCCCGCAGCCCAACCGCGAGCTGCTCGCCGTCATCGCCGACGCGCAGAGCCGGGCCCGCGACCTGGGGGACGAGTACCTGTCGACCGAGCACCTGCTCATCGGCATCGCCGCCAAGGGCGGACAGGCCGGTGACGTGCTGGCCCGGCAGGGAGCGACCCCCAAGAAGCTCCAGGAGGCCTTCCAGAAGTCCCGCGGCGGGCGCCGGGTGACCAGCGCCGACCCCGAGGGGCAGTACAAGGCCCTGGAGAAGTTCGGGACGGACTTCACCGCCGCCGCCCGCGAGGGCAAGCTCGACCCGGTCATCGGGCGGGACCAGGAGATCCGGCGCGTCGTGCAGGTCCTCTCCCGGCGCACGAAGAACAACCCCGTCCTCATCGGCGAGCCCGGCGTCGGCAAGACCGCCGTCGTCGAGGGGCTCGCCCAGCGGATCGTCAAGGGCGATGTGCCCGAGTCCCTCAGGAACAAGCGGCTCGTCGCGCTCGACCTCGGCGCGATGGTCGCGGGCGCCAAGTACCGGGGCGAGTTCGAGGAGCGGCTGAAGACCGTCCTCGCCGAGATCAAGGGCTCCGACGGGCAGATCATCACCTTCATCGACGAGCTGCACACGGTCGTCGGCGCGGGCGCCGGCGGCGACTCCGCGATGGACGCCGGCAACATGCTCAAGCCGATGCTCGCGCGCGGTGAGCTGCGCATGGTCGGCGCGACGACGCTCGACGAGTACCGGGAGCGGATCGAGAAGGACCCGGCCTTGGAGCGCCGCTTCCAGCAGGTGCTGGTGGCGGAGCCGTCGGTCGAGGACACCATCGCGATCCTGCGCGGTCTGAAAGGCCGCTACGAGGCCCACCACAAGGTGCAGATCGCGGACGCTGCCCTGGTCGCCGCCGCGACCCTCTCCGACCGGTACATCACCTCCCGCTTCCTGCCCGACAAGGCCATCGACCTGGTCGACGAGGCGGCCTCCCGCCTGCGCATGGAGATCGACTCCTCGCCGGTCGAGATCGACGAGCTCCAGCGGTCCGTGGACCGGCTCAAGATGGAGGAGCTGGCGCTCAGCAAGGAGACGGACGCCGCCTCCCGAGAGCGGCTGGAGAAGCTGCGCCGCGACCTCGCCGACCGGGAGGAGGAGCTGCGCCTGCTCACCGCCCGCTGGGAGAAGGAGAAGCAGTCCCTCAACCGGGTCGGCGCGCTGAAGGAGAAGCTCGACGAACTGCGCGGCCAGGCCGAGCGTGCCCAGCGCGACGGCGACTTCGACACCGCCAGCAAGCTGCTGTACGGGGAGATCCCGACCCTGGAGCGCGACCTGGAGGCCGCGTCCGAGGCCGAGGAGGAGGCCGCGAAGGACACCATGGTCAAGGAGGAGGTCGGCTCGGACGACATCGCCGACGTCGTCGCCTCCTGGACCGGCATCCCCGCGGGCCGCCTCCTGGAGGGCGAGACGCAGAAGCTGCTGCGCATGGAGGAGGAGCTCGGCCGCCGTCTCATCGGCCAGGCGGAGGCGGTGCAGGCCGTCTCCGACGCCGTACGCCGCTCCCGCGCGGGCATCGCCGACCCCGACCGCCCCACCGGCTCCTTCCTCTTCCTCGGCCCGACCGGCGTCGGCAAGACCGAGCTGGCCAAGGCCCTCGCCGACTTCCTCTTCGACGACGAGCGGGCCATGATCCGCATCGACATGTCGGAGTACGGCGAGAAGCACAGCGTCGCCCGCCTGGTAGGCGCGCCCCCCGGCTACATCGGCTACGAGGAGGGCGGCCAGCTCACGGAGGCGGTGCGCAGGCGCCCGTACAGCGTGGTCCTGCTCGACGAGGTGGAGAAGGCGCACCCGGAGGTCTTCGACGTCCTGCTCCAGGTCCTGGACGACGGCCGGCTGACCGACGGCCAGGGCCGCACGGTCGACTTCCGCAACACCATCCTGGTGCTGACGTCGAACCTGGGCAGCCAGTACCTGGTCGACCCGGTGACCACCGAGGCGGAGAAGAAGGAACAGGTCCTGGAGGTGGTGAGGGCCTCGTTCAAGCCGGAGTTCCTCAACCGGCTCGACGACCTGGTCGTCTTCTCGGCCCTGAACAAGGCGGAGCTGGAGCGGATCGCCCGCCTCCAGATCGACCGCCTGGCCAAGCGGCTCGCCGAACGCCGCCTCACCCTGGAGGTCACCGACGCGGCCCTGGCCTGGCTCGCCGACGAGGGCAACGACCCGGCGTACGGCGCCCGCCCGCTGCGCCGCCTGGTCCAGACGGCCATCGGCGACCGTCTCGCCAAGGAGATCCTGGCCGGCGAGATCAAGGACGGCGACACGGTCCGGGTGGACACCTTCGGCGAGGGCGAGGGCCTGATCGTGGGCCCGGCGACCGGCAAGACGCTGTAGCCCCGCGCCCCCAGCCCCCGGCTCATCTCACGTCGTGAACGCCGAGTACCGCACCCGTACGGTCTCGGCGTTCACGTGCGTCACGTTCACGTCGACGTAGTAGGCGTCCGTCCCGGGGCGGTCGGTGACGTCGAGCTGGAAGCAGTAGTCCGAGCCGTGCACACAGGCCTGGGTTCCCGGGCCGCCCGGCTCGGGCGCCTCCGGGTAGGTGTCGGCCAGCCAGGCGTCGAAGCCCGCGCGCGGCATCCGGAAGTCGGCCTGGTAGTTCGTGTCCAGCCAGGACTGCACCGTGCACGCGGCGTCCTCGGCGCCGGTCGGCAGCTCGGCCCCGCCGAACGCCAGCGCCTCGGCACAGGGCACCTTCTTCAGCCGGGTGCCGTCCACCTCCTCGTCGTCGGTCAGTACCCAGACCGCGAACAGCACCAGCAGCCCGCCCACCAGCAGCACCGGCAGGGCCAGGATGGCCGCCACCACGCCCCACCTGGTCCGGCCCCGTGGCCCCGGCCCCGCCGACACACCGGCCGCGCTTCGCCCGTTCGCCATGCGAATCCCCTCCACCTGTCACCGCGCCTTCGCGCAACAGGCCGGATCATGTCAGCTCAGGGCTGACAGGCCCGTGCTGGGCTTGCCACCCCCCTCCCCGCATGGGGGAGGATGGCGGGATCCGTACGAAGGGAAAAACACGGTGAGCATCGACCCGTCCTCGATTCCGAACTTCGGGGGCCAGCCAGAGCCGCAGCCCCAGGGTGGACCGGCGGGCCCCGTCGTCCCGGATCAGGATCTCGTGAAGCAGCTCCTCGACCAGATGGAGCTGAAGTACGTCGTCGACGACGAGGGTGACCTCGCGGCGCCGTGGGAGGAGTTCCGTACGTACTTCATGTTCCGCGGCGAGGGTGACCAGGCGGTCTACTCGGTGCGGACGTTCTACGACCGGCCCCACAAGATCGACGACAAGGTGGCGCTGCTCGAGTCGATCGACGACTGGAACCGCCGCACCCTGTGGCCGAAGGTCTACACCCACACCCACGACGACGGCACCGTCCGCCTCATCGGCGAGGCGCAGCTGCTGATCGGCGCCGGTGTGAACATCGAGCTCTTCGTCTCCTCGACGGTGAGCTGGGTGCGGGCGGCGATCGAGTTCGACAAGTGGCTCGTGGAGCAGCTGGGCCTGGAGTCGGCGGTCAACGACGCCGACGAGAAGCCCGAGGACGGCGCCGAGGGCGCCGAGGGCTCCAACTAGGTCCGCAACCCCTGTACGCCGAGCGGGCGCCCGTCCACAGCCTGTGGACGGG
>NZ_JBHVYO010000060.1:0-46690 GCF_042880655.1 Streptomyces sp. NPDC058295
CCGCACCCACAGTGCGGACCCCGCCCGGCTGTCCGCATGACCGCGCACGCCTCGTCAGATCCGCGGCACCGCCCGCAAGGTCTCTGCCTCCAGCCACCGCAGCGCGTCCGCACGGGAGTACGCGGCCCCCTCCTCGTACGCCTGCTTGAAGCCGTCCTCTCCCAGCGTCGCCACGATGCGGTCGACCAGCTCGCGCCACTCCGGCTCGCCCCAGTCGAAGGCGCCGCGCATCACCTGGCTCATGCCGAGTGCCCTGGCGCCCTCTTCCGGAGCACCCTCCAATGCCCGCAGTCCGCCGAGCAGTTCGGCCACCCAGGCGAGCGCTGCGCCCGCTCCCTGGCCGAACAGGGCGCCGGCCGCCTCGGGCAGCAGGGCCCTGGCCCGCACCGCGTCTCCCTCGGCGAGACGATTCTCGACGCGGGTGCTGACGATGAGGTCGCGCGCCAGCTCTCTGAGGGAGGGGCGCCGGGCGCTCAGCGCCTCGAGACGGTCGAGGGTCGCGTCGGACTGCTCCAGGTCACCGGCCCTGCGGTACACGTTGGCCAGGCCGACGAGGATGTTGGCCTCCAAGCGCAGCTGTCCGTGCTCCCGGGCCTGCCGGTGGGCGGCGCGCAGGTCACGGAAGGCGCCTGCCAGGTCGCCGCTGCGGCGCCGTTCGCGGGCGAGCCTGGCCTTGCTGAGGTAGAGGTAGTCCTCGGTGCCGAGTTCGGAGCTGAGTGCCACGGTTCGTTCGAAGGTGGCAATGGCCTGGGGGTACTCGCCGCGCAGGGAGTGGTCGCGGCCGATCGGGAGCAGGCTCATCACGAGCCCCCAGCGGTCGCCCACCTCCTCGAAGCCACGCAGGGCCTCGATCCGGGACTCGGCGCCGGTGACGAGATCGCCCTGTTCGGTGAGGGCGAAGTCCCGCGCCAGGTGGGCGCTGGCACGCACCCAGGGATCGGGCGCGTCGAGCGCGCTCTGGTCCGCGGTTCCGACCGACCCCGACGCCCCGGCAGGGAAGGAGACCTGGGACATCCGCAGGAGCAGTACGGCCGGGTGGAACTCACGTGCCGTCGCCGACTCGCCCTCGACGGCAGCCCGTTGGCCGACCACGGCCCGTACGGAATTCCGCGCCCGTACGGAATCCGGTGCCGGTGCGGAGTCCCGTGCCGGTGCGGAGTCCGGTGCCTCCATGGCATCCGGTCCGGCGACCTCCGCCAGATACCTGTCGAGCCGAGTGCCCATCCCCCTGATCCCCCAGTACCAGAACATCGCCTCGGCGAAGCGTGCGGCCAGGCCCGCGTCCCGCGCGTCGACGACCAGGCGCAGCGCGAGGACGAGGTTGTCGTGTTCGGCGTCGAAGACCTCGATCGCACGCAGCTGTTCGCCGGTACGAAGGCGGGGTTCGTGTTCTTCCGCGAGGGCCAGGAAGTACGCGGCATAGCGATGGGTGAGGGCGTCCCCGGACTCGGCGCCGGCAAGCTGCCTCGCGGCGTACGCGCGTACCGTCTCGAGCATGCGGTAGCGCGGCTCGCCCGCACCGTCGTCGGCATGGTCGACCAGCGATTTCTCGACCAGGGCGTCCAGGACGTACGGGATGTCGGCCGCCGGGAGCGACGGGTCCGCGCACACGGCTTCGAGCGCCGGGACGGTCGCGCCGCCCGGGAACGCCGACAGTCTGCGGGCGAGGATCCGCTCGGGCTCGTCGAGCAGGTCCCAGCTCCACTCGACGAGCGCGAGCAGGGTGCGCTGGCGGGGCAGGGCGGTGCGGCTGCCCGAGGCGAGGAGGCGGAAGCGGTCGTCCAGGCGACGTGCGATCTGCTCGACGCTCATCGAACGGAGCTTCGCCGCGGCCAGCTCAAGGGCCAGCGGCATCCCGTCGAGCCGTCGGCAGACCTCGACCACGGCGTCGAGGGTCACGTCGTCGAGCGTGAAGTCCGGCCGGACTCCGGCGGCCCGCTCGACGAAGAGGCGGACGGCGGGCGACTGCGCGGCCTCGGCAGGCTCCGGCGATCCCGTCGGCACGTCGAGAGGGCCCAGGTGACACAGGGACTCGCCGGTGATGGCGAGGGCCTCGCGGCTCGTGGTGAGGATCCGCAACTCCGGCAGCTGATCGAGGAGTTCGGCGGCCAGTTCCGCGGCCGCCTCGACGAGGTGCTCGCAGTTGTCGAGCAGGAGCAGGGCGTCGCCGCTGCCGAAGAGCCCGGCCATCCGCTCGACCGGGGTGGCCCGCTGCCCCTGCCCGGCGTCGTAGAGGCGGCCGTCGGTCGAGCTGAGGGCGCCGAGTACCGCGTCGGCCAGCTGGTCCGGTGCGCTCACCCCGGCGAGCGGGACGAACCAGACCCGGCCGCGCGCGTGGGCGCGGTCTCGGGTGGCCGCTTCGAAGGAGAGGCGGGTCTTGCCCGCGCCACCGGGGCCGACGATGGTGACCAGTCGACTGTGGGCCAACTGCCCGCCCAGCCGGATCAGTTCCTCGTCACGACCGACGAAGCTGGTCAGCCTGGCCGGAAGGCGGCTCGCGGCGGCCTCGGCCCGCTCGGCGGGCGTCTCCAACTCGCCCCGCAGCAGGGCCAGATGGATCTCCCGCAGCTCGGCCGAGGGGACGACGCCGAGCTCGTCGTCGAGCCGCTCACGTATCGCCTCGTACACCGCGAGGGCATCGGACTGCCGTCCGGCCGCGGACAGCGCCCGCATCCGCAGCCCGGCGACCCGCTCGCTCAACGGCCGCTCGGCGCCGGCCGCTTCGAGGTCCGCCAGCACCTCTCCGTGCCGTCCGAGCCGTAGCTCGGCATCGCAGCGGTCCTCGGCCGCCGCCGCCCGCAGAGCGTCGAGCCGGGTCGCGACGGGCCCGGCGAACGGAGCGTCCAGGACATCGGCGAGCGCCGCGCCCTGCCACAGCCCGAGCGCCGTTCCCAGCAGCGAGGCCGCCTCGCCGGCCCGCCCGGCCGCGAGTTCCCGCCTGCCCCGAGCAGTCAGCTCCTCGAAGCGGTGAACGTCCACGTCCTCCGCCCGCACCGAGAGCCGGTAGCCGCCGGACGCGGACTCCACCGACGCGGACCCGCGCAGCACCCTGCGCAGCCGGGACACCAGCGCCTGCAGCGCGTTGGCCGCGTCCGAGGGCGGCTCCTCTCCCCACAGACCGTCGACGAGCGAGTCGACGGACACCGCCCGGCCCTCTTCGAGGGCGAGCCTGGCGAGGAGCATCCGCAGCCGGACGCCACCCACCCCGACCGGAGTCACATCATCGGCGTACACCTGAATCGGTCCAAGCAGCACTACGCGCACCACGGCGGTCTCCCCCTCCGGACCGACCCGCTCCTGCCGTGTCGATCATCCCTCAACGCCGGGTCAGCATCACCCAACTGACGCCCCCAGTAAAGCGAAGGCGCAACGTGGAGCCGCCTGGACGGGCCATGTCGGTCGTGCCCCGTCAGGGCGACGACCTCCCTTCCCTCGGATCACCGACCCGGTTCGTGCGCGGCTGCCGTCAAAGGCTCACAGCAGATCCCGGACCACGGCGGGCTGGGACAGGAACGGGCGGTGGCCGGCGTCGAGTTCGACGACGCTGCCGGCCCGGCGGGCGAACTCGCGCTGTAGTCACGGCGGAAGACTTCCTCCCAGACTTCCTCGCCGCCTCGCCGCGGTCGAGCACTTGCCCGGCGTCGACCCCTCAGCCACCCACCGATCGTCCGAGGTCACAGACTGGCACGGGCGGGCGATAGATTCCCGCCATGACCGGACTCGGAACCATCGCCTGGCCACCCGCCCCGATCAGGACCGAACGGCTCGTGCTCCGCGAGTCCGAGGCCCGGGACCGTGCCGCGTTCATCGAGCTGTTCACCTCGCCGGACGTGGGCGTCTACCTGGGCGGCCCGCGGCCACGTGATGAGTTGGAGCGCTCAGTGCCTGAGACGCCCGGGAGGCGCCCCGGCCTCTTCGTGATCGAGCTCGACGGAGCGATGATCGGCACCGTCGAGCTCAATCGGCGCGACGCGGAGCATCGGAGTCATGTCCGCCCGGATGCCGGGGAGGCCGAGCTCGGCTACCTGTTCCTGCCGGAGGTCTGGGGACGCGGGTACGCCGCCGAGGCGTGCGCGGCGGCGCTCGGCTGGTTCGCGGACGCGCTTCCCGGCGAGCCGGTGGTGCTCTGCACCCAGACCGCCAACGACCGCTCGATGCGCCTCGCCGCGAAGCTGGGGTTCACCGAGGTGCAACGGTTCGAGGAGTGGGGCGCCGAGCAGTGGTTCGGCGTGTGGTCCTCGGTCACGCAGCCCGCTTGAGCGCCCTGAGGCCGTCGGGGCCTGCGGAATAGGAGCTGGATGCCCGTTGGCTCATGCCCGTTCATGGCCGCCACCGTGATGGTCCCGGACGCCGGCGCTTTCGACGCCCGTTGGGTTCAGGCGACGACGCGGGGGCGTACGGCGGGCGTGGGAGGCACGCCGAGGCGTTCGAGCAGCAGTCCTTCACGGGTGGACCAGGGGCAGATCTCGACGCTCTTGACGCCACAGGCTTCCATGAGGGCCTGTGCGATCAGGGCTCCGGCCAGGGACTGTTCGGCGCGGTGCCGGGAGATGCCCGGCAGCTTGGCCCGACGGGACGGTTTCGCGTCGGCCAGCAGGGAGACCGATGTGCGCAGTTGCGGCAGCGCCAGCCGCCGTCCGGCTCGAGGTCTCTTGCTCCGGGCGGCGGCGAGCCGGGCAAGCTGTTCGAAGGTCTTGGAGCAGGCCAGCACTCGGCCGCCCGGTTCGGCCTGCGGCAGGCCGGGGACATCTGCCAGGGACCGGTGGAGGTACTGCCGGATCTCGGCCAGGCGGCGCTGGGACGGCGCGGTGCCGCCGGGAAGCCAGTCCCGGGTGATCCTGCGGGCGCCCAGCGGCAGCGAGTGGACGACGCCGGGCTGCTCTCCGGAGCCGGAGGCGATCTCCACGGTGCCGCCCCCGATGTCCAGGACCAGCAGTTGTCCCGGCGTCGGGCCTGCCCAGCGGCGGGCGGCCACGTAGGCCAGCCGCGCCTCCTCCTCGCCGGCCAGCACGCGCAGCCGGGTGCCTGTGGTCCGTGCCACACGCGCGATGATCTCGTCGCAGTTGGGTGCGTCCCGGATGACGGAGGTCGCGAACGCGAACACGTCCTGTCCGCCCAGCCGCGGGTCGGCGTCGACAGCCTCGGCCACGGCCCGTTCGACGCTCTTCACCCCGGCCTTGTCCAGCCGCCCCTTGGCGTCGAGGGTCTCGTGCAGGCTCAGGCGCACCTTGCGGGAGAACACCGGCTCCAGCTCCAGCTCCGCACCAGGGCGCCCTCGCACCACCGTAAGCAGAGCACTGTGGCACCCGACATCGAGCACACTCGCCTGCCGCATCCCATCGCCTCCTTCTGACCCCGCGCCCGGCCGGACCGGCCTTCTCCGATCCTCCGACAACCCCTTCGACGACGCGACGGGAATTCCGGCCCACCGAGTGAGCATATCGTCACCACCCGAGCACCCTCCGCCGCAGCCCGTCGTCGACGGCCGGGGCCCGGTCCGGGCGGCTCCTCGCCGGGACCGGGGCCACCGCCCCGAAAACCGCCGGCGTGAGCGTGCGCGACCTGACATCCGGGCGCCACGGATCCGCGTCACCACGCACGGCTCGCACTCCGGCTCCGGTTCCGGTTCCGGTTCCGAGCGAGCAGGCTCGGCGCGCCCGCCCCTATGAAAGGGCCCGTTACCGCCTCCAACTCGCCGAAAGCCGTATTCGCCAGAACCAATCGACAGGCTCCGCCACTTGACCCGGTTGTTCTCGTCATCTCCGACGCGAGAACTCCGCGGACGGACCGCGCCCACGCGCCGGTCTCGGCATGCTTATTGGTTTGCCGCCGACCGGCCTGGCCGGATAGGAAGCTCGCATGCTCAAAGGCAACAAGGTCGGGCTCAGGGCCCGCCACGAGGACGACCTCCCGATCCTGCGGACCGAGCTCTACGACGACGTGGTCAACTCCTCGCGGGCCGAAAGCGGGCCGTGGCGGCCGGTCACGCCCGGCTCGAAGGATCCGCGGCTCGTGGTGGACGACACGGAGCAGGGAATCGTCAAGTTCTCCGTCGTGGAGCTGGAGGGCGGCACCCTGATCGGGACCGCGGCGCTGTGGGGCATCGACAACCACAACCGGGCCGCGCACATCGGCCTCGGACTGCTGCCGTCCGCCCGCGGCAAGGGCTACGGCACGGATGTGGTCGCGGTGCTGTGCCACTACGGTTTCGTCGTGCGCGGCCTGCAGCGGCTACAGATCGAGACGCTGTCGGACAACGCCGCGATGCTGCGCTCGGCCGAGCGCAACGGCTTCGTGCGCGAGGGCGTGCTGCGCTCCTCGGCCTGGGTGATGGGCGAGTTCCTGGACGAGGTACTGCTCGGGCTCCTCGTCCAGGACTGGAAGCAGGACTCGAAGGTCTAGATCGACGTCCGGCCGTCGACCGTCAGGTGCGGGCCGCGGAGCAGACAGAGTCGGCCCGAGGCACCTCCTCCCACCCACCCGCTCCGTTCCTCAGCGGGGTGGGAAGCTACGCGACCGCACGGCACGCAGCGGGCGTGGTGTCACTTGTCGGCGGCGAGCCTGCCGCCGACGCCGAAGCTGTCGGTGGGGGTCTCCTCGATGAAGACCATCACCGTCTCGGCCGGGATCCGGTAGGTCTCGACGAATGCGTCGGTGATCTTCTTGATCAGCTCCCGCTTGAGCGCGATGTCGCGGGGGCCCTGCTGGATGGTCACTGCGGGCATGGCTGCCTCCTGGCTTTTCTCGGCGCCGTACAGCTGGTGCCGTGGCGTGGGACCAGTTCACCGCCCGGGCTGGTGGTGATCAAGGCGCACTTGGCTCCTACACTCATCACGGATCGTGATGGGTGAAGGGGGTGGGGCATGGAGCTGCGGCAGGTCAGGTACTTCCTGGCGGTGGCCGAGGAACTGCACTTCGGACGTGCCGCCGGGCGGCTGCGCATCGTCCAGTCCGCTGTCAGTCAGCAAGTCCGCCGACTGGAACGCGAACTCGGCCTGGACCTGTTCGACAGGACCACCCGCAATGTCACGCTGACCGCGGCAGGGCAGGCCTTCCTGCCACGGGCCAGGACCCTGGCGGCCGCCGAGGAGGCGGCACTGGAGACGATGGCCGTGTTCCGCGCCGACCAGCTCACGACGTTGCACGTCGGTACCAGCACCGGCCTCGGCACCCGGCTGGAGCGGCTGTTGGCGGACATGGCACACCGCGCGCCGGAGATCACCGTGGAACTGCACAGCGCCCCACCCGCGTCTCGGCTGCAACGGGTACGGGACGGCGAACTGGACGCCGCCTTCGTCCGCGGGGTCGGCCGAAGCCCGGGACTCGACCTGATCCCGGTATGGCGGGACGAACTGGTCGCGGCACTTCCCGCATCACATCCGCTGGCCGCACGCGACCACGTCGAACTCGCCGACCTGGCCTCCCTGCCGCTGCGCATCGCGCCGCGGCACGCCAACCCGCACCTGGTCGACCTGATCACCGGCGCGTGCCAAGCCGCGGGCTTCGAGCCCGTCATGGGCCCCGCCTTCACCACCGACCAGGACACCCTCGCGGTCATCGGCAGCGGCAAGCCCACCTGGACCGTCTTCTACTCCGCCAAGGCCGCGGTCCTGCCCACCGCCCGCACCGCCTTCCGCCCGTTCGCCTCGCCCGCACCCGCGCTGCAGACCTACCTCGCGGTCCGCCCGACCACGTCCGCGCGGCGACTGGCGCCTCTACTGGAAGCCTGCCGCTCCCAGGAATCCTGACCGGCGCCGGGTGAGACCCGCTCGGCCGGGGCGAGACGGCTCCCGTCCCGGCTCGGGGGGTACGGGACGGGAGCGCGTCACCTGGCTCTTCCTCGCGCACGGCCGTACGGATGCACGTGTGCGGGAGTGGCGCTCGTGAGCGCGTCAGGGGGTCGAGGTGAGCCGTACGGGGAGTTCGAAGAGGTCGTTCTGGGTCACCACCGGCTTGTTGCGCAGAGCCGACGGGGCCACCGCCAGGTCCAGCCCGGGGAAGCGGGCGTACAGCGCGGGCAGCGCCACGCCCGCCTCCAGGCGGGACAGGGCGGCGCCCGGGCAGACGTGCGGGCCGTGGCCGAAGGATATGTGGCGGGTGCGGGTCTCGCGGGTGATGTCGAAGTCACCGGCCGAGGGGCCGTGCGCCTCTTCGTCGCGGCCTATCGCGCCGTAGGACACGATGAGCGCGTCGCCCGCCGGGATGACCCGGTCGCCGACCGGCACGTCCTCGGTCGCGAACCGGATCAGCACATGCGACGTCGGCGTCGACCAGCGGAGGGTCTCCTCGACCACCGCGGACCAGTCCGCCGCACCCGACAGGACCAGTGCCCGCTGCTCGGGGTGGGCGGAGAGGTTGACGACGGCGTTGACGATCAGGGAGATCGTCGTCTCGTGACCGGCGGCGACCATGAGCTGGAGGGTGGAGACGATCTCCTCGTCGGTGAGCCGGTCACCGTCCTCCGAGGCCAGGACGAGCGCGCTGGTCAGGTCGTCCCCGGGCTCGGCACGCTTGGCGGCGACGGTCTCGGCCATGATCCCGGCCAGTTCGACGAGGGTGGCGACGACCTCCGCGGGCGGGGTCTGGGTGGAGAAGAACTTCTCGAACAGCACCTTCAGCCGCGGCAGCCTGCTCTCCTCGATGCCCATGAGGTCGGCGACGACATACATGGGCAGGGGGTAGGCGAACTCCGCCTTGAGGTCGACGACTTCGGCGTCGGTGGGCAGCCGGTCCAGCAGTCGTCCGGTGAGTTCCGTGATCCGCTCCCGCATCGCCTCCACCCGGCGCGGGGTGAGGGCCTGGGCGACGAGGCCGCGCATCCTGCGGTGGTCGGCGCCGTCCACCGTCAGCATGGAGCGGCCGGGGTTGGCCAGGCCGATCAGGGGCCAGTCGGGCGGGATCTCGCCGCGCTGCCAGGCGCCCCACACGTTGATGTCCTTGACCAGCCGGGGGTCCGTCAGCAGCGCCTTGGCCTCGGCGTGCCGGGTGACCGCCCACACCGGGACCCCGCCGGGCAGCTCGACCGCGGCCAGCGGTCCCGCCGCCCGCAGCTTGGCGCTCTCCCCGTCCAGGTCGGTGACGAACGGATCCAGGGGAATCCGCAGCTCTTCGGTTCCGGACGTCATGATCAGTTGCCTCCCAGGGCAGGGGTGGGGGTGAACCGCACGGGCAGTTCCGTCAGCCCGCGCAGCCAGGGCGAGGGGCGACGGGTCAGGGACTCGGCCGGAACGTCGAGATCGATGTCGGGCAGCCGGTCCAGGACGACCTCGATCCCGGTCCGGGCGATCACCTCGGCGACCTCCTGGGCCGGGAACGGGCAACGGTGCTCGCCGTGGCCGAAGGAGAAGTGGGCGTTGTTGCCGCCGGTGAGTTCGTTGCCGACGGGACGCACCTGGGGGTCCGAGTTGGCCGCCTGGAGGCCGAGGAGGAGCAGGTCTCCGGCCCGGATGTGCTGGCCGCCGAGGTGGGTGTCCCGCGACGCCCAGCGGCCGGCGACGTTCTGGGTGGGCGTGTCCTCCCAGAGCACCTCGTTCATCGCCTCCGCGACGCTGTTGCGGCCGCCGAAGAGCGAGGCGGCGAAACGACCGTCGGTGAGCATCAGCCGCAGCGAGTTGCCGATCCAGTCGGCGGTGGGCTGGTGTCCGGCCGCCATCATCACCATCAGGTCCTGGGCGATCTCCTCGTCGGTGAAGCCACCGGGGTCGGCCAGCATGCGGGAGACGACGTCGTCGGCGGGCGCGGCCCGGCGCGCGGCGAGCAACTCGCCCATGGAGGAGGCCAGATGGCTCTGTCCGGCGAGAGCGCGCTCCCGGCCGTCGATCATGTCGTTGAGCGCGGTGACCAGGCCTGGACCGTCCTCGTCGGAGAAGCCGTACAGCCGCGCCAGCACGCGTACGGGCAGCAGCATGGCGTACTGGCCGACGAGATCGGCGGTTCCCTCGGCGCACAGGGCGTCGATCAGCTCGTCGGCGAACCGCTCGGCGTGGCGGCGCAGCCGGGTCGGATCGCTCGCCTCCAGCGCGTTGCTGATCATGGCGGCCCGCTCGCGGTGCCGCTCACCGACCGTGTAGAGGATCGACGGCTGCTTGCGGCCGATCATCGGCAGCAGGGGCCAGTCGCCGGGGATCGTGTCCCACTGGTTCCACAGCTCCGAGTCGCGGCTGAACAGGACGGGGTCACCCGTGACCTGGTGCAGTTCGCGGTAGCCGAGGACGAGCCAGGCCGGGACGCCGCCGTCCAGCAGGACGGGGGTGACGGCGCCGTGCTGCGCGCGCATCTCCCGGTACAGCCGGGCGGGTTCGGTCTGGAAGCGCGAACCGCTGAGCGGAACGGCGTCGGTGCTCACACGAACTCCCGTGGTGAAGCGGCGGCTTGGGCCCGCTGACCGGCGTACCGGCTCTGGATGTGCTGGACGAGCGTGATGAGGACCTGCTTGCTGGACTCCCGGGTACGGGCGTCGCAGTCGATCAGGGGCACCTGCGGATCGAGATCCAGGGCCTCGCGGACATCGCTGTGCGCGTGGCGGGCGCCGCCGAAGTCGTTGCAGGCCACGATGAACGGCGTGCCGTGGCGCTCCAGACGGTCGATGGCGTACCAGGAGTCGTCGATGCGCCGGGTGTCGACCAGGACGACCGCGCCGAGGGTGCCGGAGAACAGCCGGTCCCACAGGAACCAGAAGCGTTCCTGGCCGGGCGCGCCGAAGAGGTACAGCACGTTGCGCTCGTCGAGGGTGATCCGGCCGAAGTCGAAGGCCACGGTGGTGGCGGTCTTCCCGCGGATCTCGCTGATGTCGTCGACCGTCTCGCCGGCCCTCGTCATCGTCTCCTCGGTGTTGAGGGGACGGATCTCGCTGACCGAGCGGACCATGGTCGTCTTTCCGACGCCGAAGCCACCCACGACGACGATCTTCAGACCGTTGTCGGCGGTGGCACCCAGGGGGGTGCGCACGTCAGAGGTTGCGGAGTCCAACGAGCACCTGCTCCAAGACGTCGGGATCGGGAAGGGCGGAGTTGCGGGGGTGGCGGGCGCTGACCCGGCCGGCGGCGAGCAGGTCGGACAGCAGGATCTTGGTGATGCTCACGGGAAGCCCCAGTTCGGCGGCGACCTCCACCACGGCGGTGGGCGCCTGTGTCAGCCTGAGCACCGCCGCGTGCTCGGACTGCATGCCGACGGTGGGGTCGCTCTCGGCCACCACCAGCGTCACCAGGTCGAAGGGACTGTCGGGCCCCGAGCGGCTGCGTCCCCCGGTGAGGGTGTAGAGCCGGTCGGGGGCGTCGTCCCTGCCCGGGCGCTTCACGCCGTGCGAGGCGGGGCCGTCAGGTGCTCGCCGAGCTGTTCGACCAGCTCGCTCATGTTGTGCCCGACGAGTCCGGGCTCGGCCTCCTCGGTGGTGACCACGGCCAGATGCGCGCCTTCACCGGCCTCCACGATGAAGAGGGTTCCGCCGTAGAACTCGGTCATCGAGGAACGCACGCCTCCGCTGCCGTCGCCGAACTCGACCGAGGCGCCGTGCGACAGCGACTGGATGCCGGCGGCGATGGCGGCGAGCTGGTCGGCCTGGTCGACCGTCAGTTCCGGGGTACGGCACAGCTTCAGCCCGTCACGGGAGAGCACGAGGGCGTGCCGGGCCCCCGGGGTGCGCTCGAGGAGTCCTTCTATGAGCCAGGTGAGCTTCTCGTCGGCGGTCGTCGTGCCGGTCATGAGGTGGTGTCGCCTTCCGGGTGCGAGGGGGTGGGACTGCCGGGCGCTGTCTCGGTCTGCGGAGACGGCGTGGTGTGCGAGTCGTCGGGGTCGGCCGGCAGCGGGTGGCCGCCCGTGCGCTCCGCCGGGCCTGCGGCGCGCACCGCCTGGCGGAAGGCGCCGAAGCGGTTGGCGCGGACGCGGATGTCCTCGGGCGGGCTCGTGCGGCGCTCGGCGCTCTGGGCGGCGGCGCGTGCGTTCTCGGCGGCGGCCAGGGTGCGGCCGCGCCGGCGCTTGGGCAGTCCGTCGCCGGTTTGCGGGGCTTCGGCGCCGGTCTCCTGCGGCTGGACCTGCTCCGGGGGCGTGGCGGCTTCGGCGGGAGCGGGCGCGCCGAGGTCCGGCTGCGGGGCCCGCGTCGAGGTGCTGCGCGCGGGCGGGTCCGCCGGACGCCGTACGGGCGACGGCGCCGCGGTGAGGATGTCCTGGGGAATGAGCATGAGCACACCGGTGCCGCCCCGCGCGGAGGGCCGGAAGGACACCTTCATGCCGTGTTTGCGCGAGAGGCGTCCCACCACGGCGAGGCCGAGCCGGGTGCCGGTGAGTCCGCCGAGTCCGCCCGCGTCGCCGGAGACGGCCTGCTCCGCGCGGCGCAGCTGGACGTCGCTCATGACGAGCCCGCTGTCCTCCACGGAGACGATGGCGCCGGCCGGCACTTCCTCGACGTAGACGTGCACCTCGGCGTTGGGAGGCGAGAAGTTGGCGGCGTTGTCCAGTACTTCGGCGAGCGCGTGCATCACGCCCTCGGCCGCGTGTCCGGCCACCGCGGTGTCACTGACGGAGTGCAGGCGGATGCGCTGGTAGCCGCTGATCCGGCCCATGGCGCCGCGCAGAACGGACTCCATGGAGATGGGGCGCGCCCAACGGCGTCCCGAACGCGCGCCGGTGAGGACGGCGACGGAGTCGGCGAGACGGCCGGCCTGGGCGGTGCGGTGGTCCAGGTGCAGCAGGTCGGCGAGGACGTCCTCGTCGCTGTGCCGTTCCTCCATGGCGCGCAGGTCGGCCAGGGTGCCGGTGGCCTGTGCCTGCATTCGGGCCGCGGCGTTGGCGGTCGCGGCGATCGCGGTGTCGCGGTCGCCGAGGGCGCGGTCGAGTTCCCCGGTGAGCCTGCGCACCTCGGCCGCGAGCCGGGCCCTTTCGACCTCGGCCTCCTGGGCGCGCACCGCGCGCTCCCTGGTGAACTCCTCGGCGAGCCTGGCTCGTTCGTGTGCGGTGGCGTCGGTGTGCCGTTGGTGTTCACGGCGCCATCGTTCCGCCTGGAGGTCGCGCTCCTGGGCGGCCCGCTCGGCCTCGGCGGTCGCCGTCCGCAGCGCGGCACGTACGGAGCGCGCGGTGCGTCGCGCGTGTACGGCGACGGTGACGGCCACGCACAGCAGCACCGCGGCGACGGCGCCGCCGCAGCCCACGAGCGCCTGGGCCGACTCGGGTACGGATGTGACGGTCCATACGACGGCAAGGGCGGACAGGGCAGCGGTCAACAGGGGTAGGGGAAGCAGCGAACGGATGGTGGATCGGTCGCCGGAAGGGGCGGGCGCGGTCATCGCTCAGGTCCTCGGGTGGCCGCTCGGGAACGCGACCCTTGTGTTGTCCTAAGGGGCAGATAGTGCACAGAAGTCTGTAGTCGGTGATCAACCGGGCGTCACTATACGAGAGTTTCGATCAGCCCGAACAGTGTTCGACCAGCACAGTTCGCAAACTCGCCATCAAGGGGTGCCGGATGTCGGCGCGGGACGACCCGACTCGACCGCTCCCTCCCCTTGCTGACCAGAGATTCTTTGTGCGGGCTGTCCGAATGGTGCGGCGGCCGGGGGTCCGACCGGAATCACGCCGACGGCATTGACCGACAGGGTGCGTGCCCCGCGGCTCGCGTGTCCGCGGCTCGCGTGTCCGCGGCTCGGGTGTTCCCCCGCGCGACACGAGCCCGACACGCGTGTCCCCCGTCGCCGAGTGGGCAGACGCAGCCGAGGCCGTCGGCAGCGGCCGGAGTGGCGAGCCGATCGCCCTGCCGCCAGGCTGACGGTGGCGGCGGAGGTACCGGCACGCAGGACGGACGGACAGACGCACAAAGGGACTGGTTCCACATGCAGATCGATCTGGCGGGACGCACCGCCCTGGTGACGGGCTCGACGCAGGGCATCGGCGCGGCCATCGCCGCCGGGCTCGCGCGCTCCGGCGCCCGCGTAGGGGTGAACGGCCGAGACGAGCGGCGGGTCGCCGAGGGCGTGGCGCGGCTGGCGACGGAGGTGCCGGGGGCATCCTTCGTGCCCGTGGCCGCCGACGTGGCGAGCGAGGAGGGCGCCCAGCGTGTCCTGGAGGCGCTGCCCGAGGTGGACATCCTCGTCAACAACCTCGGCATCTTCGGCTCCGCCGACCCCCTGGAGATCAGCGACGAGGAGTGGCGGCGCTACTTCGAGGTGAACGTGCTGGCCGCCGTACGGCTGACCCGGTTGTACCTTCCGGGCATGACGGAGCGCGGCTGGGGCCGGATCCAGTACATCGCCAGCGACTCGGCGGTCGTCATCCCGGCCGAGATGATCCACTACGGCATGTCCAAGACCGCGCTCCTCGCCGTGGGCCGCGGCTTCGCGAAGCAGGCGGCGGGCACGGGGGTGACGGTCAACTCGGTCATCGCCGGCCCCACCCACACCGGCGGGGTCGAGGACTTCGTCCACCAACTCGTCGACCGCGACCTCCCCTGGGACGAGGCCCAGCGCGCATTCATGCGGAAGCACCGGCCGCAGTCCCTTCTGCAACGGCTGATCGAGCCCGAGGAGATCGCCCACATGGTCGTCTACCTCAGCTCCGACCAGGCTTCGGCCACGACGGGAGGAGCCCTGCGGGTCGACGGCGGATACGTCGACTCGATCCTGCCCTGACGGCCCGGGGCCGACGGTCGCCACACATCACCGGGAGGCGCCGGTGCGGCCTTCCGCAGGATCGGTCGTCATGCGTGACTCAGACATGCAGGACGGGCCGGTAGACGAGTTCCTGGGTGTGGCCGTCGAGCGTGCGGTGCTCGATCAGCTCGAGGTCGAAGTCGGCCGCACCCTGGAAGATCGGGTCCAGCCCGGTCCGACCGGTGATCACGGGGAAGAGCGTCACCTGGACGCGGTCGACCAGACCGGCGGCCATCAGCGCGCGGTTCATCGACAGGCTGCCGTGCGAGCGCAACGGCACCTCGGACTCCTCTTTGAGCCGGGCGACGACGTCGACGGCATCGCCGCTCAGGACGTTCGCGTCCGGCCAGTCGAGGGGTTCTTCCAGCGTGGTCGACACCACCGTCGCCGGCAGGCTTCGCATCCGTGTGACCCATGGGTCACGCACCTCGGACTCCTCGGTGCTCGCAGCCAGCATCCGTGCGAACGCCCGATAGGTGTTGGCCCCGAAGACCATCCGCTGCTCCTCGGCGTACAGGTCGAGGCGGTGGTCGAGAAGCTCGGGGCCCTGCTTGCCCCAGTAGCCGGTCCAGTTGCCACTGGCGGCGCCGAAGCCGTCGAGGCTGGAGAAGACGTCAAAGGTGTAGGTGGCGGTCATGAGGCTCTCCTCGATCGAGTGCGGTTGATCGCGTCTCGGGAATACAGACCGACGACCGCCGCGAGACTCATCGCCCTTGGACCTCGGGTCCCTGGAGTCCGGCCGCTCCGGACGCGGCCCCAGCGGCTTCACCATGCTTCACCACGGCAAAGGCAAAGCAGGCGCGCCTCGACCGAGGGAACGGGCAGAGCCGTGCCCGGGGCGCCTCTCCAACGGAGACGAGGACGCCGAGCCGGCCGCGGCTTGAGCGCGGACGCGACCGCCGAAGGCGGCCGCCCGACGTGGCCGACGGACGTGCTCCGTGGCCGACTCACAGCGGCCGCCCGTCAGCGGTCTCACTATGTCCGCCTCCGTGGCCGTCACCCCCACAGCACGCCGTCGTCCTCGTGCTCGCGCACGCGGAACGCGATGATCCGGCGCAGCAGGTCGCCCGGCACGGGCTCGCCGTACGGGCCATCGATCGTCCGCGGCTTTCCCATGGCGTCCGTGTGGCACTGCCGCCCTTCGGCACCGTTCAGTCGTGCGCTGTCGGGCCCGCACGGACGACGGCCTGGTCGCCGTGGGGGCCGAACAGGTGCAGGATCTCGACCGCTTCGGCGTCGGCGGGGCCGAACCAGTGGGGTTCGCCGGTGTCGAACTCGGCCACCTCGCCCGGCCGCAGAGTGATCTCGCGCTCCCCCAGGATGAGGCGGAGCCGGCCGGCGAGCACGTAGAGCCACTCGTAGCCGGAGTGGGTGACCAGCCGCGGTTCACGGTGCGAGAGCACCTGCTTGAAGACCTGGACCCGGCCCGGGTACTGCGTCAGCGGGACGAGGACACTCCCGCGCTCCCGGCTTCGAGGCTGCAGATGGACCCGCGGATCACCGGTCGCCGGAGCCGTCACCAGCTGGTCCAGCGCGACGCGGTGGGCGCGGGCGAGCGGGATGAGGAGATCGAGCGTCGGGCGCCGTCGGCCCGACTCCAGGCGCGACAGCGTGCTGACGGAGATTCCGGTGTCCTTCGACAGGGCTTCCAGGGTGAGGCCGCGGTCGCGCCGCAGGCCGCGCAGCCGGGGCCCGATGCTGTCGAGGAGTTCCGCGAGGTCGGCGTCCATGCGGCCATTTTGCGGTCTTCGCAAAGTTCCTGGGCCCGGACCCTCCCCCGGTCCGAGTCTGGGCGGCAGCCGATCCCGTAGAAGGGGGACCTCCCGTGCTCACGACATCCCTGGCCGCTCCGCCCTCCCCGCTCAGCGCGCGCAGGCGCTGGACGGTACTGGCCGTCTGCGCGCTCAGCATGTTCCTGGTGGGTGTGGACACCACCATCGTCAACGTGGGCCTGCCCGAGATCGGGGACGGCCTCGACGTGGGCACCCGCGGTCTGGAGTGGGTCGTCAACGCTTACACCGTGGTCCTGGCCGGCCTCCTCATGGTCTCCGGCGCGCTCGCGGACCGCTTCGGACGCCGCCGTGTCTTCCAGTGCGGACTGCTCGTCTTCGGCCTGGCCTCCCTCGCCTGCGCCCTCGCCCCGTCACTCGGCGTGCTGGTCGCCGCCCGGGCCGTTCAGGGGGTCGGGGCCTCCATGCTGAGCCCGGTGGCCCTGGCGATCGTGGTGAACGCGATGCCCGACCCACGGGAACGGGCCCGGGCGATCGGCGTGTGGGCGTCGGTCTTCGGGCTCAGCATGGCGGCGGGCCCGGTCACCGGCGGAGGGCTCATCGCCGCGTTCGGCTGGCGTTCGGTGTTCTGGATCAACGCGCCGGTCGTCGTCGCCTCGCTCGTCCTGGTCGCCGTGTTCGTGCCGGAGTCCCGCGCAGAGCGCGCCCGGCGCCTCGACCTGCCCGGCCAGGTGCTCCTCACCGTGGTCCTCGGCCTCTTCGTCGGCGTCCTCATCGAAGGACCCGGCATCGGCTGGACCTCGCCCCTGGCCCTGACCGGCTATGCGCTGATCACGGCGGCGACGACAGGGTTCGTCCTGGTCGAGCTGCGCCGACGTGAACCCCTGATGGACCTCGGCCTCTTCCGCCGGCCGCCGTTCGCCACGGCGGTGCTCGGCGCCATGGCGGTGTTCGTCGCGCTGAACGTGAGCCTGCTGCTCAACACCCTCTACCTCCAGCACACCCGTGGCTGGACACCCCTCGCGAGCGGCGCCGCGACCCTGCCCATGGCACTCGGGGCCACCCTGTGCGCGCCCTGGTCCGGAGCCCTGGTCGGGCGCCTCGGACCGCGGCGTCCGCTGATCCTCGCGGGTGCCTTCATCGCGGCCGGCGGTCTGTGCCTGACGAACCTGGACCAGGACACGAGCGTGCCGCTGATTCTCCTCGCCCACCTGCTGATCGGCATCGGGTTCGGCTTCGCCAACGCCCCTCTCACCAACACCGCGGTCAGCGGTCTGCCGCTCTCCCGGGCCGGCGTGGCAGGGGCGATCACCTCCACCGCGCGCCAGGTCGGGGCGGCGGTCGGTATCGCCCTCGCCGGGGGCCTGGTCGCGGGCGCCGGCGCCACCGGCCTAGCCGCCGCGTCCCGTCCGGGATGGCTGCTCGTCGCGGCCTGCGGACTGTTCCTCTTCGTCGTGGCCCGCGCCGCGCAGCCGACCGCCGTCCGCACCCGCTAGCCCACGGCCGGGATGCACGCCGTGTGCCGCGCGGCCCCGTCCCCCGGCACAGGCCCGCCACCGTGGTTCGGCAGGTTCTTCAGGTGTTGTACGGCAACGACATCTGCAAGGGTCAGGCGCTGGCGAGGGAGAGCTTCACCGCGAACCCGAGGAACAGCACGCCGGCCGCCGAGGTGGCCCCCGCCGTCAGCCGCCTGCGGCGGCGGAAGGCGCCGGCCAGCCGGGTGCCGCCGAAGATCAGGGCGCTGAGGTACAGCACGCTGGCGAGTTGGGCCAGCACGCCGAGGACGACGAAGGAGAGCGCCGGGTAGGCGTACCCCGGGTCGACGAACTGCACGAAGAAGGCGACGAAGAACAGGATCGCCTTGGGGTTGAACAGGCTGACGACCAGCGCCCGCCGGAAGGGCCGTTCGACGGAGACCGCGGCGGGTCCGTCCTCCGCGAGCACCCGCTCACGACGCGTCCGCCACATCCCCCAGGCGGCCCGCAGCATCCCGACGGCCAGCCAGGTCAGATAGCCGGCGCCCGCGTACCTCACGATGCCGAAGAGCACGGCATTGGCCTGGAGCAGCGAGGCCACCCCGGCCGCGGAGAGAGTCATCAGCACGGTGTCCCCGCACCACACCCCGGCCGAGGCCGTGTACCCGGCCCGTACCCCGCGCCGCGCGGCGACGGACAGGAGGTACAGGGAGTTGGGCCCTGGAAGGAGGACGATCAGGACGAGTCCTGCCAGATAGGTGGGAAGGTCGATGACTCCGAACATGTGCAGCAGTGTCGCATGCGAGCACGACACCCGGCAGGGGTGGTCGCCTCTCAGAACCAACCGGCAATACCCCAGGCCAACAGCCACCCCACGCATCCGGACGCCTTGCCCGAGGCGGCCTGTCCGCCCGACCCCCTCCCCCCACACGCATGTACATCTCAAGCCTGATCGCAGCCGTCAGCTCGCGGCTGTCCCCCGCTGACAAGAGCCGGACAACCGGCCAGGGCATCTCAGCTGCGACGCCACGGCAGGGAACCAGGCATGACCAAGCCGTCGTGGGGACCACCCCTTGCAAGGGGCGCCAGTCCGTGAGCACTCCACCAGCACATATCCCAAGTGGCACGGCTACCGCGCCCAGTTCGCCCGCTACGGCGATGGCGGCGTGCTGCGGCGCTCCCGGCGCGGCATCGACCTGAACGCGTTGTGTGACCTGCACGGGTGTCAAACGTAGGGTGATGCACGCGGCGCGCCTCCGGATGCGCGACGCGTTGACCGCCGATGGTTCGGGAGCCGAAGAAGGAAATAGGGCCGCGCGGTCGTCGGCGCGGCGCAGATAACCTGCCCGGATGGAGCGGATGCAGCGGGCCGCCGGGGCGATCGTCGGCTCGGCGGTGGGTGACGCCCTGGGCGGTCCCTTCGAGTTCGGTCCCCAGGGGGTGTTCTCCGCGCGGTTCCCCGCGCCCGGTGCCGGTGGCGAGATGTGCGGAGGCGGTGGCTGGGACCCCGGCGAGGCCACTGACGACACGCAGCTGGCCGTCCTGGTCGCGGAGTCGCTGCTGGAGCGGCACGGACTGGATCTGCCGGACATCTTCGCCCGCTTCCAGCGGTGGGCAGCCTCGGAACCGAAGGACATCGGCCTGCAGACCGAAGACGTCCTGACCAGTGGCATGCCCTGGGACCTCGCCGCCGCGATCCACTTCCAGGTCAACCAGCGAGCAGCGGGCAACGGCTCCTTGATGCGGGCATCGACCTCCGCGGTCCACTTCGCACCCGCCGGCCAGGAAGCCACCATGGATGCGGCCCGCCGCATCGCCGCCCTCACCCACGGCGACCGCGCAGCCTGGGAAGGCACCGCGATCTTCCACGAACTCATCCGCGTCATCCTCGAGGACACCGACCCCCTCACCGCGCTCCCCGCCATCCTGGCCCTCGTCCACCCCGACCACCGCGGTCGCTACGCCACCGTCCTCGCGCCCGACTGGCACCCCGATCAGGCGACCGAGTTCAACGGCGCCGTCTGGCCCTGCCTGGGCTCCGCCGTCTGGGCCCTGCGCACCACCACCAGCTTCGAAGACGCGATACGCGCGGCGATCGACCTCGGCGGTGACACGGACACCGTCGCCGCGGTGACCGGAGGCCTCGCGGGGGCGTACTACGGGCTGGACGCAATCCCCACCCGCTGGACCCAGCCGCTCCATGTCCCCCTCCCCGGCTTCGACGGACGGATACTGCACCTGCCAGACCTGCTCCGCCTCGCACGCCGCCTCGGAGGCTGAACCGGATCCTGCTCATCGGCCCGCCGTCGGACGAACGCCTGGCCGCCTGCGCCGATCCACTCCGTGGTGCTCTTCCGCCGTCCTCCGGTCGCCACTCGGAGGCCGACCCTCCTCGCAGGCCGACCCTGGCGACCCTGGCGTCAGAGCACCACGGCTGATGCTGCCTCCAGCCTTCCGATGGTCAGTCGCTACCGACCGTTCGATCCTCCTTACGGGCGTTTCGGTTGCTCAGGCGACATCAGTGGGCGGGCTCGCCGAACCAGCGGGAGAGGTGGTCGTCCAGGTCCTGCTGATCGTCGCCGATCCAGGCGACGTGGCCGTCGGGGCGCAGCAGGACGCACGGAACATCCAGTGCCGCAGTGCGATCCGCGAGGTGATCGACCCGGTCCGACCAGTCGCCGACAGTCAGGCGTTCGGTGCGATCCAGCAGCAGGCCGCGGCCTCGATGCATCAGACCGTAGAGACTGCCCTGCTGCACGTCGATGTCCCGCAGGCGGCGGCCGAGCAGGTCGGGGCCTGCGCCGAAGTCGTAGCGGATATCGATCGCGGTGATCTTCTCGATGAGACGGCGGTTCACCTCGTCGATGTCCATCAGTTCGCTGAGGAGCCTGCGCACGGCCTGCGGGCCCGGTTCGGTGGACTGCAGTTCCATCTGGGCGCGGGTGTTGTCCAGCACGGCCTCGGCGACCGGACGGCGTTCGGCCGAGTAGGTGTCCAGCAGAGTTCTCGGCGCCCGGCCACGGATCTGTGCGGCCAGCTTCCAGCCGAGGTTGCACGCGTCCTGAAGTCCCAGGTTGAGTCCCTGTCCGCCGGTGGGCGGGTGGATGTGGGCCGCGTCGCCGGCCAGCAGCACCCGCCCCACCCGATAGCGTTCGGCCAGCCTGGTGGCATCGCCGAAGCGGGACAACCAGCGCGGGGAGTGCACGCCGAAATCGGTTCCGGCGACGGCGCGCAGCTGTTGTTTGAAATCCTCGAAGGTGGGCGGCTGCGCGCGATCGCTGACGCCCGCGGCGGGGACCACGACGCTGTACGCGCCTTCACCGAAGGGCCTGAGCCAGAACCGGTGATGGGTCTTGCGGATTTCGGTCACCCTGGCGGCGATCTCCGCCTGCGGCACGCCCACTTCCATCTCGCCCATCAGCGTCTCGGTCCGCGAGGGCTCACCGGGGAAGCCGACACCGAGCAGTTTGCGCACCGTGCTGCGCCCGCCGTCACAACCGACGAGATAGCGCGCACGCAGCTGTTCGCCGTCGGCCAGCTCGACGGTCACGCCCTCGTCGTCCTGCTCGAAGGCGGCCACCGCGCAACCGCGCCGGACCTGCGCGCCCAGTGCGGTCGCATGCTCTTCGAGCAGCCGGACGATGACGGGCTGCGGGATGCCCAGCAGATAGGCGTGCGCGGAATCCAGGCCCTGGGGCGCGGGCTTGTCGATGGCGGCGAAGAATCCGCCTGCCGGACGCTGTCTTCCGTGTGGACGGATGCGCTCCAGGAGTCCGCGCATGGCCATCAGCTCGAGACTGCGAATGTGCAGACCGACGATGCGGACGAACGACGCGGGCTCGGTTTCCTTCTCCAGGACGAGTACCCGCACGTCGTGCAGCCGTAGTTCGGCGGCCAGCATCGCGCCGGCAGGCCCGCACCCGGCGATGATCACGTCGAACATGAGGGGTGCGCGATCGGCGCGCGAGGCCGGCGACCGGAGAACCCCGAGGACCTCGGCCACGGTGAAGTCGCGCTCGACCGTGCCGTTCGACGACGGCTCGGTGGTGAACTGCGGAGAGTCCATAGGTGTTGCCTTTCGGGAGTGCCTTGTTGTCGAGGCGCTCCCGGCGACACCTGCGTCAGTCGCCGGCCGTGACGGGAAGGGGGAGCGCCCACGTCGATACAGCGTTCATGGGTCTCACCTCCTTGGGCGGTGTCGCGGTCGACTGCAAGCTACAAGCCCCGGCGTCAGTCCGTCCAACCATTTCCCCTCGTCGCCGGCGCTCACATCGCCGATGGCGGACATGCCCGGGGCCTCGGCGCGGCGATGTGGCCGGCCCCGCTCGCCTTCACCTGTTGTCTCGCACACCGTCGAGCGGCGCCACCAGCGCGTCACGACGGCCTGACCGCGGCGAGCCATCCACATCACGCATGGCATTCATCACAATTTACATACACATGGGCACAGATACGCCTATACGTAGGTTTACCGATAGTTGCGCTGCTTCGGCGATCAACACAGGGATGCAAAGACCAGCGACAGGGAGAAGCGCTTGATCACGCTCTACAGACGACGCGCCGGGCTGGCTGCCACGGCCGGAGTACTCGGCTGCACACTCGCAGTCACGGCCTTCGGCGGCACGAGCATCGCCGCCGCCAGCGGCAACGACGCCGACGCCCACTCGGCATCGCAGCCGTCGGCGCAGGCGACCGAGGCCGACCCCCAGGACGCTTCCGACGCCCGCATAGAGATCACGCCGGGCGAAGGCACGCACAACGTCGCGGTCGACGGTCCGGTCGACGTGACAGTCAGTAACGGCAAGCTCACCAAGGTGACCATGACCGCCGTCGCGACGGGTGACGAGATCCCGGGCACTCTGTCCGCGGACGGCGCCTCGTGGAAGCCGAACGGCCGGCTGGAGCGTGCCACCAAGTATCAGATCGCCGCAGAGGCCGAGGACGCCAAGGGCCGCTCCGCCACCGGTAACGCCACGATCACCACGGTCTCCCCGGCCAACGACTTCATCGGGCATCTCTCGCCCGCGGACGGATCGACCGTCGGCGTGGGCATGCCGGTGTCGGTCAACTTCAACTCGGCGATCAGCGACAAGGCCGCCGTGGAGTCGGAGATCCAGGTCAGCTCCAGCAGCGGCCAGCGGGCCGTCGGCCACTGGCTCAACGACCACCGCCTGGACTTCCGCCCCGAGAAGTACTGGAAGTCCGGCTCCACCGTCACCGTCACGCTCAACCGCCACGGCATCCAGAAGACGGTCACGTTCAAGATCGGCCGCAGCCAGATCAGCACCGTGGACGCGAGGACGAAGCAGATGACGGTCGTCCGGGACGGCAAGACGATCAAGACCATCCCGATCTCGTCAGGCAGCACCGAGCACCCGACGTACAACGGTCAGATGGTGATCTCCGAGAAGTTCAAGAAGCTCCATATGAACGGTGCGAGCGTCGGCCTCACGGAGAAGGACGGCAAGCCCTCGTACGACATCAAGGCCGTGCCGCACGCCATGCGCCTGACCGACTCGGGCACGTTCATCCACGGCAACTACTGGGGCACCGACTCGGTCTTCGGGAAGGTCAACACCAGCCACGGCTGCGTGGGCCTGAAGGATGTCAGGGGCGGCGGCGACGGCAGCCAGCCCGCCGCGTGGTTCTTCGACCAGTCGATGATCGGTGACATCGTGATCATCAAGCACTCCCAGGACAAGACCAAGTTGGCCTCGGACAACGGGCTCAGCGATTGGAACATGCCGTGGAGCGCGTGGGTCGCGGACGGCCCGAACAGCTGACACGACGTCCCTCGCCACCAGCCGCACCGGAAAATCGACGGCGCGCCCTCCTCCGCCAGGTGGTGGCGCCACCATGTCGGCCACTGGCTGCGGCCCTTGGGCGCTCGGCCGGCCCCCGTCCTGCGTCCCGGGCGCCCCGCAACCCACCCCGCACCCGGGGAACGGCCAAGCCCGTTCGGTGGCGGTCGGGAGAATCGGAACGATGGCAACACCGGCGTCGCGCTCCGCTGATCGAGCGTCACCTGACCGGCCAATTTGCGGAACAGGCGGCCGGCACCCGAGAAGCCCTCGCTCCGGACAACGCCGGCCGGCACCAGTGGCGCCGCTGCACGTGCACATGAACAGGTCGAGGCAGAGGCTCGACCTTGCCTATGTTCCGGCTCCGGCAGGCCGACTGATGAGGCCCGTCCGACGGTCGGTTCGAGCAGCCGTCGCCGGTCGCTTCGAACGGCGCGAAGCCGTTGGCACCCTCGGTGGCGAACAGGGCGTGGACCCGTCCCCCCTGCCCCGGCCCCTCAGCCCTTGCCGAAGAGCGCAGCAGGGAAGGCGCCCGCTGCTCTCAAGGTGCTGGAGAAGTCACCGGCCAGTTCGGTCAGGCGTGCTGTGGCGGCCGGGCCGAGGTGGTCGTACGGGGCTGCGTCCAGGCGGTCGGTGAGCGCCTCGGCCTCGCCGCGCAGGGTCGTGCCCGCCTGCGTGAGGTCCCCTGCGTCGTCCAGCAGGCCGCGCTCGAGCAACTGCTCCCTGGCGGCGTCCCACTGCTGCGCGGACCACCCGCGGGTCCGCATGAACAGTGCCGAAGTCGGTGCCGTGCCGGTGGCGTTGTGCAGGACCAGCGCCTCGATGCCGGACAGGCCGGCGATGGCCAGGGCGGCGAGGTGACCGTCCCCCCGGTGCTCGCGCAGCAGTGTCGCGGCGTGCCACAGGGCCAGGTGGGTTGCCTCGGGCACCGGGAGGCCGGCGTGCGCCGCATACAGCGGGCGCGCCTCGCGGTGGCACGCTTCGGTGGCGCGCAGCGCCAGCTCGGCCGCCTCGGCCATCTCCTTCGACGCGAGGACCTCCGCTCCGAGCAGCCGCCGCAGCATCCCGTCCACACCGCGCAGCACCGCCGCGAGCACCGCCTCCGGTGTGGCGACCGTCCAGGCGGCGGGGATGTACCGCCGCACATGCTCGTGGTTGAAGTTGTAGAACGTCGCGGTGACCGTGCCCGCGCCCACGGCACCGAGCGGGGCGGCGCGTCCCGCGTAGTAGGACATGGCTCCTCGCTCCAGCCCGAGCGCCGCGAGTTCGCCCTGCCGCTCCGGTGCGAAGTACACGGCCGCGTGCAGGGGACTGACGGCGTGGTGACAGCGGCGGCCTGTGGTCGCCTCGCTGGAAGTCATGCTGTGGCTCCGGTGTCGGTGATCAGATGCGGTCGTGCGGCCGAGTGGGCGAGACATCAGGCCTCCGCTGTGGGTTGGTCGTGGGGGCAGTCGGTCAGTCCGGCCGCGGTCTGGGTGAGGTGTCGGGTCAGGACCTCGGCCGCGGTGTCGGCGTCGCGGGCGAGCGCGGCCTCTTCCAGCCGGCGATGTTCCAGGGCGCCGTCCCTGCCGGGGTTGCGGTGCGCGGACCAGCGGCGTGCCAGTTCACTCGCGGTCCACATCCGGTCGAAGGTCTCCAGCAGGACGAGGTTGCCGCACCCCTCCAGCAGGGTGCGGTGGAAGACCCGATGGGCTTCGGCCCATGCGCTGCTGTAGTGCTCGCCCTCCTCCGGTACGTACGCCGGGGTACGGCTCAGACGGTGATGGGCGGCTCTTACGCGGGCTTCCCAGTCGACGTCGCCGCGCTCGACGGACATGCGCAGCATGGCCGGTTCGACGGTCCGGCGTGCTTCCGCGATCTCCTGCCAGCGGCGGTCGGAAAAGGCCGGGACGGCGAAGCCCCGGTTGGGCAGGCGGTCGGCGAGGCCCTCGCCGACCACCCGCACGAGCGCCTCGCGTACGACGGCCAGGCTCACGCCCTGCTCTTTGGCGAGGTCCTGGGGCTTGAGGGCGGCACCGGGGGCGTGGTCTCCGCGCATGATCGCGTCCCGCAGGTGTGCGTAGACCTGCTCGGAGAGCATCTGCTTCTTCCCCGACGAGGTGGAGGTGTGGGTCGTCTGACTCATGCCTACAGAATAGACGATCGGATAGATAATCGATTATTGATGTTATCGTCGATCTCAGTAGATCTCATGGGTGCGCAGCGGGCGTAGCGACTCCAGGCGGCGCCAGCGCCGAACCTCCGTCGGCCGCATCACGCCACCCCACAGCACGGACTGGAAGGAAGACGCCATGAGCGCCAACGACCCCTTTGCCCGCCTCCCCGAGGCGGCCTCCTTCAGCGTTGCGAGCACCACCGTCACCGACGGCGCGGCCTGGTCGATCGAGCAGTACTCCGGCCTCTTCGGCGTTCCCGGCGGGAAGGACGTCTCCCCGCAGCTGTCCTGGAGTGGCGCACCGGAAGGCACCAGGAGCTACGCCGTCACCGTCTACGACCCCGACGCCCCCACCGGGTCCGGGTTCTGGCACTGGGCGGTTGCCGACATCCCGGCCACCGTCACCGAGTTGCCCGAAGGCGCCGGCGACGAGACGGGCTCGGGACTTCCCGGAGGCGCCTTCCAGCTGCCCAACGACGCCCGCGCCGCCCGCTTCATAGGCGCCGCCCCGCCGGCGGGTCACGGCCCGCACCGCTACTTCACCGTGGTGCACGCCCTCGATGTCGACGCCATCGGCATCCCCGCCGACGCCACCCCGGCCGTCCTCGGCTTCACCATGTCCGGCCACATCCTCGGCCGCGCGATACTGACCGCCACCGCCGAAAAGCCCGCCTGAGGAACAGCCATGAGGCCCGCCGAGCGCGAACTGTCCGCGAGGCGAAGCCGACTTCGCGCACAGCAGCCGGAGGGCGAGCTCCACCCGAGCCCGTCACCAAGCGGCAGGGGCCGATGAGGGCGGGCGATGAGGAGGAATCCGACGGGCCGTCACCCTCCGGGCCGGCAGTGAGGACAGCTGGGGCAGGTTCGCCCGCCGGCTCCATGCCCGCGCGTCCCGCGACCGCCGCCTTCACGGCCTGACGTGCACCGGTACCACCGTCGCCCGGCCGAGTTCCGTGAAGAAGGTGAGGGGGCGGGCGCAACCCTGCCCCCGCCTCGTGAGTCACACACGCGCCACCTGATTCGCCTTGGTCCGGAAAGGGCCCCACCTTCTGTGATGACTCGTACCCGGCTGACCGCGCTCGCCGCGACGGCCGCCCTCGCCGCCACCGGCGATCTGATGCTCGCCGCTCCGGCCTCCGCGGCCGTCACCTGCGTCTCTCCCGTCTGGAAAGCGCAGTACTTCAACAACTCCACGTTCAGCGGCACGCCGAAGCTGACCGCCTGCGACTCCGCCGTGAACGAGAACTACGGGTACGGCGATCCGACCGGCGTCACGCTGCCCAAGGACAACTTCTCCGTCCGCTGGTCCCTCACCCGGGACTTCGGCTCCGGCGGCCCCTTCCGGCTCTCCGCCGCCACCCAGGACGGCATGCGCGTCTACGTCGACGGCGTGCGGAAGATCAACCTGTGGAAGAACGTCTCCACCACGGCCCGCAAGACCGTCGACCTGACCGTCCCGGCCGGCAAGCACACGCTCCGCGTGGACTACGTCGCCTGGACCGGCCTCGCCCAAGCCGCGTTCACGTACGCCCCACGCACGCAGGCCGCCGTCGACACGGTCAAGCCGCTCGCCCCGACCGGTCTCACCGCCGCGTACAACCGGGACACCGCGAAGACCACCCTGCGCTGGGCCGCGAACAAGGAGATGGACCTCGCCGGTTACCGCGTCTACCGCCGGCTGGGCACCACCCAGTGGGTGAGGGCCGGCGGCTCGGCGCTGCTCACTTCCCCGTCCTTCGTGGACGCGACGCCCGCCACGGGCCAGACCTTCCTGTACGAGGTCCGCGCCGTCGACAAGGCAGGCCGCGAGTCCGTCGGCAGCCCCGACGCCACCGCTGTGACCGTGGACCGCACCGGCCCGGCGGCACCGACCGGTCTCACGGTCACCGGCGACGCGTGGTGGGCCACCCTGGCCTGGCAGGGGTCCGCCGACGCCGCGAGGTACGAGGTGTACGCCGCCTCCGCGGCCACCGGGCCGTTCGAGCTGCTGGGCACGACGACCACGGCGTCGTACCGCACCGACGCACCCGTGAACACCGTCCGGTTCTACCGGGTCCGCGCTCTCGACGCGCTCGGCAATCCGTCGGCGTACGCCGCCGTCACCGGCGACGGCGTCGACCGTACGCCGCCGAAGTCCCCGGCCTCCCTCGGCTCCGTCGTCCGCTTCGGCTACGCAGATGTGTACTGGAAGCAGCCCGACGGCTTCTACGAGGACTTCGACAACGGCGGCTCCTACCGCGTCTACCGCTCGCCCGGCAAGACCCTCGACCCGGCCGCGCTCACCCGCGTGACCTGCGCCGAGGAGAGCGACGAGACCAGCACCGGCGGCCTCTGCCACGACCTGGACATGCCCGCGGGCACGTACGTGACGTACGCGGTCGCGGCGGTGGACCCGGCCGGCAACGAGTCGGCGCTGTCCGCCCCGCTCGTCGTCCGCACCGGCGACCGCGTCGCACCCGGGCCCGTCACCGGCGTGGCGGCCACCCCGCGCGCCGACGGCATCCTGATGAGCTGGGCGGCCTCGACCGAGGACGACGTCGAGCGCTACGCGGTCTGGACCGGCGTCCGGCAGGCCGACGGCACGGTGAAGTGGCTCAGCTCCACCTCCTGCCGGGAGGGCACGAGCGATCCGCTCGCGGTCCTCTGCGGCGATCTGCCGGACGGCGAGACGTACGTGTACGCGGTCGTCGCCAGGGACCTCTGGGGCAACGCGCTGCCCCCGAGCGACCCGAAGGTCACGGTCGTCGAGGCCACCGAGCTGGACGTCCGGCCGTCCGTGACGGTCGCCCGGGACTGGGACCTCGGCAGCCTGGGCCACGGCACCGTGATCGGCGGACCCGACGAGGACGGGCCGTCCATCAGCTGGCGGTGCGACAACGCGGCCGAGTGCGACACCGTCGCGGGCTACCGGGTCAGCAGGTGGAACGCGACCACGCAGGCCTACGAGCCGCTGCACGTCGGGCTCCTGCCGGCGCAGACGCGCGCCTACACGGACACCACGGCCGCGCGGGGGACCACGCACTTCTACACGCTGGAAGCGGTGCGCGCCGACGGCGGTGTCGCGGGCACGCACGTGTGGAGCTGCGTCTTCCAGGACCGCGTCTAGCCAGTCGGGTCCGCCCGGCCTTCGCCCCGAGCCGCACCGCGCGGGCGCCCGAGGCCAGTCGGCGTAGGGCCGTGCCGTTCCGCTACCGCGGCACCGCCCTCCGCCTGCGCTCCTTGGCCAGTTCCCGCAGATACGCCTGCGCGTCCACCTGGATGGTGTGCCGGGTCGAGGCGACGCAGCGCCGGGCCGTCCGGGCGCGGTACGTGCGGATCTCGTCGAGCATCTCCTCCCGTCCGGGCAGCGCGCACCGGCCCTCCAGCAGGTCGGCGACCCAGTGCGACTGGGCCTCCGCGAGCGGCATGACGGCACCGAGCGGCTGGACCAGACCATCCCCACCAATCGTCGTGCGGGCGGCCCCCGGAAGGCTTCATGGCTGCCCGCACGGCCAGGGACCACGTGCCGGTCTCCCGCCCCGGCAGCGTGATCGTGGTTCGGCAGGGCCCCACCGAGGGTGATCGCAGAGTGGCGGATCCGTTCGGTGCCCGCTTAGCCCCGATAAGATCGCAATTGTGACCAGGTCAGTGCAGCTCCGGCGCCGCCACCGTCCCTACGGCGGCCAGCGGCAGGCCGTCATGCTGTCACCGGTGCTTGTCACCGTCGTCATCGCCGGCCTGGCCTTCTCCACTCCGAGAGAGATCGCCTTCAGCCGCCTGCTGCCCGCGGCACCCGCCCTCGCAGCCGCGCTGTGGCCGGTGCTCCCGACGGTCCTGCTGGGGACGTTCTGCCTTCTGATCATGATCGGCATCAGCTTCGTCCACACCGATCTGGGAACGCCGTACACGGTGGCCACGATCGCTGCGGTCACCTTGGCCGCCGCCTATGCGAGCCATCTCCGACTCCAGCGCGAGGAGACGCTCTTCCAGGTCCGGCTCGTCGCCGACGCGGCCCAGAAGGTGCTGCTCCGTCCGCTGCCGCACCGTATCCAGGGCATCGAGATCGAGTCGCTCTACCGGGCGGCCCAGGAGCAGGCCCGGATCGGGGGCGACTTCTACGAGGTGGCCGACACGCCGTACGGCGTCCGCCTGCTCATCGGTGACGTACGCGGCAAGGGCTTGTCGGCGGTGGGGGCGGCCGCGGCAGTGATCAACTGTTTCCGGGAGAACGCGTACGACCAGCCGGACCTGAAGGGGCTGGTCCGTCGCCTGCAGATCACCATGACCCGCTACAGCGCCGCGATCCCCACCGACGATCAGCAGGAGCACTTCGCCACCGCCCTGATCACCGAGATCCCCTACGGCAGCGGGCACGTCAAGGTCCTCAACTGCGGGCATCCTCCGCCGGTGTTCGTGCAGAGCGGCGAGATCCACGTTCTCGAGCCCACCCGCCCCTCCACTCCGCTCAATCTCGCGGCGCTGCTCGGAGACCACTACCACGTGGACACCGTCGCCTTCGTCCCCGGCGATCAGATGCTGCTCTACACCGACGGCGTGACGGAGACCCGCGACCGCGGCGGCACGTTCTTCCCGCTGCCGGACTGGATGCGCCGGCACCGCGCGGACTCGCCCCATGAGCTGCTGACGGAGCTTCGCAGGGACTTGCTCCGCTACGCCGGGGGAAGGCTGGACGACGACATCGCGGCCCTCGCCGTGCGCTGCCTCCACATCTCGGCTCAGGAGCACCAGGGTCCGTCCACCCACGGGTCTCCCCCGGAGCAGGAATGACGCGAGATCGACGGCCGCCTCGTACGCGGTGGCCGCCCGCTCGTGTCCGGTGACGACGCCGCGAGGCCCATGCGGCGAGGGGCGGGCCGGCCACGGCCCTCGCAGGTGGGCCGCCTTATTCGATCGCGTGAACATATGTCGCCGGGCACAATCGGCGGATGCCGATCAACGCGGAGCAACTGCTCTCCGCCCTCGAACCGCTGCCGTTCCCCGCACGCCTGACCCTGACGGCGCGGACCGCACGCGGGCTCGCGGACGACGGGACGCTCGCCCCGCTCCTGACCGAGCTGGACGGGCGCGGGCCGTACGAGCGGCGGCTCGCGGCGTTGGCGGCCCTCGTCGGACGGGACGCCGGGTTCCTCGCGGAGCGGCTGGCCGACCCGGACCCGGTCGTCGCCGGATACGCGCGGCGCGCCGCACGCGACCTGCCCGTACCGGACCGGGCGGTGGAGGCGGCGTACGACGACGCGCCGGCGGTGCTGCGGCAGCGGCTGGCCCGGCTGCTCGCCGCGGGAGGCCGTACCGCGCTCGCCGAGCGGCTGGTGGCGCGGCTGCGCGCGGAATGGGGCGACGCCGAGGCCGCGCGGCTGCTGCCGGCCTGCTCTCCCTCTTTCGTGGCACGGGAGTTGCCGGGGCTGGCACACGCCGTCGACGGCTGGACGCGACTGGCCTGCCGGCATCCCGATCCGGTGCTGGACCACGCCGAGCAGACCCTGGCCGACCGGGCGGGCGGACAGCAGCGGGACGATTGGTGGCGTCTGCACGCCACCACGGTCGCGGCACTCGCGCCGCTGCGCCCCGAGCGGGTGATGGGCCTGCTGGAGCGGCACGGGCCGGGGAGTCTGCCGCCCGCGCTGAACAACGGGCTCGGCCCCCTCGTCACCGTGGACGCCGAGCGCGTGATCCGCTGGATCACCTCCACCGACCGCCGGGAGCAGCGCCATGAGCCGATTCCGCCACCGGGAGTGCTGCACAGGCTCGTGCGGGCCGAACCCGCGTCGCTGACCGCGCTGGGCCGTCACTGGCTGAACCGGGGCGGCCACTTCACGGCACTGATGAAGGCCATCGCGCCCGGCCTGCGCCCCGCGTTCGTGGACGCGGTCACCGTCGGAGGGACGCAGGGGGACCCCGCGCTGAGCGTCCTCGGCCTGCTGCCGCGCGAGCGCCGCTGGGCGGAAGTCCGGCGTGCGGCGGCCGAGTTCGACGGCACCGGCTACTGGTGGGACGACCTGGACACCCTCGCCCACGGCCCGATCGACGAGGCACGTCCCGCGTTGCTCGCGGCGATCGGACGCTCCGACGCCGACGACCGGGCCGCCGCCTGGCCGCTGTTCGTGGCCTGCGCCGCCCGGGACGGCAGCCGGGAGTCGATCACCGAGCTGCTGACCACGGCGGGCCGCCGTCTGCGCAACGAGCGGGATCCGGTGCGCGCCGAGGCGCTCGGCGCGCTCGCCGGGACGCACCCGCGGCTTTTCGGCGCCGACGACGTCCCGCTGCTGGACGTGATCGCCGCCGGCGCACTCGAGGCGCGGGACAGTTCTGCCGACACCCTGACGGCGCTGCGCACCCTCGCGGTGCGTCTGCTCGTCGAGCACGCCACAGGCGAGCCCTCGGATCTGGGGCACTGGGCGCTGCGCACCCTGGAGCGCATCACGAGCCGCGTCGGCGTCCCCGACTTCGGCCCGCTGCACCGCGTCCTGCGACGGGGCCAGGAGCGCCAGGTGTTCGAGGCCCTGCGCCCCTGGCTCGACGCCGGGGCCGGACGGGCCGACTTCCGGTTGCTGCTGGGCCTGGCCGTCGCCCTGGGACCACGTGCCCGGCGGCTGCCCGAGCTCCAGGAGAGGCTGGTCACGGCCCTGGAACACGGCGACGACGAGACGTTCCGGGCGGCGGCCGAACTATGGCTGGCCGCACCGGCCACCCGCGGCGAACGGGTCGCCAGGATCGTCGCGCTGGAACCGTCGTCGGTCGTCCTCCCGCCCGTACGGCGGGTGCTGACCCGGCGGCGCACGGATCTGCTGGACTCCCTGCTCGACGCGTCTCCGCCCTACGGGCGCTTCCTGGTGGACGGGGCCCGGCGCCCGCTGCCGGACCTCGGCGACAGCGACCGCTGGCTGCCCCGCCAGCAGCGGACGGCGGTGCTGCTGGCCGGAGAGGCGGTCGCGGACGATTCCCTTCCGCTCGACGAGCGGGCCGCCCTGATCCGGGCCGCGGCCCCGGTGCCCGAGTTCGGGCGGGCGCTGGCGCTCGCGCACAAGGACGACACGGAGGTGGTCGTCGCCGAGGCCGCGCTCGGCGCCCTGCCCTGGACCGACCGGCCCCACGACACTCTCGCGGCACTGCTGGAACAGGCGGGCAGCGACCGGGCCCGGGTGGCCGTGTACGCGGCATCCCGCGCCGCCCGCTTCACCGCTCCGTCCGAACTCGCCGTTGCGCTGGGCGCGTTGCTCACCGGTGAGCGGCCCGCGAAGGTGACCTCCCGCAAGGAGGCCGTACGGCTCGCCGCGTGCTTCCTGCCGCCCCGGCGGGCGGTGTCCCTGCTGGCGAGCGCCTTCCACGCTCCGGACCGCCACCCCGACGTGCGGGCCGCCGTCGTCCGCGCACTGCCGCCACTGCTCGGCGAGCCGGAGGCCTGGCACCTGCTGGACGTCGTCGCGCGTGACGACGCCCGGCCCGTGCACGAAGCCCTCTTGGCCGTCACCCCCTGGGAGTTGGCCGAGACGCACCGCCGCGCGTACGCCGCGGTGGTCGTCGCGGCGTACGGCACCTCGCTCGCGCTCACGGAGGGTTTCGGGGGCGGCTATGCCCTGCTGTGTGCCATGGGGGTGTGGTGCCGCTACTCGACCGACCTGGCCGTCCGTATCGCTCGTACCGTCTGCGACCTCGGTGAGCGTACGCACTGGCGGTTCGCGGGGTGGGTGATGCGCGACCTGGCCGTGTCCGAACTGCCGCACCCCGTGGGCGGTGCCGCGCCGGGCAGTGTGTTCCACGGCGCGGTGGCCGAGTTGCTGACCGCGATGCACACGACGGAGGGCGGCTGTGACGCGCTGGCGGGCCGGGACCAGCCGGCGCTGCAGCGGCTCCGGAACCTGACGTCGTTCGGCTACGTCGACGCAGTGCGATCCGAGTTGCTCGAAGCGGTCGCGGAGCAGCTGGCGTCGGAACCCCTACTGATCGCCGAACGTGCCCATCTGCTCCGCCAGTTGGTCGATCGCACCGTGGATCCGTCCGCGCTGCTCGAACGGCTGCGGGACCTCGCGGAGGCTCTCGAGAGCGCCGGGACGACCGTCGCGGTCCAGACGTCCGACCGGTTGCGGTCGTCCTCGGCGTATCGCGCTGTTCCACAGCGCGCCGAGGCCCTGCTGACCGCGGCCGACCGGTTCGCCCGCGACGGCGGCACCGCGACGGGCCTGCTGGCGGTGGGCCTCGCGAAGGGAACGGGCGGCCCGCTCGACTGGCCCGAGGAGTGGCGGTCACTGCTGCGTCTGCTGCGCAGACACAAGAACGCCGACGTACGCCACGAGGCGTACCTAGCCATGACGGAGAACGAATGACCGCTGCCCGCCGGGTCGCCCGGCCCTTCGGGTCAACACCGACAGGGCCCTTCCGCCGGATCATCGCTGCTCACGAGGCTCGATCCGGGCCGGGCCCCCGAAGCCTGTTCGGGGTGAGCGAGGCGGAGCCCCCGCTGCCTGCGGACGTATGTCCCGCGCTGGTCTCGTCCCGTTTCGCCGCCCTCGCCCACGGTCGCCTTCGTCGCCACGATCGCCACCGGGGAACCGGCCTGCCGGGTCAGCCCCGGGCCACCGCTATGGTCTCCGCGAGCTATGGGACACCAGGCTCTTTGCCAGTGACACCCGAAGTCCCCGCCGCATGACCCCTCTTCAACCCGTTCCTCCCACGGATTCTTCCGCGGCAGCCCACACCCTGATCAACTACTGGACCATCCGCAGCCTTCTCGGCTCCCTAGATGGAGGGACCATGCAACGGCACCTGTCGATGTGGCTGTTGGCCGGCGACGACGAGGCGAACCGGGGGACCCGGCGTCGTACGGGCCTTCGCCCCTCGACAGGTGTGGCAGCAGCATGCCGGGACTGCGGTCGTCGGCCCCGCAAACCGGGTTGGCGGCCGAACCCGCAGTCGACACCTCGGTTTGGGACGTCAAGGGCATCGAGCCAGGTCCGCACACCGACGGCACAGCTCGCTGTACGGTCCGGAACCTGTAGGGCAGACTGCAAGGCATGGGGGATGTGCTCAGCAGTGGCCCGGACAGGCCGCCCTGGCGGCCACCGCGTCGGCTGATCGCAGCGGCCACCGTCACGGCCCTGTTCGCAGCGCTCGTGGTGGGCATCGTGACCATGAGCGGGTCGGACGAGGCGGCCCCGGCAGCGCCCTTGAACTCGTCGGCATCGGCATCCGGAAGTGCCCTTCCTGACGGCCCGGACGCGACCGTCGGGGCGGGGCAGACCCCTGGTCTGGTGATCACGGGGCTGCCACTGCCTCAGGGGGCCACGCTGATCAAGCGTGACCGCACAGCGAACGCAGGACCGTCGACGGTGGTGCTCCGACGCTCGGACGGGTCGCTGGGACGACACGGCGCGGTGGTCACATTCCCCGTTCCGGCGCCAACAAGGGGGCGCCCGGTCCAGGTCGGCGGCGTCTCGGGAAGGGGCCTCGATCGCGAGATCATCTGGCCGATCGGGGGCTCGTACGCACGGGTCCGAGGGGATCTGCCACAGTCCGAACTGATCGCTGTCGCCGCGGCCACTCGCGTCGTCTCGGGCCGCCCCGTCGTCGAATCGCCGCCCGGACTGTCGGTGACGGCCACCGGGAGTTCACGGCCGCCCTCCCTGCACGAGGCCCGATACGGATCAGCCGAGACCGGGGAGGCCAACGAGCTCTCAGGGGGCCTGACCTTCACCGGCGTCGCCCGGTGCGGCGGCCTTGAAGACCAGTTGTACGCCGGCCCGGTCCGGACGGCGGGGACCGTGAACGGCAGGCCCGCCGTCATCACGTCCGTGTTGGGTGGCAATGGCGCACTGGCCTGGGAGCCGGTGCCCGGTGTCGTGGCGTACGTCGGCTACAGCGGGGCACACCTGGACGAAGGCGCCGTCGCCGCTCTGCGCCGCCTGGCCGCGCGGACGCGTCTGCTGACTCCTGGGCAATGGCAGGCCACCAGCCCCACAACAAGCGATCAGATCAACGACTTCGACCGATTCGGCTGATGGCTTCGCACCGATGCATCCAGGGCCCTGGCTTCGCTCGCCCACACAGCCGCGCGGACTGCGCGCGGACCGTGCGACCCGTGACCGTCCGGGGCTGCCGAAGACCTCAGCAGACCTCAGCGACCTCAGGCCCTGTCGGCGACCTCTACCACGTTGTCGGCACCGGACGCATCGTCCTGGGCCATGCCAAGGAAACGCCGGATCGCTTCGACCGGCATGTCGAGCCCCTCCGACGCGGACTGCTCGTCGCCGAACACCTGCACTGCCTCGGTGACGGCCATGGCCAGTTCGACCTCCGCCTTGCGGGCCTTGGCCTCGGCCTTGTCCACGGTGTCCACCACCGCCAGCTGACGGCGCTGCTTCTCCTGAAGTCTCTGCTTGCGGGAGAGGTTCTTGTCAAAGCTCTGCACGGACATGACCAAGATCATAAACAGTCGCCTGCGTACCCACGAAATCGTCAACTCTCCAGCTGTACTGGGGCACATGGCCGCAGGCACCGCTCCCCCGCGAGCCGGCACCCTCGGCTCGGCGAGCAGAGGACCCGCGTGGTCACCACCCCGGCTGGTCCTACCCGTCCAGCCGGGGCCTCCTGAATGGAGTCTCAGGGGTGTGGCCTATCCGGCCGGGACGGTGTCCTCGAACGTGGTTCCGGCGGTGCGGTAGGCGTTGAGTTTGGCGGTGACCTGAGCGGGTGTCAGCACCTGGTCCTTGACGTGGAGAACGAAGTCGACTTGCTGGTCGTAGGCGCGGGCGGTCGTGGCGGTCTGGCCGGCGAGGTCGATCAGCCACTGGTTGAAGTTGATCGACATGGGTCGCTCGGGCAGGTAGGCGGCCTCATGGACGCCGAAGAGACGGCCGTCGATGTAGTACATGATGGTGCTGTTGTCGATGGTCAGGACAAGGTCGTGCCAGCCGGCGTAGCTCTGGCGGGACTCGGTGTGCTGGTTGACGGCCTGCCAGGGGTCCGGGTTGTAGGTCTCCCAGGAGGTTGTGTAGAGGATGTTCGAGGGCTCTCCCCAGCCACCGTTGGGCAGGTACTCGAAGTCGTACTCCGCGTAGTCGTCGGCCATCGGGGCGGTGAGGTCGTTGATGGTGAAGAAGGTCTGGACGAGGTGGTCGCCGTCGGGGCCGAAGAGCGGTGCGTCGGAGAACTTCACCCGAGCCGCGTAGGTGCCCTTCTTGAACTTCGTCGCCTTGGTGAGGACTTCGGCCTGCTTGGTGCTCTCCGGCGTCCCCGCGGTCGACGTCCGGAGGTTCATCACGGAGTTGCCGGCGGAGTCGGCGAAAGTGACGTTCTCCGGTGCCCAGGTGGCGCCGGGCACTCCGGGACCGCCCGCGTTCGAGCGCACGTTCCAGCCGTGGGCGGCGATCCTCGGGTCGCTGGAGGTGGTGTAGTCGAAGTCGTCGAACAGGCTCTGCCCGCCGGTGGGCGGGTCCGTGGGTGGGTCGGTCGGTGGGTCGGTCGGGTCATTGCCCTCGGGGGCGGTGCCCCACACCGTGGCGCCGGACAGCTGGGCGGTGACCTTCGACCAGTCCGCGTAGGCGGTCTGGGCGGGACCGAACGAGTAGTCGTCGCTCTGTCTGAGGGTCTGCCAGTCCGCACGGAAGAAGCGCAGTTGCATGTCGCCCGTGTCCGCTCCGGGCGCGAGGGTGCCCGCGCCCGGGGTGAAGCCGATCTCCAGATAGCGGTCGGCGGTCGCCGTGGGGTGGGCCAGTGCGCCGAAGGTGCCGGTGATGTTGCCGCAGCCCTTCACGGCCCAGGAACAGGCGAAGCGGTAGCCCGCGCCGGAGCTGTCGGCCTTGAAGTAGTAGCGGACCTTGACGGTGCTGAGCTGGACGGCCCCGTCACCGGTGTTCCTGACCTTGAACCACGGCTCGGCCTGGTCCGCCGTGGCGCCCGTGGCACTGGTGCGGTACTGGACGGCCACGTCGGCTGCCGCGGCGCTGGCGGTGACGGGCAGGGCGGCGAGGCCGGCCGCGCCCAGGGCGACGGCCACGGCTGAGGCTGCGGCGACGCGCAGCCGACTCGGGCGCTTTCTCGACTTCATGCTGATTCCTTTCCGGGGCTGGGTGCTGTGCTCTGTGCTGGGTCAGGACGGTCCGCGCGCGGCTCACGCATGGCGGCGGACCTCCAGTGCGTCGAGCCGCGTGGTGTGCAGGTCCAGGCGGGACCGGAAGTCGCCCCACTCGGTGGGGCCGCTCCAGCCGCGGTCCGCCAGGGCGCACATGCGCGGGTAGCTGAGGTATTCGAGCCGCTCGGGGGTGGCGGCGAACTCGGTCCACATCTGGGCCTGCGTGCCCAGCACCCGCGCGGCGACGTCCGGGGCCGCGCCTTCGGGCACCGGGTCGTGGCCGTGGACGTCCCGCAGACCGACGACGGCTCCCGGTTGGCCGGGGGGTTCCTGCGGACCGGCGCTCTGCGGATAGTCGAGATAGGTGGCCCGGTAGTGGGCGTTGATCACGTCATGGCCGCGGCGGGCGGCGGCGAGGACGTGCGCGGGGTCGCGCCAGGCCATCACGGTGAAGCCGGCGGGCAGTTCGGTGCCGTTCTCGGCCCAGCCGACCGGGCGCCGCCCGTTGCGGACGAGGAAGTCCCCGATCCGGCCGAGGAACCAGCGGTGCAGGTCGGCGGGCCCGCTCAGGCCTTCGGCCGCGATGCGTGCCCGGGCCAGTGGGCTGCGCTCCCACTCCGTGAGGGGGCATTCGTCGCCGCCGATGTGGAGGTACGGCGACGGGAAGAGTTCCATGACCTCCTCCAGCACGGTGCGGCAGAAGTCGAGGACCTCGTCGTGCACGCCGAGGACGGTGTCGCACACGCCCCATCGGGTCCACACCTCCAGGGACCGGCCGGGATCGTTGCCCAACCCCGGACGGGCGGCCAGGGCGGCGCGGACGTGGCCGGGCATCTCTATCTCCGGCATGACCGTCACGCCACGAGCGGAGGCGTACGCCACCAGGCCCGCCAGCTCGGCCCGGGTGTAGGCGCCGCTGTGGGCGATGCCGTCGAAGTCGTCGCCGGTCGGTCCGGTCATGGACTGGGTGCGGTGGCCGCCGATCTCGGTCAGTTCGGGGTACGCCGTGACCGGCATCCGCCATCCCTGGTCGTCGGTCAGGTGCAGATGGAACACGTTGATCTTGTGGAGGGCGAGGAGGTCGACGTAGCGCCGCAGATACTCCACCGGCTGGAAGTGGCGTGCCACGTCGAGCATGGCCCCGCGCCAGGGATGGCGGGGGACGTCGGTGATCTCGGCGCAGGGCAGGGTCCACCGCACCCCGCGCTGCGGCGTCCGCGCCAGGGCCCGCACGGGCAGGAGCTGCCGGATCGTCTGCACCCCGCGCAGCAGGCCGGTGAGCCGGGCGGCGCGCAGCAGCACGGAGTGGGGGCCGACCGTGAGGCCGTAGCCCTCGTGGCCGAGACCCGTCAGGTCCGGGTCCAGGGCGAGGACGACCTCCGCGTCGTCGGCGGGGCGAAGCGGCAGTCCCGCGGCGGGGGCGAGGAGGGTGCGCAGCAGCCGCGCGGCGCCCTCGGCCCCTTCGCCGACGCGCAGGCAGGTGTCGGCTGTGAACGTGAACTGTCCCGATCTCGCCCGGGCCTTGGTCGGCCGGGGCAGAAGCGTGGCGTCCAGAGGGGGTGCGGGCACGGTTGTCTCCCGGGGGTCACGCGTGCGGGGAAGGCCGGGCGGTCAGCCCTTGACGGCTCCGGCCGCGAAGCCGGCGGTCACATGGCGTTGGAGCAGCAGGAACACGGCCAGGGCCGGCAGGGCGAACAGGGTGGAGGCGGCCATGGTGGCGCCCCAGTCCGTACCGAAGACGTTCTGGAACGAGGAGAGCCAGACCGGCAGTGTGCGGCTGTCCTGGTGCTTGATGATCAGGAAGTTGGCGTAGGTGAACTCGTTCCAGGCCGTGATGTAGCCGAACAGCGAGGTGGCCATCAGGCCGGGGGCGAGCAGCGGGAAGGCGATGTGCCGGAAGGCGCCGACCCGGGTACAGCCGTCGACCTGCGCCGCTTCCTCCAGTTCGGCGGGGATGGCGGCGATGAATCCGCGCAGCACCACGATCGTGAACGGCAGCGTCATCATGAAGTAGATCACTGTGAGCGTGGGCAGCCGGTCGAGCATGCCGGTGTCGCGGGAGATGATGTACACCGGGATGATCAGTGCCTCCCACGGTGCCATCTGCGCGATGAACACCATGAGCATGAACTGGCGCCGGCCGCGCCATCGCATCCGGGCCACGGCGAAGGCGGCGCCGAGCGCCACCGCCAGGGCGAGCAGGACGGCGGCCAGGGTGACCAGGATGCTGTTGCGCCAGAACAGGGCGAACCCGTCGGCGTCGACGGCGGTGCGGAAGTGGTCCAGGGTCCAGGTCCGCGGCAGGAGTCGGGGGCTGTCGGACTGGAGGTCCCGGTTGGGCTTGAACGCGGTGACGACCATCCAGTAGACGGGGAAGAGGCAGACGACGATCGTCGTCCCCGCGGCGATGTGCAGCGGAAGGCGTCGAAGTCGGGGGCGCGGCGAACTCACAGGGCTTCGCCCTCCTGACGGAACAGCTGACGGAAGTGGAGGGCGAGCACCGCGGCCATCATCAGCACGGTGACCATGGAGGCCGCCGAGCCGAGGTCGTAGCGCTGGCTCGACAGGGCGGTCTGGACGGCGTACACCGGCAGGGTGGTGGTGGCGTCGCCCGGGCCGCCGTTCGTCATCACCCAGATCTGCACGAACGCCTTGAACGTCCAGATGACCTCCAGCGAGAGCACGAGCATGAAGATCGGCCGGACCATCGGGAAGGTGACGGAGCGGAAGATACGTCCGGCCGGGGCGCCGTCGATGCGAGCGGACTCGTACAGCTCCGACGGCACCGTGGCCAGCGCCGAGTACAGGGTGATGGCCGCGAACGGCACGGACTGCCAGACGATGAGCAGGACGAGGATCGTGAACGCGGCCGGGCCGTGCGCGAACCAGGGATAGCGGTCGAAGGAGTCGAAGCCCAGCCCGGTCAGCGTGTGGTTGACGATGCCGAACTCCGAGTGGAACAGCCACTGGAAGACGGTGGTGGCGGCGATGACCGGCATGGCCCAGGCGAGCACGAGCGCGCTGAGCACCGCGGTGCGGCCCAGACGGCCCAGCCGTTCGATCACCAGGGCGACGAGGGTGGCGAGCAGCATGATGAGCACGACGTCGACGGCCATGAACAGGAAGGTGCGGCGCACGACCTGCCAGAAGTGTCCGTCCGTCAGCAGCGTCTCGTAGTTGCGGAGCCCGACGAACCGTGCGTCACCGCTGATGAGCTGGCGCAGCCTGAAGTCCTGGAGCGATATCAGCACCGTCCGGGCGAGGGGATACACCAGCAGGTACAGCATTCCCAGCACGGTCGGGGCGACCAGCAGGTACGGCCATGCGTGGCCGGGACTGAACCGGCGCTCGTGTTGCCCGTGGCCCGGGCCCGGCGGGTCCGACCGCTGGGACCCCCGCCGTGGCTGCCGTCGTGACGGCCGGCCGAGCGGGAGGCGTGCCGCTGCGCGTTCGCGGATGATCGACACGACGTCGTCTCCTTTCCGGTTCTGAGCGCGAGGAGCGGGGGGTGCGGGGTACGGGGAGCGGCTCAGGAGCCCGACTGCATGGCGCCGGTGATCGACTCGGAGGCCCTGGCGGCCTCGGCCTCGGCGTCGGCGCCGGTGAGCACCGCGGTCATGTAGTCCTTGATGGGGTTCTTCGCCTCCACCGCGGCCCACCCGGGGGTGTTCGGCGTCGCCCGGCCGACGGCCGCACCCGCCGCCATGGCCGCGGCGCCCGGATCGGAGGCGACCGCGTCGGCCAGGGTCGTCTTGTTGGGTACGTAGCTCATGGCGACGGCGAGTTTGCGCTGCCAGGTGTCACCGGTCAGGTCCTTGATGAACGTGAACGCGGCGTCCTGCTTGCCAGAGGCCGCCGGGACGACCAGGTCGGAGCCGCCGATGAACACCGACCCGGGCCGGTCCGCCGTCTTTCCGGGGATGGGGAAGAAGCCGAGCCTGCCCTTGAGTTCGGGGTTGCTCTCGGTGACCACGTTGGCTCCGCCGGGCGTGGAGATGATCTGCGCGACCTGCCCCTTGGCCATGACCTCGGCCTGCGGCGGCTCCGCCTCGTCGGAGTCCCGCGGTCCCTTGCCCAGGGCCTGGAGTTTCTTGTAGAAGTCCATGCCGCGCAGGGCCTCGGGGGTGTCGAGGGTCCCCTCCCAGGAGTCACCGGACCGCTTGGCGAGGTCTCCGCCCTCGTCCCAGATGAACCCGGCCAGCGCGTACCAGGTCTGCCCTGGAAGATAGATCCCCTGGGTGCCGCCCTGGTTGAGCTTCTCGGTGGCGGCGATCCACTGGTCGCGGGTCTTGATGGCGGCCGGATCGACGCCGGCTTTCCGGAACAGGTCGGTGCGGTAGATCACGACGCGGTTGGCCGCGTAGTACGGGATGCCGTACTGCTTGCCCTCGTACGCGCCGGGCTCGGCCAACCCGCGCAGCCAGCCCCCGCCGCCGAGTTCGTCGACCTTGTCGCTGAGATCGAGCAGCCCGCCGCTCTGCGCGTACTGGGCCACCTGGGTGTTGCCCGTCTCGATGACGTCGGGAGCGTCGTTGCTGGCGAGCGCGGCGGTGACCTTCTCGCCGATCCCGTCCCACTCCTGGATCTGCACCTTGACCTCGATGTCCGGGTGTGCGACCCGGAAGCCTTGGACGAACTCCTTCTGGAACCGGGCCGAGACGCTGTCGCGCATCAGCCAGACGTCGATCGTCGTCGTGCCCCCGTCGGAGCCCGAGGACGAGTCGGAGTTGCTACAGGCGCTCAGGCCTCCAGCGATCACCAGTGCGCAAACACCTGCAAGCATGCGGAGCTTCACAGTTCACCCCTGGGAGAAAAGCGCCGGGCAACCTGACCAGTTGACCAAGTGGTCAGGTGACCTCTCGTTGGTCGATGAAGGTGGCATAGACCAATCGAGGCGTCAACCCCCTTCGCTGCGAAGGGCTTTGTGCGCACCACGTGAGGAATCACCCGCCCGAGGGGAACGAAGTGGCTAGACTGCAGCTGACCAGTGCCCGCCGAGTGGTCAACAAGGGGGAGCTGGTCAAGTGACATCGCAGGCACCGCGAAGAAGAGCCAGGCACCACAAGGCACCACAGGGCATGGCAGGGCATCACACGCAGTCGGGCAGGAGCGGCACATGAGCGCTGGCGGGTCAGGGGCGGTTCTCAAGCGGGAACGCGTCCGCGACTACATCCTCGAACTGATCGAGTCGCTGAGCCCCGGCGACGCCATCGCCTCCGAGCGGTCGCTGTGCTCCGACCTGGGCGTCTCACGGCCGACGCTGCGAGCGGCCGTGGACGAACTCGTCGCCGCGGGCCTCCTCGTGCGCGAGCACGGTCGCGGCATGTTCGTCGCGCCAGAGAAGATCACCCAGGAACTCGTCTCGGACCAGCGGACCATGGCCCTCCCCCGGGCCTCCGGTGCCTGGTCGAGCCGCCTGCTGGAGTTCACCATCATCGCCGCCGGCGCCCGCGTCGGGCGCAAGCTGCATCTGTCACCGGCCGCCGACGTCGTCTACGCGGCCAGGCTGCGCCTCGTCGACGGCGTCCCCATGGCCATCGAGCACCTGCACATCCGCGCCGACCTGGTACCCGCCCTGAGCGCTCGGGAACTGGAGGCCGGCGACCTGTACGACCATCTCCGCGACGGCCACGGAATCCAGGTCAGCGAAGCCGTGCAGACCATCGAGCCCACCGTCGTCAGCCAGGCGGAAGCCAAGCTCCTCGGGGTACCCCATCTGTCTCCCGCGCTCCTGTTCGAGCGCCTCACCAGCGACACCGGCGGCCGGCCCGTCGAGTACGTCCACTCCGTCTACCGGGGTGATCGCTACCGCATCGTCTCCCGTCTCACCCTGGGCCCCGCGGCCACCCGCGAGTCCACCGCGGCGGCGGGACACCTCCCGGGTATCCCGCCGGGCGCCTTCGCCCACCAGGACTCCGTCGCCCTGACCACCCAGGGCGACATCCAGCCCGCCCGCTGACAGCACCGGCATGAGCGGCCGGGCCGGAAGGCGCCTTCCGGCGGGCGGTCACGGGACGCACGCGGCTGCCGATCGCACCGATCACCCCGCAGCCCGGCGCTCGCCCACCCGGGCTCAGGCGGTCCGGCGCGAGCGACCCCAGCGGCGCCACCGCCTCCACCACCGTCGGCCGGACCGGCTGTCCGCGATCCGGTCGTGGAGGTAGGTGTGCGGCAGCCCGGAGGTCCGGCCGGCCTGTTCCTCCAACGCCGACAGGTAGGAGCCGTCACACCTTCGGCCACGGGCCGCTCACGGATGGTGGGCGGCCCGTGGCCGAAGGTGCCGCAGCCACGAGGATCGGGAGGCCCGGAAAGCAAAGAATCGCCCCATTTGTGCGCTTTATCCATGATCGCCCTATGCTGTTGTCCGGGAGAGCTCGAGCAGTCGACGTGCCGGCTCAGCGCCGGCGGGAAGCGGGCTTCCATGGCTGAGCGATTCAAAAGGTTGGGATTGGTCGGCGAAATGTCGGCCGAGTTCCTCGGCACCATGATTCTCATTCTCTTCGGCTGTGGCGTGGTGGCCCAGGTGGTCGCCGGTGGAGCGCTCACGACGCCGGCGGGAGGACTCGGAAACCACGACAGCATCGCCTGGGCCTGGGGCCTCGGCGTCACCCTGGGTGTCTACGTCGCGGCGCGACTGAGCGGCGCCCATCTCAATCCTGCGGTGACGGTCGCCCTGGCCACGTTCAAGGGCTTCCCGTGGAGCAAGGTGGCGCCCTACGCGCTGGCCCAGACCGCCGGCGCCTTCGTGGCGGCCCTCATCGTGCGGTGGAACTACACCGAGGCACTGGCGAAGGCCGACCCCGGGCACACCATCAAGACACAGGGCGTGTTCTCCACGCTCCCCGCCAACGGCAATCCGAACCTGCCGGTCCACGAGTGGGGCGCGTTCCGTGACCAGGTCATCGGCACCGCCATCCTGCTCCTGCTGATCCTGGCGGTCACGGACCTGCTGAACACGCCGCCGGGTGCCAATCTGGCCCCCTTCATCGTCGGTCTGATCGTCGTGGCCATCGGTATGGCGTGGGGCACCAACGCGGGTTACGCGATCAACCCGGCACGTGACTTCGGGCCCCGATTGGCGAGCTTCTTCACGGGCTACGGCACAGCATGGCGAGATCAGTACGGGAATCTCTACTTCTGGGTGCCGATCGTCGGTCCCCTGATCGGCGGGCTGCTCGGCGCCGGCATCTACAAGGTCTTCGTCGGTCGGTTCCTGCCGACGGCGGAGCCCGAGCCTCCCGGGCGGGTTCCGTCCCCCGAGGAATGACACCCACAGCAGAGGCGGCAACCCATGGCTGACTTCGTGGGCGCGGTGGACCAAGGCACCACCAGCACCCGATTCATGATCTTCGACCACTCCGGCAACGAAGTGGCGAAGCACCAGCTGGAGCACGCCCAGATCCTTCCACGCTCGGGTTGGGTCGAGCACGACCCGGTGGAGATCTGGGAGCGCACCAACTCGGTGATGCAGAACGCGCTGCGACACGGCAACCTCTCCCCCGAGGATCTGGCCGCGATCGGCATCACCAACCAGCGGGAGACCACCGTGGTGTGGGACCCGCGCAACGGACGTCCCTACTACAACGCCATCGTCTGGCAGGACACCCGCACCGACTCCATCGCGGCGGCCCTGGAACGCTCGGGCCAGGGCGACGTCATCCGCCGCAAGGCGGGGCTGCCGCCGGCGACCTACTTCTCCGGCGGCAAGATCCAGTGGATTCTGGAGAACGTCGACGGCGTCCGCCAAGCGGCGGAACAGGGTCACGCCCTCTTCGGCAACACGGACGCCTGGGTGCTGTGGAACCTGACCGGCGGCCCCGACGGCGGGGTCCACGCTACCGACGTGACCAACGCCAGCCGCACCATGCTGATGGACCTGGAGACCCTCGACTGGGACGACGAGCTGCTGGGCTTCTTCGACATCCCCCGGCAGATGCTGCCCACCATCAACCCGTCATCCCACCGCGAGGCGTTCGGCGTGACCCGCACCTCCCGGCCGCTGCGCGCCGCCATCCCCATCTGCGGGGTGCTCGGCGACCAGCAGGCTGCCACGGTCGGACAGGTCTGCTACGCGCCGGGCGAGGCCAAGAACACCTACGGCACGGGCAACTTCCTGGTCCTCAACACCGGTACGGAGCTGGTCCGTTCGCAGCACGGTCTGCTCACCACCGTGGCGTACCAGTTCGGCGACAGCCCGGCGATCTACGCCCTGGAGGGCTCCATCGCCGTCACCGGGTCCGCGGTGCAGTGGCTGCGCGACCAGATGAAGATCATCAACGATGCGGCGGAGAGCGAGACGCTGGCGCGCACCGTCGAGGACAACGGCGGGATGTACTTCGTTCCCGCCTTCTCGGGCCTGTTCGCTCCGTACTGGCGCTCCGACGCCCGCGGCGCGATCGTCGGTCTGGCCCGCTACAACGACAACGGCCACCTGGCCCGGGCGACCCTGGAGTCCATCTGCTACCAGAGCCGCGACGTGGTCGAGGCCATGGAGCAGGACTCCGGAGTCCACCTCGACGTGCTCAAGGTCGACGGCGGCGTCACGGCCAACGACCTGTGCATGCAGATCCAGGCCGACGTCCTCGGCGTACCGGTCAGCCGTCCGGTGGTCGCCGAGACCACCGCGCTCGGTGCCGCCTATGCGGCGGGTCTGGCCACCGGCTTCTGGCGCGACACCGACGAGCTGCGCACCCACTGGCAGGAGTCCAAGCGCTGGGAGCCCCAGTGGTCCGACGACCAGCGCACGGAAGGGTACGCGGGCTGGAAGAAGGCGGTGGAACGCACGCTCGACTGGGCCAAGGTCGAGTAGCCCGACGAAGGCGGTGAGAGGGG
>NZ_JBHVYO010000061.1:0-45838 GCF_042880655.1 Streptomyces sp. NPDC058295
GGCGCCCTGCGCCGAACTGCGGACCACGCCCCCGGATGTGAGACTGCGGCCAGAGCGACCGGTCCATTCCGGTCCGGTCGGCGCATCCGGCGCATCCGGTGCATCCGGTCCGTCCGGTGGATCCGGCAGCGAGCAGCCCGCCAGGTGGTGACGACGTGACGGCCGAGGTCAACGACGAGCAGCTCATGGGCTTCCTCGCCGATTCCGCCAACCGCACGCTGGAGCTGTCCACGGCGGTGGCCCGCTGCACCGAGGCACCCGGCCTCCAGCACGCCGTGGAACTGGGCGGCGACGCCTTCGACCACTGCCTCACCGACACCACCCTGCACGCCACGTTCCTCGACGCCATGGGGCACAACCTGGCGTCCGGACCGACCAGCGCGGTCTCGCCGGCCGCGTGCCGCAACGCCCGCCGCACCGGCGAGGACCTCCCCGAACTGGTCGACAGCGTGGACCAGGCCCTCGCCGAGTGGCTCCCGGACCAGTTCCGCACGGCCGTACTGACCCAACTGGACCTCACCACCGGCGTGCTGCGCTGGAGCAACTGCGGTCACCCCGCCCCCCTGCTCATCCGCGACCAGCAGCTGGTCGCCGACGCGCTGGAAGGCGAGCCGGACCCGCCGATGGGGCTGCCGTTCCTGTTGGCCGGGCGACCGCGCCAGATCCACGAGTACGCCCTGCAGCCGGGCGACCGGGTCCTGCTGTACACCGACGGCGTCACCGAGGCCCGGACCCGGGACGGCAACCTGTTCGGCCTCGAACGCTTCGCCGACCACGTCATCCGCGCGACCGCCGCGGGAGAACTCGCGCCCGAGAGCCTCCGGCTTCTCATCCACGCCATCCTGGACACCAAGACCAACCGCCTCCAGGACGATGCGACGATCCTGCTGCTCGAGTGGAATCCGTCCGCACCGGGGTCATGATGGTGTTCGCCGTCGTCTTCGCCGTCCTCGGCGCCGTCAGCAACGCCGTGGGCACGGCGTTCCAGCGCAAGGCCGCCGCCACGGTGGACCGGGGCGGCGGAGTACGGCTGCTGCTCGCCCTCGCGCGGCGGCCCGCCTGGTCGATCGGCATCGCGGGCGTGGTGGGCGCCGCCGTGTTCCAGGCCCTGGCCCTCATCAACGGGCCCATGGCGCTGGTCCAGCCCCTGTTCATCCTCGAACTCCCCTTCGCGCTGCTGTTGGCGGTGCCGCTCATGCACCGACGGCTGTCGGCCGAGGGCTGGTGGGCGGTCGGGGCAGTGGTGGCCGGACTCGCCGTGCTCCTGGCGTCGGCAGCCCCCTCCGGCAGCCAGGAGCAGGCCTCCATGGCGCGCTGGATCCCGGTCCTGGCGCTCACTATGGGCGCGATGGCCGCCGCGGTCCTCCTCGCGCGCTCCGCCTCCTCGCCGTTGCTGCGCGCCGCGGCGCTGGCCTCGGCCGCGGCGGTCGGCAACGCCCTGACCGCCGCCCTGCTGAAGTCGGCCACGGGACGCCTCGCCGACGCGGGCCTGCCGGCCTTCCTCACCGCCTGGCAGACCTACGGATTCGCGCTCACCGGGGTCCTGGCCCTCCTGCTGCTGGAGAACGCCCTGCAAGCCGGCCCGCTGGTCGCTTCACAGCCCGCGCTGACCATCGGCGACGCGGCGGTGAGCCTCCTGCTGGGCGTGGCGCTGTTCGACGAGAGCATCCGTACGGGCTGGTGGCTGCTGCCCGAGGCGATCGGCGCGCTCCTCATCCTCTGGGCCGTGGTCCGGCTCACCCGGGTGGTGCCCCACCTCGTCGACGTCGTGCGCTGAGACCGGCTCGATCGGGTCAGTCGACGGCGCATCCGGACGGCACGGACGGTGCCGTCGCCCGTGCCGTGCTGTGCTGGTAGGGACAGGTCGGGAGTCCCTGGCGCGAAGGAAGTGGCGAAGATGGGTGACCTCCACGGTCCGGACCCTGAGCACCGGCGTCCCCCGGGCGTCGGCGACGTGACGGTGGAAGCGCTCGGCTCACTGTCCAAGGCGCTGGAGACGGTCGAACGGGCCCGTGGGCACCTCTACTCGTTCCACCAGCTCACCGGCACCGCGGACCTGGAGCTGGACCGCACGGTCGAACTGCTGCGCAGGGCGGGCCACGAGACCTGGGCCGAACGCGTCGAGACGGAGATCCTGGGGCGCAACGTCATCCCGGGACACTGGACGTTCCAGATCGTCGAGGCCTACGACGGGACGTACTACCGAGTGTTCGCCGACCTGGAGCGGGAGGCGGTGCACCAGCTCGCCGCAGGACGCGACCACCTCTACGAGGCGGAGCTGAAGGAAGCCCGCCGCACCGGCGACCACCCCGATCACACGGCCCGACCCGACACCCCCGGCACCCCCGACCCTGCGGGTCCCTCCGACTGACGGCGGGGAACAAGGCCTTGGGCGTCCCCAGTGTCCGGGTCACAGACGCAGGACGATCAGGGCCGTGTCGTCGGTGGTGCCGGTGGTGGGGAGAAGGTCGGCGAGGAGGGCGTCGGCCAGGGCTTCGGGGGCCGAGTGTCTGTGGTGGGTGAGGGAGGCGGCGAGCCGGGCCAGGCCCGTGTAGATGTCCTCGTCGCGGCGCTCGATCAGGCCGTCGGTGTACAGGACGAGCGTGGCGCCCTCGGTGAAGCCGGTGTGGGCCTGGGGGCGGGGGAGGTGTTCCGGGCGGGCGGCGAGCGGGGGATCGGTGGCCTGGTCGAGGAAGGTGATGGTTCCGTCCTCGTGCACGAGGACGGGCGGCGGGTGGCCGGCACAGCTGTAGGTGATGGTGTGGCTGTCCCAGTCGATGAAGGTGGTCACGACGCTGGTCGCCTCGGCTCCCTCGACGAAGCGGGCGTACAGCCCGAGGGCCTCCAGGGCCTGGGCGGGCCCGTCGGCCACCCGGCAGGCGGCGCTCAGGGCGCTGCGCAGCTGCCCCATGGTGCAGGCCGCCGCGAGACCGTGCCCGACGACATCGCCGACGGCGACCGCCAGATTGTCGCCGGGCAGGTCGACCAGGTCGTACCAGTCGCCGCACACGTTCAGTGCGTCGACCGCGGGCCGGTAGCGCACGGCGGCGGCGTGCGGCCCGGTCGGGCCGGGCGCGGGCAGCATGGCCGCCTGGAGCGCCAGAGCGACCTCCCGCTCATGGGCGTGCGCCTGGCGGAGCCGTTCGTTGACCTCCTGCAGCTCGCGGGCCCGGGTGTACAGCTCGGCCTCCAGCACACGGGCCCGGGCCCCGCCGTTCGGGCCGCCGCGCGCGTGGATGAGCTCGGTGACCTCCTCCACCCGGTGCACGACGAGCGCCACCTGCCCGTCGGGGCCGTGGACGGGCGCGTTCACCGGGCTCCAGTAGTGCTCGCGCCACACACCGGACCGATGGGGGTCCTCGATGTCGTAGCGCAGCAGTGCCATCGTGTCGCGCTCGCCGGTGGCGACCACTCGCAGCATCGACTCCCGGGTCTCCCGCATGCCGGCTGCCGCCGGGTCGTTCGGGTTCTCCGGGAAGACGTCGAAGATGTAGCGGCCCAGCAGCTGCTCGCGGGTGCGTCCGGCGAGCCGCAGGAAGTCGTCGTTGGCGTCGGCGTAGATCAGGTCGGGGGTGAGGAGGGCCACCATGCCGGGCAGGGCGCGGAAGACCGCCACATAGTCGATCAGTGGTTTCCGCATGTCCTGCCGCCTGTCTCGGTGCCGAACGTCACTGTGCCGTTCCACGATAGAAGGGAGATCGCGACGGGGCCTGGAAACCGCGTCTCCCGAGCCCGACGCGTTCCCCGATCGTGGAGGGCACAATCAGTCGTGGCCGCGGGCCGAGAGCGTGGTGGGAGCGGCGCTCTCACCACCCTCCGCCGGGCTCACCGCCGTGCCGGTGCGCCCGGCGGCCGCGCAGGTGACGTCCGCGCCGGGCAGCTTCCCGGTGCGCAGGTAGGCGTCGACCGTCCCGTCGACGCACGCGTCGCCGTACGCCCCGTGGACACCGTGCCGGTCCGAGCCGGTGACGGTGACCGCACGGGAACCGGCCACGCGCGGTGCACGGTCGTGGCACCGGCATCGGTCGTACCCGGGCTGCCGACCGTGCCTGTGACGGCCGTACGCACCACGCTCGTCCGTGAGCAGCCGGGTCAGTCCGGTGCGGGCGACGGCTGTTCGCCCGCACCGACGCCGGCGTTGCGGACGGCCAGGAGTGCCGCGCCGATGTCGGCCACCGCGCGCGGATCGGAAAGGGAACGGCCGGTCAACTCCTCGATACGGCGCAGCCGGTAACGGACGGTGTTGGGGTGGACGAACAGGCCCCGGGCCGCGTCGGTGGCCGATCCTGCGGCGGCGAACCAGTGCTCCAGGGTCTCCAACAGGCGGGCACGTTCCGCGACCGGCAGGTCGACCAGGGGCTGGAGGACCACTCCCACGAGATGCGCCGACTCCGCCGGAGCGGCGGCCACCACCATGGCGAGCGGGTTGTCGTCGAACCGCGCGACGCCGGGACCGGTGCCCCGCAGCCCGGCCAGCGCCAGGCGAGCGAAGCGCAGCGCCTGCGGAGTGTCCCGCAGGGAGGGGAAGCACGGGCTGACGCCCACGCGGGCCTGGGCACGACGCAGGGCGCGCAGACAGGCGCTCTCCGCCGCCGGTGTGGGCAGGGCGATCACCCCGATCTGATGGTCGGGCAACAGCCGCCAGGCCGAGGCGAGTCGGGCCTGACGCAGCACGGCTTCGATGCCGGCCAGCGGCTCCTGGCCGGGAGCGCCGGCCGCCGCCGCGACCACCGCGTAGGGGCCGTGCTCGGGCAGGCCCAGCTCGCGGGCGGCCTCCCACAGCGTGGTCCGGTCGGCGATGACGCCGGTGAACAGCGCCTCCACCAGTGCGGAGCGCCGGGCGTGCCGCTGCGAGGTCAACTCGGCGGAGGTCTCCCGGTAGGCCGCCGCCACCGCCTCCGCGTACAGGCCGAACAACGCCCAGATCTCCGCGGACTGGGACACCAACTGATCGTCGGAGACCTCGGGATGTGTCCGTGACTCCAGGAGGATCTCCGTCCACAGCAGTTCGAAGCCGACCCGGTACGCGTGCAGGGTGTCCGCCAGCGGCACGCCCTGTTCGGCGCGCACCCGGCCGGTCTGGCGGGCCGGGCTGGGGTCCGGGGCATCCGCGTGACCGAGGTGGCTCAGGACCAGGTCCGCGTTGGCGGTGCACGAGCGGCGCAGCGAGTCGAAGGGGATCAGCGACTCCTCGTCGTAGGCGTCGACGTCCGAGCGGATACGCTGCGCGATCCGCTCACCCAGCTCCGGAAGTCTGGAATGAAGCGCCGCCGCCACGCCAGAGATATCCATTACCGCAGCTTAACGCCATCATTTTGTTCCCCGAACCAATCCGGGAGGGGTCGCGCTGTCCTGCCGCCCATAGTCCGCCGCCGTGCGTGGCAGCACGATGTCGCGCAGGTGAACAGCGGATTTCGACGGTGACGTTCGTGGAGGCGGGTCATGGCCAATCTGGCGCAGTTCCTGGTGGATACGGCACAGCGGCAGCCGGGACGCCCCGCGCTGCGCCTGGGCGAGCAGGTCACCAGCTACGCGGAGCTGGACGAGCGCAGCGCCCGCGCCGCCGCGCTGCTCCGGGCCGAGGGCGTGCGGCCGGGGGACCGGGTCGCCCTGATGCTGCCCAACGTTCCCGAGTTCGTCGTCCTGTACTACGGGGTGCTCCGCGCCGGGGGGATCGTCGTACCGATGAACCCGCTGCTGAAGACGCGGGAGACCGAGTACCACCTCGACGACTCCGGGGCGGTGCTGCTGTTCGAATGGCACCAGGCCCCGGGGGAGGGCGCGCAGGGCGCGGCCGCCGCCGGTGTGCGGCACCTGGCCGTCGAACCCGCCGCCTTCGGCGCGCTGCTGGCCGGGCACGAGCCGCTGTCCGAGGTGGCCGGGACCGGCGTCGACGACGTGGCCGTGCTCCTGTACACCTCCGGCACCACCGGCCGCCCCAAGGGCGCCACGCTCACGCATGGCGGGCTGCGGCACAACACCGAGGTCAACACGGTCCACGTCCAGCGCATGACACCTCAGGACGTGGTGGTGGGCTGTCTGCCGTTGTTCCACATCTTCGGCCAGATCTGCACGATGAGCGTGGCCGTCCGCGCGGGCGCCTCGCTGACGCTGATCCCCCGCTTCGAACCGCAGACCGTGCTGGACGCCATCGCCCGCGACCGGGCCACGGTCTTCGAGGGCGTCCCCACGATGTACGCGGCGCTGCTCCAGCACCCGTCCGAGGCGGACGTGTCGACGCTGCGGATGTGCATCTCCGGCGGAGCCTCGCTGCCGGTGGAGGTTCTGCACGGCTTCGAGCGGCGCTTCGGCTGTGCGGTGCTGGAGGGCTTCGGCATGTCCGAGACCAGCCCGGTGGTCACCTTCAATCACCCCGACCGGCCGCGCAAGGCCGGCTCTATCGGCACGCCGATCCGTGACGTGCAGGTGCGGCTGCTCGACGACAAGGGCCAGGACGTCACCCCGGGCGAGGTGGGCGAACTGGCCGTGCGGGGCCCGAACGTGATGAAGGGTTACTGGAACCGCCCCGAGGAGACCGCGACCGCCATGCCGGACGGCTGGCTGCGCTCCGGCGACCTCGCGCGGCAGGACGAGGACGGCTACCTGTACATCGTGGACCGCAAGAAGGACATGATCATCCGTGGTGGCTACAACGTCTATCCGCGGGAGATGGAGGAGGTGCTGCACGAGCACCCGGCCGTCGCCCTGGCCGCCGTGGTGGGCGTGCCGCACACCCACCTGGGCGAGGAGATCGCGGCCGCGGTCGTCCTGCGCCCGGGCGCCCATGCCACCCCCGACGAGCTGAGGGAGTTCGTCAAGAGCCGGGTCGCCGCGTACAAGTACCCGCGTGAGGTGTGGCTCGTGGACACCCTGCCGACCGGCCCCAGCGGCAAGATCCTCAAGCGCGAGATCACCGCGCCGGTCGGACCGGGCCGAGGCTGAGCCTGAGACCGGAGCGCGACCGAGACCAGGTCCGGGTCCGGGGCCGGGTCCGGGGTCGGGGTCGGGTCCGGACCCGGGACCGGGACCGAGGTTCGGAAACTCGGCATGGCCGTCATCCACCGCACCGTCCTCGAACCGACCAAGCTGGAACTGCTCACCTCCTGGCTGCCCACCCGGCCGTGGTACGCGAGAGGCACGGGCGCACCGGAACTGCCCAAGGCCGGGGGCTTCCGGCTGGACGACCCCGAGAGCGAGGTCGGGATCGAGTTCCTGGTGGTCACCGACACCTCCGCCGGCCGTCCGGCCACCTATCTGGTGCCGTTGACCTGTCGCGGGGCCCCGCTCGACGGGGCGGAGCACGCCCTCGTCGGCATCATGGAGCACGGGGTGCTGGGGCGGCGCTGGGCCTACGACGGCTGCCACGACCCGGTGCTGATCGCCCAGTTGGCGGCCCTGATCGAGGGCCGGGTCCCGGCTCAGGACCAGAACACCAGCGATGTCCCCGACCGGGAGGTCACCCGCTCCTGCACCGGTGGCGGTGCCACCTCCACGGGCTCCGTGGCAGGCGCCACGGACGACCCACAGGGCACTGAGCTGCCCGCACCGCAGGGCACGACACTCCGCCTGCACCGGGTGCCGCGTCCCGTCCCGGACAACGAGCCCTTGCCGCCCTCGCGGGCGGTCGGCCATGTCGCCGGGTCCTGGGCACTGCCGGACGGCTCTCGCGCGCGGGAACTCTTCGTCGTCCTGCACCACGGTGCGTCGTCGGCCGAGGACTGATGAAGAGCGCGGATCGGGGTACCTGGGCCCACATGGCACAGAAAACTGATCACGTCGAATCCGTGCGTGCCGTCCGGCAGCTGCGGCGCATCCGCCCTGTCTACGCGGGCGGTGCGGCCTTGTGGGCCGCGTCGGCCGCCTGGACGGGATGGGACGATCCCGGGAGTCGGCAGATGTGGGTGTCGGTGCTCTTCCTGGTGGTCTTCACCGGTCTCCTGTCCGTGACTTCGCTGTGGCTGTGGCGTCAGCAGACGGCCGGCGAGGGCAGGTCCGTGCACCACGCCGCCCCACGAAGGACGGCCACGCGTCGCCACGCCAACGCCTGAGGGCTGAAAGGGCTGGGGGCGCAGGGCTGGGCGGAGAGCCGATGTCTCGGCCCTCGGCCCTCCGCTTGTCCCGGCGTCCGCCGTGGCGGGGCCCGGTAATTGCCCGGCCCGGCACGGCACCGGCGTCCTACAGTGAAGGTCGCCGGGTGGAGCAGGTAGGCAGCTCGCTGGGCTCATAACCCGGAGGTCGCGGGTTCACATCCCGCCTCGGCCACGAAGACCGGGCCCGCCGCACACGCGGCGGGCCCGGTCCTGTGCCGTGGCGTGACGCCGTCGGCGGCCCGAACCGTCCGGGCGCAGTTCTTACGGGACTCTGACGTGAGCCTCGGACACCTTCAACCCTGCTGTCACTTCGGCAACTCTGGTCACGCAAGCCCCCGGACCCGAGGAGCCGCACGTGAGCAGGCACAACAAACGCAGGTCGAAGCTGCAGAAGAGGATGACCGTTTTCGGCGGTGGCACGGTGGCGGTCGCCGCCGTGGTCGCGACGGTCAATGTCGCCTCCGCAGGCCAGGTTTCACCGGCCGTCACCGCGCCGAAGGCCGACCACGCCGTCTTCGTCCAGGGCAACGAGCTCGCGGGCAACACCATCCATGTCTTCCGCCGGGGCGACGACGGCAAGCTGACCGCCGCGGGGGAGTACGCGACCGGGGGCATCGGCGGGGACCAGGTCGACGCACCCACCGACTCCCTTGCCTCGCAGGGGAGTCTCGTCTACGACCCGCGTTCCGGCCGACTGCTGGCAGTCAACGCGGGCAGCGGCACGCTGACCTCCTTCGCGGTGCACGGCCAGAAGCTGACGGACCGACAGACCGTGTCCTCGCGAGGCCGGTTTCCCGCCGGTATCGCGGTCTCGGGCGACCTGGCGTACGTGCTGAACGCGGGTGGCGCCGGAAGCGTCCAGGGATACAGGATCACCTCGAAGGGGCTGAAGCCACTGCGCGGATCCCACCGCGGCCTGGGGCTCAAGAACGGCAACGTGCCCTTGTTCAGCAGCTCGCCGGGCCAGGTCGCGTTCACGCCGGACGGCCGGAACCTGGTGGTCACGACCAAGTCGGCGAACACCATAGAGGTCTTCCCGGTGGGCCGTGACGGCCGCCCGGCGGCGAAACCCGTGGTGACCGGGTCCGCGGGCATGGTGCCGTTCGCCGTCACCTTCGACAAGGCCGGCCGCATGCTGGTCGCCGAGGCCGCCGAGTCGACCGTTACCACCTACCGCGTGCGGCGCGACGGTGCGTTGGACATCGTGCAGAAGTCCCTGCCCAACGGGCAGGACACGTTGTGCTGGCTGGAGCGGGCCGGCGACTTCTTCTACGGCGGCAACACCGGCAATTCGACGGTCACCGGCTACCGGACGGGCCCGCACGGCCGGCTCGCCCTGACCAACGTGGCCGGAATCGCCGCCGCTCCGTCGGGGAAGTCCCAGGGTGTCATCGACATCGCCGTGGCCGAGGACAAGTTCGTCTACGTCCAGAACGCCACCTCGGGCACCGTGGACGGCTTCAGGGTCGGCCGCGACGGCGCCCTCACCAAGGTCACGACGGTCACAGGTCTGCCCGCCTTCGCCGAATCCGGCATGGAGGGCATCGCCGCGGTGTAACGAAGCTGCCTCCGCGGCAGAACGCCCCGGGCCCGCTCACCGCGTGCTCGGGGCGTTTCTCCGGGCGTCCGCCCGGCTCGCACGGGTGTCTGTGTTCCCCGCGGCGCCCGCCTCGTGGAGGATTGCCGATTGCCGCGTGGGGTGTTCGATGGTCCCATGAGGTCGCGGTGCCACCGCGAAGTGACGTGCGGTGCGGCGTGGACTTCGCGCGCGTGCGACTCGACCGATGGGGAGTGCTCATGTCAGGACAGTTCGAAGCGACGGTGGAGGTCGATCGGGCTGTCGAGGAGGTGTTCGCCTACCTCGCCGACGGGCGCAACGATCCGCAGTTCAGCCCCCGTGTGCTCAAGATCGAGCGGATTCCCGATGCCCCGACCACGGTGGGCACCGTCTTTCGGAGCACGGTCAAGGACGCCGGGATGAAGACCGCCAGAGAGTTCCGCATCATGGCGCTCGAAGCCCCCGTGAAGATCCGGTGGACCGAGGCCTCGAAGAACACCGTGACGGTGCGTGAAGGCGGGTATGACCTGGAGCCGCTGCCCGGCGGCGGAACCCGGGTCCGTATCTTCAACGTTCTCGAAGGCCACGGGCTGGGCAAGCTCCTCGTCGGCCTGGCGCTCGCCGCCGCCCGCAAGGACGCCCCCGGTTTCGGTTCCCGGATCAGGACGGCGGCCGAGGCGGCGATCGTGCCGCGCTGATGGACCGGACGCGTCGTCGGCGTCTCCGCGGCCGGGGAGACGCCGGTCAACGGGCAATACGGTGTTTCCTTCCGCCACGGCGGAACCGCACCGCGGCGTAGAAGAGATCGGCGAGAAGGACCAGGGCGCCGATGATCAGCAGGTAGAACAGCCCGTGGACCGCGAATCCGATGATGCCCAGGACGAGGGCCACGAGGATCAGAAACAGAAACAGGCTCATTGGCTCTCCCGGCGGCCTCGACGTGTCAGCGGCGGGCGAGGCGACGCTCGCCGCCGACGCCCGGCGCGTAGTCCAGTTCGTAGTGCGCGAAGATCTTCGGTTCCTCCGGGGCAGGGAGTTCGCCGTCGAGGTCGATCGACGGGGCCTTCCTCACCGCGCCCTTGTCGTGGGCGACCTTCAGGTAGCCCGGACCGACCGTCGCGCCGAGGAGCGGCACGAACACCAGACGGCGACGGGTGGGAAGCCCGACCGTCACCGTGGCGAAGCTGGGCAGGTCGGTACCGGTGTCCACGTAGACCGACTCCAGGATGCCGATCTTGTGCCCCTGCGGGTCCACCACGTCGTGACCGCGCCACTCACGGATATCGCTTGGCTCGAACATCAGCTACCTCCGCAGGTGCGGGTACCCGCGTTCGCGCCTCCGATGTCATGCGCGGGAGAGGCCGACTGGTGGGTGCCGTTGGTGGACGGCACCGAGCGGTTGGGACTGCTGCGGGTGCGGTCCGTCGTCGACGACGCCCGCGCCCGTGAGGACGCGGACCGGCTCGCCGCGCTCGTGGCGCTCCTGATCACCGCCAAACGGGCCTCCAGCGACACGCTGGCCCGCCTGGTGCGGACCGAGCCGCTGAACATCGCGGCGGAGATGGCGTGGAACCTGATGCCGCCCAGCACGTACGCCGACGGGCGCGTCGTGATCTCCGCGGCGATGGAACCCGCCCACCGGATCAGCGGCGACGTGTACGAGTACGCCCTCGACGGGCCCCTCGTCCATCTGACCCTCCTCGACGCGATGGGGCATGACACCGCCGCCGGCCTGTGCGGTGCTCTGGCGCTGGGAGCCTGCCGCAACTCCCGCCGACAGGGCGCCGGCCTCGTCGCCAAGGGGGAGGCCGTGGAAGCCGCCCTGATCGACCAGTACGACCTGCGCCGCTATGTCACCGGCATCCTCGCCACTCTCGACACCCGCACGGGGGTGCTGAGCTGGGTCAACCGCGGCCACCAGCCGCCGATCATCATCCGCGGCAACCGCTGGAGCAGCCACCTGCTCTGTCCTCCCGCCCACCCCATGGGCACCGGCCTGGGGCTGGTCAGTACGGTCTGCCGCGAACAGCTACAGCCGGGTGACCGCGTCGTGCTCTGCACCGACGGCATCACCGAGGCCCGCCGCCCCGGCGCCGGTGAGTTCGGCCTCGAACGCTTCACCGACTTCCTCATCCGCCGTCACGCCGACGGCCTGCCCGTCCCCGAGACCCTGCGCCGTCTCATCCAGGCCGTCCTCGACTATCACGACGGCGACCTCCAGGACGACGCCACCGTCCTGATGTGCGAATGGCTCGGCCCCGCCGTGGACGACACCGCGTCGGCGGCGGCCCTGACGGGGCTGTCGGCCGCCGGCGACCCGCCCGCCGCACCCGGCACCCGGCACGGGAGCAGCAGACCACGGCGACCCTGGAGGCGGACGGCGAGGGCAAGGTGGTGCGGCGTACCCCGGCACACTGACCCGGCACCCGGCCGGAACCCGGGTGATCGGGGCCGCCCGCCGCGAGCGGATGCGTGAACGAGCCGGTGGCGCGAGTCTGGGAGTGATGACCGACCACTCGTGTCGGCCGTGCCCAGGCGCGGCATTCGGTCCGAGGAGAACGTCATGCCGAAGAAGGACGAACCGGGCAAGGGCGACAAGGTCTCGTGGAAGAGCCACGGCCAGAACGTGACCGGGAAGGTGAAGCGGAAGATCACCGACCGTACGGAAGCGGCCGGCCGCACGGTCGACGCCGCGCGTGAGGAGCCGCAGTACGAGGTGGAGAGCGACAAGACCGGACGCTCCGCCGTGCACAAGCCCGGCGCCCTGCGCAAGAAGGGCGGCCGGTCCTGACGGCGGGAAAGCAACAGGCCGCCGACCGTGACGAGATCCTCGACGCGTTCCACGAGGTGGTAAACATGACCGCCGGCCGGCTGGAGAAGTGGCTGGCCACCGAGGAGTCGAAGAGTGTCGGCCAGAGCGACGGCGGCGAGAGCGTCGGCACGCCTCGGGGCGGCGCATCATCAAGCTTCAGCACACGAACAAGACGGACCTCACCGCCACTCCGTGGCGCTACTCCCTCATGAACTGGGGCCACGATCCCAAGACATGACCCACGACGGCACGAAGGTGAGCAGCAGGGGTCCGCGCCCAGCGACCACCACGCCACGGTACGGCCGCCTACAACGCGGCCTCCAAGGTCACCGACCTGGCAGCGAAGCCGTTGCGCTCATAGAAGCGCAGGGCCTCGGAGTTGCTCGCATACGCCGTCACCTCCACGAACCTCGCTTCCTTCTGCTTCGCCCAGGCCGTGAACTCGCGTACCAGGCGCGCGCCGATCTGTTCCCGACGGTGCGCGGGCCGGACGTACATGCTCACCAGCGTCGCGATTCTGACCGGTCTCATCGCAGAGGCTTCAGCCGGCGCGCCCGTGAGATGGCCGACGACCTCGCCGTCTCGATCGGCGACGAGCAGCAGCCGGTCGGGGTCGTCGATGCCGGTGACGAATCGCCGCGGTCCGTGCCACGCGGCCAGTCGATGTCGATGGTGGGATCACGGTTTCCCGCGTCCTCGGCGAAAAGGGCACGACTGCACGCCACAAGAGCCTCCACATCCGCGTGCTCCGCCGTGCGGACAACCACCTCATGCAGTTGATCACTCATGGGGCGCGAGACTGTCCGCTACCACTGACACCGCCGCCCGGCGGCCGAACCCGTTCCCGGCGACCCGCTCACCGGCGGTCCGGGCCGTGCTCCCAGGTTTTCGGGCCGCCGCCTCGCCACTCGATGAGTGGGGACGACTCGACGTAGGCCTCGTCGGCCTCGTCCAACCCGGTCTCCCGGAGGAAGTCGGCGACGTCCAGCAGGCCGTACGCCATGCCCAGGAAGTGGTCACCGGCGCGTACCCGTCGCCCGCCGTCCGCGGCGGGCGGGTAGATCACGACGGGGTGCGCAAGGCCCATGGCAACAGCGTGCGCCCCTCGTCGAACAAGCGCATGCGGGCCGACGGTGGAGTGGGCGCGCTCGACGTGGATGCCGCCCGGTGCGTGCCTCGCGTGCGCGCTACGCCGAACGGGTGAATCGCGGGTCGGGCGAATTCGGGCGTCGCATGGCCGAGGCCGTGCTGGGGAGAAATCCGGCATGTGATGCCGTATCCGGCGACAGAGGGAGCCCTCGGGTGAGCACAGTCGTCTTCACCGCCGATTTCTCCTCCGACCGTCAGTGGGTGGCGGGCCGCTCCTGGGCCTATCCCGACGGCGGCCCCACCAACCCCGGCGACAACAAACTGGACCACCTCACGGCCGACCCCTCGTACTCCCGCACCGGTACGTTCCGCGCCACGCGCAGAGCCGACGGACTGTGGGACGCGGGCCTGTTGACCACTGAGGAGAGTGCCGAGGGCTTCATGGTCCGCACCGGAGACCGCCTCGACACCAGGGTGCGCCTGCCCACCGGCTCGGGTTCCTGGCCGGCGATCTGGACCTGGCGGGACGGGGGCAACGAGGTGGACGTGTTCGAGTACCACCCGGACAACCCCGACCTCCTGGAGCTGAGCAACCACGTACGCGAGGCGCACAGTTACGTGCGCGACGAAGCCGTCAGCCCCGGTGGCGTCATCGATCTGAGCGTGACCTTCGGCAGGCGCAGCGTCGTCTGGTCGCTGAACGGGGAGCGGATCTTCGCCGACGGACGGGGTGTCGGGTCCTCCTGGCACGCCTATCTGATCGTCAACCTCTCGGTGTGCGCGGGTCGTTACCACCCGCCTCCGGACGACGCCGCCACCGAGCTGTCGTACGGGGTGGAGAGCCTGGTGGTGCGCCGTGCCGTGGACCGGGGATCCGGCCCCTGACGGGTGGCAGCGACGGGCCGGTGACGCTGCCGAGAGAGCCGACGGTAATCCGGGTGCGGCGGGGTAGAGGGACGTCGATCGGCCCCACACCGTGGTGGCCGGATGTCTCCCGTCGAGAAGGAGCCGAGCATGACCGACGAGGCCTACCTGTTTCTGCTGGACGACGCCGACGTGGCGCTCGGGGTGGCTCCGGCCGCTGTCGGTGACCTCGCCTGTATGGACACCACGGCGGTACGCGCGTGGCTGAACGCGCAGGGAAGCACGGCGACGTCCCCCGGTCTGCGAATCGTGCCGCCGGAGGAGAGGACGGCCGTTCCCGAGGGAGCGGAACGGCTGCCGGTCCCGCTGAGCGAGGAGGAACTGAGCCGTGTGCGGCATCGGATGGCGCCGGCTGCGCCCGCCCCGGTCGAGGAGGAGCTGCTCGCCTATCGCGACTGTGCCGACGGCAGGGACGAGCTGATCGGACGGGCTCTGGCCGCCGGTGTCCCGCCGCACCGCATCGTGGAACTGACCGGTGTGGATCCCGCTACGGTGACCGCGGCGGCCGGCGGTCGGTGACACGTCGGCCGTATCCGTGGTGGCCGGGGGCGACGGCGGTCGGCGACGGGCGGCCGACCCGGGCGGAGGGTGTGAAGCGGCGCGTCACGCCCCCGGGCCGGGATCCGGCCGCACGGCCGATTCGACGCCGGCCCGGGCCGCTTCGAGCTGCGCGGCGAACGCGATGCCGAGGAAGAGCGCGACGGCCGTGAGGTTGGCCCAGAGCAGCAGGGCGATGAACGCGGTGAGCGGCCCGTACAGGGCGCCGAAGGCACCGCTCTTCTCGACGTACAGGGCGAGCAGTAACGTGGCCGCGATCCACAGCAGCAGATGGACGGCCGACCCGAAGGCCAGCCAGGTGTAGCCCGGCTGCATACGACGGGGCGACCACCGGAAGATCACGGCGGAGGCCACCCAGGCCAGCGCGAGTCCCACGGGGATGTCGAGCACGCCCCACCAGTGCGGCCCACCGCCTTCCCACCCCGCGGTGTCCGCGACCGCGTCGCCGACGGCCTCGCCGGCCACGAGTACGACGAACCCCAGCCCCAGGGGCAGACCGGCCGACAGCGCCAGGACCATCGCCCGGCCGTACTTGCGCGGGAAGGAGCGGTCGCGCTCGATGCCGTAGATACGGTTGGCGCCCCGCTCGATCTGTCCCATCGCGGAGGCGAGGTTGAGCAGTGCGAAGGCCAGCCCGAGCCAGAGGGCGAGCGTGCTCCACACGTCGCCGTGGGCGCTGCGCCGCGTCCCGTCGAAGGCGTCCTCGACGATGCCGGCGCTGGCGCCCGGCACGATCCGGCCGAGGGTCAGCTCGATGATCCGGCCCACGCCCTCCGTGTGCACCGAGGTGGCCAGCCCGACGAGCGCCACGGTGCACGGCACCAGCCCCAGCACCACCTGGAAGGCGAGCGCCCGCGCGTTGGTGAAGCCGTCCGCGTAACGGAACCGGGCGAAGGAGTCGGTCAGCAGCCGCAGCCCCCCGTAGTGGCGCAGCGCGGTGAACGCTTCGTCTCCGGAGAGTTCCTCCCCGATCATGTCCCGGGTCTGGGGGACGTGGACGGTGGTTCCCATGACGTTGAGGCTCCCTTGCCGTGCGATTGCTTCTCGTGCGCTTGCACTGCGTTCGCTCCCTGTCTGTCCGGTTGCCCCGTGAACCGCGATCACGCACCGCCGCCGGGACCGGTTCGCCGGCGCGTGCGGTGCGGCGATTCCTTTACTAGGTAGACTGACCTACCTAGTGCCTGGAGGGGGCCGCATGAGTGACACGCCCGGAAAACGTCCCGGCAAGGCGCGCGCACGGCTGCTCGCCGCCGCCGCGCGCCGCTTCTACGCGGACGGCGTGTCGGCGACGGGAATCGACACGATCACCGCCGAGGCGGGCGTGGCGAAGATGAGTCTCTACAACAACTTCTCCTCGAAGGCCGACCTGGTGATGGCCTACCTCGACGCGCGGCACGAGGAGTGGCTGGGCCTGTACCGGCGGCGGCTCGAAGAGGTCCGGGACCCTCGTGGCGGCGTACTGGCCGTCTTCGACGCGTACGCCGATCACGCCGCCTTCGCCTACGAGCACGGCTTTCGGGGGTGCGGGCTGCTGAACGCGGCTGCCGAACTGCCCGCCGGACACGAGGGGCGGGACGTGGTGCGTCGGCACAAGGAGGAGGTCGAGTCCCTGCTCCGCGGGCATCTCGGGGCACTCCTGTCCGACCGGCCCGAGGAGGCCGAGGCGTGGGCGGAGCACTTGTCGTTCCTGCTGGAGGGCGCGACGGCACGGGCCGGCCTGGAGGGCGCGGGCACGCGGCTGGAGCATGCGCGGACCATGGCGGCGAACCTGCTGGACCGGCTGTGACGCGGTCCGCCGGACCCGCGGTCGGCTCGGTGGGCGCGGGCTCGCTGTGCGTGCTCGTGGCGTCGGTGCTGTGGGGCACCACGGGTACCGCCGCGACCTTCGCACCCGCCGTGGGCCCCCTCGCGATCGGGGCCGCCGCCATGGGCCTGGGCGGACTTCTCCAGGCCCTCGTCGCCGCCCCTCGTATCGCACGGGAGAGGTCCGCGCTGCGCGCGCGGCGCGGGGTGGTCGTGCTCGGCGCGCTGGCGGTGGTGGCCTATCCGCTCGCGTTCTACACCTCCATGCACCTGGCCGGGGTCGCCGCCGGCACCGTGGTGTCGATCGGCTCGGCCCCTCTCGCGTCGGCACTGATCGAACGCGTGGTGGACGGACGCCGTCTGACGCGCCGTTGGATGGCCGGCGCCGCTCTGGGCCTGTCGGGAACCGTTCTGCTGTGCATGGCCGAAGCGGCCCAGGCGCACTCCGGATCCGGCGCCCACTCGGTGCGGACGACCGTGCTCGGCGTGGCGCTGGGCCTGGTGGCGGGCTTCACCTATGCCCTGTACTCCTGGGCGGCCCATCGCCTGATCAGCCGTGGGATCACCTCCGGCGCGGCCATGGGTGCCGTCTTCGGGCTGGGTGGCCTGCTGCTTCTGCCCGTGCTGCTGGCCACCGGCGCCCCGCTGCTCGGCTCCTGGTCCAGCGCGGCCGTCGGCACCTATATGGCCCTGGTCCCCATGTTCGCCGGCTACGTCCTGTTCGGCTGGGGCCTGGCACACGTCCCGGCGAGCACCGCGACCACGCTCTCGCTGCTGGAACCCGCCGTCGCGGCCGTGCTCGCCGTACTGGTCGTCGGTGAACGCCTGCCCCTGCTCGGCTGGACCGGCATCGCCCTGGTCGTCGGCTGCCTCGCCGTACTCACCGCGCCTACCGGTACGGCTCTACCGGCTGGTACAGCTCGGCCGACCGATACAGCTCCGACGGCCGGTGCCGCTCCACTAGCCCGGGTGCCCGCGGCCGAGCCGGGGGAGAGGGCGAGGGCCGACGCCGACGCGTCAGGAGGCTGAGCGATGGGGGCAGGGGTGTCCGGGGCGGGCAGCCCCTCTCCGCGACGGCGGCTTCCTCACTCATCGGACGGTAGAGGTCGCCGATGCCGATGCCGGTGCTGGCGGCGCCGGTGTCGGCGCCGAACGACCTCTCATGATCCGGCGGCCGGTCGGAGCCGGAGTCCCTGCATACCGCCGTCGACGGCCAGGGCGGTGCCGGTCACGCTGGCGGCGGCCGGGCTCGCGAGGTAGACGATCGCGGCGGCGACCTCGTCCGCGGTGACCAGCCGGCCCATCGGCTGCCTGGCGTGCAGCGCCGCGCGTTCGGCCTCGGGATCGTCGGCGGCGTCCAGCAGCCGGGCCACCCAGGGGGTGTCGGCGGTGCCGGGGTTGACGCAGTTGACGCGGATGCCCTCGCGGAGGTGGTCGGCGGCCATCGCCAGGGTCAGCGACAGCACGGCGCCCTTGCCGGCGGAGTACAGGGCGCGTTGCGGCAGGCCCGCCGTGGCGGCGATGGAGCAGGTGTTGACCACGGCGGCCTGGGACGAGCGCCGCAGATACGGCAGGGCCGCCCGGGTCGTGCGCACCATGCCGATCACATTGACGTCCAGGACGTGGTGCCACTGCTCGTCGGGGTTGTCCTCGACGGTTCCGGCGGCACCGATCCCCGCGTTGTTGACGAGGATGTCCAGGCCGCCGAACCGCCCGGCCGCTTCTTCGACCGCGGCCCGTACCGAGGCGTCGTCCGTGACGTCGGCCTTGAGCGCGAGCAACGGCTGTGGCACCCCGGCGGGTTCCCGGTCGAGTACGGCGACCCGGGCACCCTGCTCGGCCAGCAGCCCTGCCGTGGCCAGTCCGATGCCGGACGCGCCGCCGGTCACGAGAGCCCTGAGACCCGAGAGGCCGGTCATGAGGCCGCGTCCCCTGCGGCGAGGTCGGCGGCCCAGAAGGTGCCGTCGGGGTAGCGGTACTCGGCGAGGGACCCGGGGTGCATCGCGGCGGAGAAGCCGGGGGACAGCGGCGCGGTGTAGTGGCCGTCGCGGATCACCACCGGTGTGACGAAGTGTTCGTGGAGGTGGTCGACGTACTCGATGACCCGATTCTCGGTGGTGCCGGACAGGGTCAGGTAGTCGAACATCGACAGGTGCTGCACCAGCTCGCACAGGCCCACACCGCCGGCGTGCGGGCACACCGGCACCCCGAACTTCGCGGCCAGCAGCAGGATCGCCAGGTTCTCGTTGACGCCGCCGACGCGAGCGGCGTCGAGCTGCAGGACGTCGAGGGCGCCGGCCTGGAGCAGTTGCTTGAAGACGATGCGGTTCTGGACGTGCTCACCGGTGGCGACCTTCACGGGCGCGACGCCCACACGGACCGCGGCGTGGCCGAGGATGTCGTCCGGGCTGGTGGGCTCCTCGATCCAGTACGGGTCGAACTCCCCGAGGGCCCGGACCCAGTCGATCCCCTCGCCGACGTTCCAGCGCTGGTTGGCGTCGATGGCGATACGGATGCCGTCACCGACGGCGGCGCGGGCGGTGCGCAGCCGCCGGATGTCGTCCGCCAGGTCGGCGCCGACCTTGAGCTTGATCTGGGTGAAGCCGTCGGCGACCGCCTCCTTGGCGAGTCGGGTGAGCTTCTCGTCGGAGTAGCCGAGCCAGCCCGGCGAGGTGGTGTACCCGGGGTAGCCGCGCTCCAGCAGGGCCGCCTCGCGCTCGGCGAGCCCGGCACGTCCGTCCCGCAGCAGGGTCAGGGCGTCCTTGGGGGTGAGGGCGTCGGCGATGTAGCGGAAGTCGACCTGGGAGACCAGCCATTCGGGGTCGGCGTGGGCGAGCAGACGCCACAGCGGCTGCCCGGCTCGCTTGGCGGTGAGATCCCACGCCGCATTCACCACCGCTCCGATCGCCATATGCATGACGCCCTTCTCGGGGCCGAGCCAACGCAGCTGGCTGTCGCCGATCAGATCGCGGTTGAGCGATCCCGGATCGGCGCACAGCTCTTCGACGGAACGGCCCAGGAGGTGAGGGCGCAGGGCGCCGATCGCCGCGACCTGGACGTCGTTGCCGCGCCCGATCGTGAACGTGAAGCCGTGCCCTTCCAGCCCGTCGCCGGCGTCGGTGCGCAGCACCACATAGGCGGCGGAGTAGTCGGGGTCCGGATTCATCGCGTCGGAGCCGTCCAGTTCCCGCGAGGTGGGGAAGCGGATGTCGTGCGTGTCGACCGAGATGATCCGGGCGGGAGTTGCAGACAAGGGGGTGCCTTTCACGGACTCGACCAGCATTCATCGGAGGAATGACGACTCCGTGACTGTAAAGGCTGACTGACGTCTGGGCAATGCAGTCCTCGGATGTATCCGGCGTGGCACGGCTGTTCGCGTCGAAGCGCACACGGACTTGTCCGCATTCGCCGGGGAAGCCCCACGAGCCCGGCGTGGCCCATCGGACGAATTTCCGCCGAGCGCGTCGCGCGACGGATCGGCGGCCTCTTGTGCGCGGTGGTGACGGGCACCCCGCCGCCGAGGCGCTCCATGCGCCTCTCGCGGTGGCGCCGGCTGCCCCAGGCCCACCCGGCATCGTTTCCGAGAGCGGGACCAGGCCGAATCGGGAACTCCGGAACCAGTCGCATGCCGAGCGGACGGCGGAGGACAAGCCCAGCTCAGACCCGATCGCACGGATGCGATCAAGGTTGCCGGTCGGACTGGCGGCCGTATGGGGGGGCGCCGCCGTGGAAATCGTTGGGGGACGGACCCTTGTCAACGTCGGCAACGCCGTCGTAACGTCCACGTCGTCCCGGATACATCGGAGGAATCAGCTTCGGTGGCTCTCTCGGCTGTTCAGTACCGCTTTCTCGGCCCTCCTCTTCACCCTCATCCCATCCCCGCCGGCACGGTCCGCGCATGCCTTCGGCAGCGGCCACCTTCCAGGTTCGAGTTCCCGTCCCGCCCCCGGGGCGCGGACGCCTCTGCCGCCGCCGCGCACCGCCCTGCCCTGGCTAAGGAGAAACACACGGCCATGAAGCTCGCTCGCACCCGTTCCGCCGCCGCAGCCGCCGGCACCGTCCTCGTGGCGCTCGCCCTCGTCACCGCATGCAACCGCGAGAGCACCAGCTCGGGTGCCGCGGGCGGCGCGGACAAGCCCGCCGTCGGCATCGACCTGCCGCGCTCCGACTCGGACTTCTGGAACTCCTACGCCGACTACGTGAAGAAGGACGTCAAGGCCGACGGCGTCAACGCGCTGCCGCTGAGCAACTCGCAGAACGACGTCACCAAGCTGGTCGCCAACGTGCAGGTGTTCCAGAACACGGGCGCCAAGGCGATCGTCATGGCCCCCCAGGACACCGGTGCCATCGCCTCCACGCTCGACACGCTCGCCTCGAAGAAGATCCCCGTGGTCAGTGTCGACACCCGCCCCGACAAGGGTGACGTCTACATGGTCGTACGCGCCGACAACAAGGCGTACGGCACCAAGGCCTGTGAGTTCCTCGGCAAGCAGCTCGGCGGCACGGGCAAGGTCGCCGAACTCCAGGGCGCCCTCGACTCCATCAACGGGCGCGACCGCTCCGAGGCCTTCGCCGCCTGCATGAAGACCAAGTTCCCGAAGATCAAGGTGTTCGAGCTGCCCACCGACTGGAAGGGCGACGTGGCCTCGGCCAAGCTCCAGAGCCTGCTCGCCCAGCACCCCGACCTGAACGGCGTCTACATGCAGGCAGGCGGTGTGTTCCTGCAGCCGACCCTGGCCCTGCTGGAGCAGAAGGGCCTGCTCAAGCCGGCCGGCCAGAAGGGGCACATCTCGATCATCTCCAACGACGGCATCCCGCAGGAGTTCGACGCGATCCGCAAGGGCCAGATCGACGCGACCGTCTCCCAGCCCGCCGACCTCTACGCCAAGTACGCGCTGTACTACGCCCAGGCGGCGGCCGACGGCAAGACCTTCAAGGCGGGGAAGACCGACCACGACTCCACGATCATCGAGATCCCGAACGGCCTCGAGGACCAGCTGCCCGCCCCGCTGGTGACCAAGGACAACGTCGAGGACAAGACGCTGTGGGGCAACAACGTCGGCTAGCCACCGGTCCCGACGGCAGGCACGCGGAGGGGCCGGCGCATCCCGTCCCTCCGCCCCGCCGTACCGCGCCCGTACCCCCGCATCCGGACCAGAAGGACGGTATTCACCATGGCGGACTCCGCGACCGCCCCGGCGACCGGCACCGTGAGCCGCGCCCCGGTGGCCGAGGCGACCGGAATCGGCAAACGGTACGGCGCCACCGTCGCCCTGCGCGACGCCCGCATCACCATCGCCGAGGGCGAGTCGCACGCCCTTGTCGGACGCAACGGCGCGGGCAAGTCGACGCTCGTGTCCATCCTCACCGGACTCCAGCAGCCCGACACCGGCACCCTGCGCTTCTCCGGCGAACCGGCGCCAGCCTTCGGCGACATCGACGCCTGGCGGTCCAGGGTGGCCTGCGTCTACCAGCGGTCCACGATCATCGGGGATCTGACCGTCGCCGAGAACCTCTTCCTCAACCGGCAGAGCGACGCCGCGCTGCGCCCCATCCGCTGGAAGGACCTGCGCCGGCGCGCCGAGCAGCTCCTCGGCGAGTACGGAGTGGATGTCGACCCGACGGTCCGGGCCCGCCATCTCACCGTGGAACAGCGGCAGTTCGTCGAGATCGCCCGGGCCCTGTCCTTCGGCGCCCGGTTCATCATCCTGGACGAGCCGACCGCCAAGCTGGACGCCCGCGGCATCGACCGGCTCTTCGACAAGCTCCGTGACCTCCAGCGGCAGGGTGTCGCCTTCCTCTTCATCTCCCATCACCTGCAAGAGGTCTACGACCTGTGCACCACGGTCACCGTCTACCGCGACGCGGCCCATATCCGCACCGCGGCGGTGGCCGGACTCGGCAAGCACGAGCTGGTCGAGGCCATGACCGGCGAGTCCGCCACGACGACGGGCGCCGACGAGGTGAGGACGGCCTCCCCGGCCGGCGCCAAGGTGCTCCTGTCCGTCGACCGGCTGACCCTGGCCGGTACCTGCCGAGACCTGTCGCTCTCCGTCCGCGCCGGTGAGGTGGTCGGTCTCGCGGGCGCGACGGCCAGCGGCAACGTCCAGGTGGGGGAGGCCGTCGCCGGACTGCACCGTGCCGAGGGAGGCAGGATCTCGGTCGACGGCCGGACCGTCCGTACCGGCAGTGTCCCGGCGTCCCTCACCGCGGGCGTCGGCCTGGTGCCGGAGGACCGGCACGTCCAGGGTCTCGTCCACGACCGCAGCGTCGCGGAGAACGCGACCCTCACCGTCACCGACCAGCTCGGCCCGTTCGGTACCGTCCTGCCGGCCCGCACCCGGACCTTCGCCCGGCGCATGATCCGCGATCTCGACATCAAGACGCCGGGTGCGGGCACTCCGGTCTCCGCGCTCTCCGGCGGCAACCAGCAGAAGGTCGTCGTGGCCCGGGCCCTGGCCACCGACCCCCATGTCCTGATCGCCATCCGACCCACCAACGGAGTGGACGTCAAGTCCAAGGAGTTCCTGCTCGCCAGGATCCGTGGGGTCGCCGAGACCGGGAAGGCCGCGCTGATCGTCTCCGACGAACTGGACGACCTCAGGGCGTGCGACCGGGTCGTGGTCATGTTCCACGGACGCGTGGTCGCGGAGTTCGACCGCGGCTGGAAGGACGAACAGATGGTCGCCGCCATGGAGGGCGTCGCCGGTACCCCCGCAGCAGCCGACACCGAAGAGCACGGAAGGTAGTCATGTCCGCCACCACCGATGTCACCGACCCCGCAGCGAGCGTGGGCCAGCCGACCGCCAAGGGCACCCGGCGCGGACTCGATCTCGGCCGCTTCCGTGAACTGTCCCTGGTCCCGGCCATCCTGGTCCTCGGCCTGATCGGGTTCATCGTCTCACCGGCCTTCCTCACCTCCGACAACCTCATCGGCGTGGCCCAGCAGTCCACCGAGCTGAGCCTGCTGGTCCTAGCCACGGCGCTGATCCTGATCGTCGGCCGGATGGACCTGTCCCTGGAGTCCACGATCGGGGTGGCACCCGTCATCGCCGTCTGGCTGGTCCTGCCCACCAGCGGCGGCCGGTTCAACGGCCTGGGGCTCCTTCCGCAGTGGACGGCGATCCCGCTCTGTCTCCTGGTGGGCGTGGCGATCGGCGCCCTCAACGGCTTCCTCATCCTCAAGCTGCGCCTCAACGGGTTCATCGTCACGCTCGGCGGGCTGACCATGCTGCGCGGACTCCAAGTGGCCCTCTCCGAAGGCCAGTCCATCGTGGATCTGCCGCCGTCCTTCACCTACCTGGGCAAGGCCTCCTGGCTGGGCGTCCCGGCCGCCATCTGGATCTGCGCGGTGCTGTTCGCCGCCGGCGGTTGCGCGCTGGCCTGGCTGCGGCACGGGCGGGCACTCTACGCGATCGGCGGCAACGCGGAGGCCGCCCGGACCGCCGGTATCCGGGTCGACCGGATCGTGTGGGTCGTCCTGATCATCGCCAGCCTGCTGGCCGCGTTCGCCGGCATCCTCTACAGCGGTCACTACGGTTCCATCTCCGCCACCCAGGGCAGCGGATGGATCTTCCAGGTCTTCGCCGCGACGGTCATCGGCGGCGTCAGCCTCAACGGCGGCAAGGGCTCGGTGTTCGGCGCGCTCACCGGTGTGCTGACCCTCCAGCTGGTCGTCAACGTGATGACGCTGGCGGGCGTGCCACCCCTGTGGAACCAGTTCCTCAACGGCGCGATCATCATCGTCGCGCTGATCATCTCCCGCTTCGCCTCCGGCGAGAAGCAGGAGTAGACGCGGTACCCGGGGCATCGCGCGGGCTCGTTCCGGGGCCGCGTGGAGCCCCGCCGGGTTCCTTCGGGACAGAGAGGCTCCCCTCGTGGCACTGACGGACGAGGCGATGGAGAAGATCAAGGCGATGATCGTCGCGGGCGAACTCGCGCCCGGCTCCCGACTGCCCAAGGAGGATGCTCTCGCCGGTCAGCTCGGTCTGTCCCGAAGCTCGCTGCGCGAGGCGGTCCGTGCGCTGACCGCCATGCGCATCCTGGTCACCCGGCAGGGCGACGGCACCTATGTCTCCAGCTTGGAGCCGCACCTTCTGCTCGAGACGATGTCCTTCGCCGCCGACGTCTCCCACGGGCGGACGGCCCTTCAGTTGCTCCAGGTGCGCAGACTGCTGGAGCCGCCGGCGACCGGGCTGGCCGCCACCCTGCTGACCTCCGAGGACCTCGACGAACTGGGCGCCGTCCTCGAACGGTCCCGGGTGGCCGCCACGGTGGACGAGTTCGTCGCCCACGACATCGCGTTCCACCTGCGCATCGTCGAAGCCGTCGGCAACCCCGTGCTGTCCATGCTGTTGCGCGTGCTGTCCACCCGTACCCAGCGGGTGCGCATCGTGCGGGGCAGCCGGACACAGCGCGCCGTGGAGCGCGCGCACGTGGAACACGAGGAGATCCTGCGCGCGCTCAGGGCACGTGACGCACTGTTGGCCGTCTCCGCCGCGACGGTTCATGTGGCGGCCGTCGAACACTGGCTCGCGGCGAGCTGGGTCGACGCCGAGGGACCGTCAGCGATCGGCTGACCGCCCTCTAGACATCCGATCTATCCTCCCCCGATGATGGCTGGTGATGCCGAATCCCTCGCCAGATGTCGATATGACTGCTCCTCCTTCCGTGAAAGAGCCGATGAATGGTCCCGGGAGAACTTACTGTGATCAATGAATCCCCACCGCCGAGACGAAGCATCCTCAAGCTCGGCGGTGTTCTCGCCGTCGCGCCTGTGGCCACCCGGTCGACGGGCACCACGCCCACCGGACAGGCCGTCGCGGCCGGGGCCCACGCGTCGGCGGGCATCCGGTGGCCGACCCTGTCGGGCAAGGCGCTGACGTACTCCGTCCCCGCCGCGGACTGGCAGTCGCAGGCCCTGCCGATCGGCAACGGCCGGCTCGGCGCCATGCTCTTCGCCGATCCCCACGAGGAGCGCGTCCAGTTCAACGAGCAGAGTCTGTGGGGCGGAGTCAACAACTACGACAACGCGCTCGCCGGCAAGCCGGACAGTGATTTCGACACCGGCATGACCGGCTTCGGCTCGTACCGCGACTTCGGCGACCTCGTCGTCACCTTCGCCTCCCGTCCCAAGGCCACGGTCACGGCCCCGGGGGGACCGTACAGCTCCTCAACCTCGGAGGGCGTCGACAAGTCGTACGACGGCGCATCGAGCACCAAGTGGTGCATCGAGGGGCCCGGTTCGAAGGTGTGGTGGCAGGTCGAGCTCCCCGACCCCGTCGTGGTCGCCTCCTACCGGCTGACGAGCGCCGACGACGTGCCGCAGCGCGACCCGCAGGAGTGGACGTTCTCCGGTTCCGCCGACGGCGCCACCTGGACCACGCTGGACAGCCGCACCCTGGAGGCGCCCTTCGAGAGCCGCTTCCAGACCAGGGAATTCACCAGTGCCCACAGCGCGGCGTACCGCTTCTACCGGTTCGGCTTCGTCCCCAAGGCGGGCGTCAGCCACTTCCAGGTGAGCGAGATCGGCTTGGCCGGCGTGGACCTCGGCGGGGACACCTCGGTCTACCTGTCGTCGCCGAGCGGGCACGCGCAGGGATCCGGTGCCCGGCCCGGGGCCCGGGGCACGGACCTCTCACGTTCGGCGGACCGCGATCCGGCCACCGTCTGGCGGGTCGGCGGCGCCGCACCCGCCGTCGCCTGGCAGGCCGACCTGCCCCGTCCGGTCGTCGTCACCTCGTACACGCTGACGGCGGCCCCCGACCGCCCGCGCGACGACCCCCGGCAGTGGACCCTCGAGGCGTCGCAGGACGGGAGCACCTGGACGACCCTCGACACGCGGAACCCGGGGGCGCCCTTCGCGGGCCGCGGCGAGAGCCGGACCTTCCCCCTCACCAACAGCACGGCCTACCGCGTCTACCGGCTCACCCTGACCCCCGGCGCGTCCTCCACCGGCTGCCAGATCGCGGAGATCGCGCTGGCGGGCCAGGGCTTCGACACCCGCGCCCGGCGCACCGTCGTCGACTACCGGCGCACCCTCGACTTCGTCGACGGCCTCCACGTCACCCGCTTCGGCGCGCCGGGCCGGCGCGTCCTGCGGGAGGCCTTCGCCGGCCGGTCCGCCGACGTCATGGTCTTCCGGTACACGACGGACAGCCCCGACGGACTCTCCGGGGCGATCTCGCTGACGTCCGCGCAGGACCAGGCCCCGACGACCGTCGACGCCCGCGCCGGGCGGATCGCCTTCAGCGGTGTCATGGGCAACGGACTCCAGCACGCCTGCACCGTCCAGGCGGTACACACCGACGGCGAGCTCAGCGCCGACGGGGCGGTGCTGAGGTTCAGCGGCTGCACGACTCTCACCCTGTTCCTCGACGCCCGCACCGACTACCGGCTCGACGCCGCCGCCGGGTGGCGCGGAGCCGCTCCGGAACCGATCGTGGACAGGACGCTCGACACGGCGGCCGCCCGGCCCTACGACAAGCTGCGCGCCCAGCACATCGCCGAGACGCGTGCCCTCATGAACCGTGTCTCGGTCGCCTGGGGCGCCTCCCCGGCCGCCGTCGTCGCGCTCCCCACCGACGCCCGGCTGGCGCGCTACGCGGCGGGCGGGGAGGACCCGACGCTCGAACAGGCGATGTTCGACTACGGCCGCTACCTGCTGATCAGTTCCTCCCGCCCGAACGGCCTGCCCGCCAACCTCCAGGGCCTGTGGAACGACAGCAACCAGCCGGCCTGGGCCTCCGACTACCACACCAACATCAACGTCCAGATGAACTACTGGGGAGCCGAGACGACGAACCTGCCGGAGTGCCATGAGGCGCTCGTCGGGTTCATCGAGCAGGTGGCGGTACCGAGCCGCGTGGCGACCCGCAACGCCTTCGGCCAGGACACCCGCGGCTGGACCGCCCGCACCAGCCAGAGCATCTTCGGCGGCAACTCGTGGGAGTGGAACACCGTCGCGAGCGCCTGGTACGCCCAACACCTCTACGAGCACTGGGCGTTCACCCAGGACCCGGCCTATCTCCGTACCGTCGCATACCCAATGATCAAGGAGATCTGCGAGTTCTGGGAGGACCATCTCAAGGAGCGCGAGGACGGACTCCTCGTCGCACCGAACGGCTGGTCCCCGGAGCACGGGCCGCGCGAGGACGGCGTCATGTACGACCAGCAGATCATCTGGGACCTGTTCCAGAACTACCTCGACTGCGAGGCGGCACTCAACGCGGATCCCGCGTACCGGGCCAAGGTCGCGGACCTGCAGGCGCGCCTCGCGCCGAACAGGATCGGCCGGTGGGGCCAGCTCCAGGAGTGGCAGGAGGACATCGACAGCCCCGACGACATCCATCGCCACACCTCGCACCTCTTCGCGGTCTACCCGGGCCGCCAGATCACCCCGCGGACGCCCGACCTCGCCGCCGCGGCCCTCGTCTCCCTCAAGGCGCGGTGCGGCGAGAAGGAAGGCGTCCCGTTCACGGCCGCGACGGTCTCGGGCGACAGCCGCCGCTCATGGACCTGGCCCTGGCGGGCGGCCCTGTTCGCCCGCCTCCGTGACGGTCGGCGCGCCCAGGTCATGCTGCGCGGACTGCTGACCTACAACACGCTGCCCAACCTGTTCTGCAACCACCCGCCCTTCCAGATGGACGGAAACTTCGGCATCTCGGGCGCCGTGGCGGAGATGCTCCTGCAGAGCCACGACGGAGTCATCGACCTGCTGCCCGCCCTGCCGGACGGCTGGAAGGCCGAGGGATCCTTCACCGGGCTCCGCGCCCGGGGCGGCTACGAGGTCAGCTGTACGTGGCGGAACGGAAAGGTGACGTCCTTCGAGATCGTGGCCGACCGGGCGCGGAACCGGAAAGACGTCACCGTACGGGTGAACGGCGTCGACAGGAGGGTGAAGCCGGCCAAGCCCTGACGGCGGCACCGCCTCGCCGCGACAGCGGCCCGGCCGACGGCCGTCCGCCGCCCGAAGCGCGGCGGCACGGGCCGTCGGCGCCCCCCCCCCCCCCGCCCGGGGCCCGGGCCCCGGCCGGCCCCCCCCCCCCCGGGGGGGGGCGGGGCCGCCGCCCGGGCCCGGTCGTCGCCCCCTGGGCCGCCGACGGCCCGTGCCCACCCCGCTGCACGGCGGAGGGGGCCGGGTGACGGATCCCTCACGGATTCCCCACGCGAAGGAGTGGACCCGCGGCCTCACCCGGGCCGATCGTGGGCGCCATGGATGATCACCGCATGGAACCCGTCGGCCCCGGTGGTACCGCCGAAGCCACCCCGGTGGGGGAGGAGGCGAGGGAGGTGCGCGACTTCTGGGGCCGCCTCGGTCTTCCCGGCCTCGTCGACGTCCACACGCACTTCATGCCCGAGCGGGTCCTGCGCAAGGTGTGGTCCTACTTCGACGCGCTCGGACCGCAGACCGGCGGGCTCGAGTGGCCGATCACCTACCGGAAGGAGGAGACGGAACGGACTGCCCTGCTGAGGGAGTTCGGCGTACGGGCCTTCACCGCGATGCTCTACCCGCACAAGCCGGGCATGGCCCGGTGGCTGAACGACTGGGCGGCCGACTTCGCCCGCCGCACCCCCGACTGTCTGCACACCGCCACCCTCTACCCCGAGCCGGGCGTCGAGACGTACGTCCGGGAGGCCGTCGAGGCGGGCGCCCGCGTCTTCAAGGCGCATGTACAGGTGGGGGCGTACGACCCGGCCGACGAACTCCTCGACGGGACATGGGGGTTGCTGGCCGAGGCCGGGATCCCCGTCGTGATCCACTGCGGCTCCGGGCCCGCACCGGGCAAGCACACAGGACCCGAGCCGATCGCCCGGGTGCTGGCGCGTCACCCCCGGCTGCGGCTGGTCGTCGCGCACCTGGGGATGCCCGAGTACGAGGAGTTCCTCGGCCTCGCCGAACGGTACGGGGAGGTGCGGCTGGACACGACGATGACGTTCACCGACTTCGCCGAGGAGCTGATGCCCTTCCCCAGCAGGGCCCTGCCCCGGCTGGCCGGACTCGGCGACCGTGTCCTGCTCGGCTCCGACTTCCCCAACATCCCCTATCCGTACGTGCACCAGCTCCACGCGCTGGAGCGGCTGGGCCTCGGCGACGAGTGGCTGCGGGCGGTGTGCCACGACAACGCGGCAGAGCTGTTCGGCCTGTGAGAACCCCGTCGTGGTGCCCACCACCCCGGCGCTGGTGACCCGTCCGGCCGCGGGCCGAACGCCGTGCTGTCGGGCGCCGTACGGCCATCCGCGGCGAACGTCCCGCCGTCGCGTGGCAGGCGGTCCTGGCCTGCCCGGCGTCCCGGGACGACCCGCGGCGAACGACGTCGAGTCCTCGCGTCTGAGGGGGCGAGTCCCCGCGTCTCAGGGGGCGATGGGCAGTCGGCGCTTGTGGTCGGTGAGCCGGTAGCGGTCGACGATCGTGGTGAAGACGCCTTCGTCCACGGGCCTGCCTTCCAGGAAGTCGTCGATGTCGTCGTAGGTGACCCCGAGCGCGTCCTCGTCGGTCTTGCCGGGATCGAGGGTCTCCAGGTCGGCGGTCGGGACCTTGTGCACCAGCTCGGCCGGCGCCCCCAGCGCGTCCGCGACGGCTCGCACCCGGCGTTTGGTCAGGCCGGCCAGCGGGACGAGGTCCGCCGCGCCGTCACCGAACTTGGTGAAGAAGCCGGAGACCGCCTCGGCGGCGTGGTCGGTGCCGACGACCAGCCCGTGGTGCCCGCCGGCCACGGCGTACTGGACGATCATGCGCTGCCGGGCCTTGATGTTGCCGAGCACGAAGTCCTGGTGGTAGGCGTCGCGGAAGCTCACCTCGGCGCCCAGCACGGCCTCGAGCGCGGCGTCGCTCGCGGGCTTGATGTCCACGGACAGCACGTGATCGGGGCGGATGAAGGAGAGCGCGAGCTGGGCATCGTGCTCGTCGGCCTGGACGCCGTAGGGCAGCCGCATCGCGTAGAACCGTGCCTCGTGCCCGGCGTCGCGGGCACGCTCGACCGCGAGCTGGCACAGGCGGCCCGCGGTGGTGGAGTCGACGCCGCCGCTGATGCCGAGCACGAGGGAGGACAGACCGGTGGAGGTCAGCCGCTCCGCGAGGAACGCCACCCGGCGCTCGATCTCCGCCTCGGCCTCGAAGGTCTCGGCGACCTCGAGTTCCCGGGCGATCTCCTGCTGAAGGGTGAGGAAGGCCGGGTCGTTCACATCTGCTCCTGGTTGCGGTTCAGGTGGTGCCGGCGCCCCACCCGGTGAGGAGGGGGAGGATCGCCGGTGGATCAGTGCCGGACAGCCGTGGCTGTCGGGCGCCGGGGCGCGCTCAACGGAGTGCCCCGGACGGCGGTCGGACATGCGCATCAGACGCGGGGTGCTCCCGTAACCGACATCACCAGCGAGTACAGCGAGGTGGTGGCGGTGATGAACATGCGGTTGTTCTTCGGGCCGCCGAAGGTGATGTTGGAGACCGGTTCCGGCACCCGGAGCCGTCCGATGAGGGTGCCTCGGGTTCGTAGCAGTGAACGCCGTCCTCCAGGGCGGCGGCCCACAGACGGCCCTGGTCGTCCAGGCGGATGTTGTCGAAGTGGACGCCCGCCCGTGCTGCGGCGAAGACCTCCTGTCCGGAGAGCGTGCCGTCGGCGTGGACGTCGAAGGCGTGGATACGGGCGCTCCGCGAGTCGGAGACGTACAGCCGCTTCTCGTCCGGTGACAGGATGACGCCGTTGGGTCCGTCGAAGCCGTCGGCGGCGAGGTGCACCCGGCCCGTCGCCGGGTCGACCCGGTAGACGTTGCAGGCGCCGATCTCGGAGTCGGCCCGGTGACCCTCGTAGTCGCTGGTGATGCCGAAGTCCGGGTCGGAGAACCAGAGGGTGCCGTCGGAGCGCACGACGGAGTCGTTCGGGCTGTTGAGCCGCTTGCCCTCGAAACGCTCGGCCAGGACCGTCACCGTGCCGTCCGGCTCGGTACGGGTGACCCGGCGGTTGCCCTGCTCGCAGCTGACCAGACGGCCCTGCCGGTCGAGGGTGTTGCCGTTGCTGTGTCCGGCCGGGTCGCGGAAGACGCCGACCGTCCCGGTGGCCTCGTCCCAGCGCAGGATGCGGTCGTTGGGGATGTCGCTCCAGATCACCTGGCGCCAGGCGGGCAAGTACAGCGGGCCCTCCGCCCAACGGCACTGGTCGTGCAGCACCTCCAGCCTGCCGTCGCCGTTCGTGCAGCGTCCGGTACGGAAGCGTTCGTCCAGGATCTCGTACAGGCCATCGGCGGGCATCGGCGTCCCTTCGCATGCGCTGATCAGGATCTGATTCAACGTAACACGTAGATCACCGAACAAGATATGGTCATATCATGAAGCCGATAGATGACATCGACCGTGGCTTGATCGCGCTGCTCCAGAAGGACGCGACCCGGTCCTATGCCGAGTTGGGCAAGGGGGTCGGTCTGTCGGCGGGTGCCGCCCATGAGCGGGTGCGCAGGCTGCGGGAGCACGGGGTCATCAGGACCACCACGATCGACGTGGACCCCGCGGCCCTCGGCCGCGGGGTCCTCGCCTTCGTACTGGTCGACTCGACGGCCTGGATGGGCGACCGCGCCGAGGACTTCGCCGGCGTACCGGAGATCCAGGAGGCCCACGTCATCGCGGGCAGCGCGGCGGTCCTGGTGAAGGTACGCACGGCGAGCACGGAACAACTCCAGGACGTACTGCGCCGTCTGTACGCGATCGACGGGGTCAGCGGCACCCAGGCGACCGTCGTCCTGGAAACGTTCTTCGAACGACCGCTGGACGCCGGGTAGGCGCGATGCGCGCCCGCGGTGTTCATCCGCGTCCGGCTCGCCGAACGGCCTCCAGCACGGCCCGAGGGTCCGACACCCCCGCTCACCGGCAGCGCCGCGCGGGTTCGGATACAGGGCGGGTGATTCCCGACCCGGTTCTCGTCACGCGGGTGTCCTTCCCGGTGTGCGGTGGTAGGACGGGGTGGCGATCCGCGTCGCGGACAGCAGTCAGGGGCCGGGCCGAACGGGGGCCCGCGTGAGGGGAGTCGGGCATGGCGGCGGAGAACATCGACGATGTCGTGGACAGACTGGCCGGGATCGTGGGGGAGGCAGGCAGCGCCGGTGACCGGGTCGGGTACTTCGCGGCGCTGTACCGACAGGTGACCGTCGAGGTCCGCACGGCCATTCACGGCGGGCTGTTCGACGACGGTGCGCGCATGGACCGTTTCGACACGCTCTTCGGCAACCGCTACCTCGACGCGTACGACGCCTGGCGGCGTGACCGCGGTGGACCGCGTTGTTGGCGCGAAACGTTCGGGCTGCTGGACGACGCCGACACCGTCATCGTCCAGCACCTGCTGCTCGGCGTGAACGCGCACATCAACCTCGACCTGGCCGTCGCCGCCGCACGGACCAGCCCGGGCAAGGGCATCCACGCGCTACGGCGCGACTTTCTGCTGATCAACGACATCCTCGGGCGGGTGGTGCTGGCGGTACAGGACTCGATCGGTGCACTGTCGCCCTTCATGTCGCTGCTGGATCAGATCGGAGCCCGCACCGACGAGCGGATCCTCGACTTCAGCGTCCGTCAGTCCCGCGAGGAAGCCTGGTACAACGCCGTCCTGCTGGCCGGCCAGAACGAAGAGGAGCGCGAGGCCACCATCGAGCGGCTCGACATACGGGCCGCCGTGCTCGCCCGCTTGATAGCGCGACCGGGCGGCGTCGTCCGGCCGGCCCTGCAGCTGATCCGGAGCACCGAGAGTGATGACGTGCCGGCCGTCATCACTCACCTGGACAACGCCATGCGGTGATGAGGCTCCGGCTGGTAGTTTGCATTCGACCGTGACACCGCCCGAGGAGGTGAGACCCATGAACGCTGTATCGATGTGGGTGCTCTCCCTTCCCGTCACGGCCGGCGACTGACGTAGGTGTCGCCGGGAGCGCCTCGACAACAAGGCACTCCCGAAAGGCAACACCCGTGCATTCTCTGCAGTTCACCGCCGAGTCGTCGTCGAACGGCACGGTCGAGCGCGACTTCACCGTGGGCGAGATCCCCGGAGTTCTCTGGTCGCCGGCCTCCGGCGCCGATCACGCGCCCCTGGTCCTGCTGGGCCACGGCGGCGGCAATCACAAGAAGCATCCGGCGATGGCGGGCCGCGCCCACCTGCTCGTGACCGGCTGCGGCTTCCACGTCGCCGTCATCGACGCGCCCGGTCACGGCGACCGGCCGCGCACCGCGCGCGACGAGCAGGAGATCGCCGAGCTGCGCAGGGCGCAGGCGGCGGCCGAGCCGGAAGGCCCGATCGTCGTCCGTTACAACGCCCGGCTGGCGGAGCTGGCCGTGCCCGAGTGGCAGGCGACCCTGGACGCCCTTCAGCAGCTGCCGGAGATCGGTGCCGACGGGCCGGTGGGCTACTTCGGCATCGGCCTGGGCACCGCGATCGGCGTGCCGCTGGTGGCGGTCGAGCCCAGGATCACGGCTGCGGTCTTCGGCCTGATGTGGCCCGATGCCCTGGTCGAGACGGCGAAGCGGATCACCGTCCCGATCGAGTTCGACCTGCAGTGGGACGACGAGCGCATCCCGCGCGAGGCCGGCCTCGCGCTGTTCGACGCCTTCGCCTCCAAGGAGAAGACGTTGCACGCCAACGCGGGCAAGCACGTCGACTTCCCCAGGTTCGAGGCCGACAGCGCCGTCCGGTTCTTCGCCCGGCATCTGAGCCAGGCGGTCACCTCACCGGCCTGAAGGTGAGCGGCAGCGGCGTCCGCTCTGTCCTGCGGGCGCCGCTACCGAGATCGTGATTCTCCCGGCCAGGCTCGGGGCCGGGAACTACTGTCGCGTGCATGGTCGAACACAGTGCCCTCAGCGTCACCCGTCAGGGATACGACGCTGCTGCCCCCGCCTATGCGCAGCTGTTCCGCGACTCGCTGCGGGACAGTCCCCTGGACCGCGCGATCCTGGGTGTCTTCGCCGAGGTCGTCAGTGCGAGCGGGGACGACGCTCAGGTCGCGGATCTGGGGTGTGGGCCTGGTCATATCACTGCCCATCTCGACGAGTTGGGGCTGTCGGTGTTCGGTGTCGATACGTCTCCGGCGATGATCGAGCTGGCTCGACAGGCCTATCCGCGACTGCGGTTCGACGTGGGCTCGATGGCCGCGCTGGACATCGCCGACGGTGTGCTGGACGGCGTGCTCTCCCGGTGGTCCATCATCCACACCCCGCCACAGGAACTCCCCGTCATCCTGGCGGAGTTCCATCGTGTGCTGGCACCCGGCGGCCACCTACTGGTCGGCTTCTCCGCCGCCGACGGTCCGTCTCACCCGACCCAGGTCTTCGATCACACCGTCGCGCCGGCCTATCGGTGGTGGCCCGATCACCTCGCCGCCCTGCTGCGCGAGTCCGGGCTGGCCGAGGTGGCCCGGATGGTTCGCGAGCCTCGACCCACCGACCGGCGGCAGTTCCAGGAGGTGCACCTGCTCACCCGTAAAACCCAGGCAGGAGCTGCCTGACGCACACAGGGCCGCCACCGAGGGAGTGACGCCGGGCCGGGTGACCCTCCCATGCCGTGCGCCCCGTTCCCGGCAGTCGCGCGGCCGTGAACGGGGCGTGGTCAGGCTCGGCGCTGGTCAGCCGGGGCTGCTCGCGCGGGGGGTCAGGAGGCGATGAAGTCGGCGATCTGGCCGAGCACGACCGTGTCCGTCAGGTAGCCGATGTGGGTCTGGCAGAGCACGTTGTTGTTCGTCGCGCCGTCCAGCCGGGTGCTGGTGTACGGGATGATGACGCCGTCGCACGCCGAGTACCAGGTGGCGTACGTGGTGCTGCCCGGCGTCTCGTCGCCCGCACTGATCTGGGCGATGAACGACGAGCCCGGGTACATCTGCTGACAGGTCGTGTAGATCAGGCAGGCGCCGGCATAGGTGGTGCCGTGGTTCGCCCCGGCGATCGAGGCGAGGTGGCTGACGCTGGTGTTGCCGCCCAGGACCTTCAGGTAGTACTGGCTGACCAGGCCGCCCATCGAGTGGTTGACGATGGCGACCTTGCTCGCCCCGGTCCGCGCCTTCACGGTGTTGACGTAGGTCGCGAGACCCTGCGCGTTGGTGATGTTGTTGCCGTAGGAGTTGTACTCGTAGGCGAAGAGGTTGGAGCTGGACCAGCCGTTGAGCCGGAAGACGCTCATGGCGGTGGTCCAGTTGGACGCGCTGCCGGTGTAGCCGTGGACGAAGACGACGGGTGTGCTCGTCGACAGCGGCTGGGCGGCGGAGGCGACCGACGCGATTGAGGTGGCCGTGGTGGCGCCGGCCGTCGGCGCTGCGGAGAACAGGGTGAATGCGAGGGTGGCGGTCGCGAGCACACCGAGGAGCCGGCGCGGGGCATGACGACGCATGGAGCCCTCCTGACGAGGATGCGGGTGGCTGGACCTGACCAGCGTCGTGGCGCCGAGCGGGGGAGCAATCGGCGAAATCACCGGCGTGCGCGGTGCCGCCGCGTATCCCGGACCGCGGAGCCCTTCGTGCTGGTCGGCAGCCGGTCAGGTGGCTTCCCGCCGGGGCGGGCGACGTCGCGTCCGCGGTCGGGCTCGGCCCGAGGGCACGGCTGCCGTCCGCCCCTCGGCCTCCGCGCTCGGCTGTAGATGCCGCCTCGAACGCCCGTTTCCGCCGCCCGCACACCGACGTCGTTCAGTCCACCGTGTAGCAGCGGATCACGATGTGTCCGTCCTCCTCCCGGGCGAGGCCTACGAAGACCGTGCGCGCGAGCCGGCGGTGTCGCGGCCCATTGTCCTGCCGGGGCGGAATCTCCGTTGCCGGGAAGCCGCACCGCCCGCGATCCTGGGGCCATGAGGTACTCCGTATGCGGCTGAGGCTGCAACAGTTCAGGCCCCGGACCGGGCCGCACGAGCACCGTGTCGTCCAGCCGAGGAAGCCCCTTCGCCACACGTCGCTGAGCGCCCCCGAGCCCATCGGCCTGCTGCTCGGCGACCATGACGGGCTGAACCGGCTCGCGGGTCTGTTCTCCTTCGCCGCCTACTCCCGGCACACGATCGTCCATGTGCCGCTGCGCGACGGTGTTCGGCCCGACGAGGGCTACGGCACGCCGGTCGATCTCGTCCTGGTCCACGACACGCTCGGTCTGCGTCCCAGCAAGTGGCCCGAGCTGCGGCGCAAGTTGGTGAACGGCACTCCGCTGACCGTCGGCACCGTCGAGGAACGTACGGCCAGGGACGCCGCCGGATGGCGGGAGCTGGGGAGCCGGGCCGACTCCCGGGACGAGTTGCGGCACGCCACCCACGCCCGCACGTTCTTCCTGTTCGGCAACCGCGAGGTGTTCGCCGAGGCCTCCACCTCCTTTGCCCACGCGGCGGGTTGGGGCCCGCGCCAGAAGGGCGTCACCCACGGCCACTCGGCACTGATGACGGCGCTCCCGACACTGGTCCAGGAACCTGGCGGCGGGCACCCCGTGGAGGTGTTGGTCTGCTTCAAGCCGTACCCGCCCTACGCCCACTTCCAGCGGCCGGGACGTTGAGCGAGCAGCCCGACTCACCGGATCCGGGCGGACCTTCGCCTGCGACGACCGAGGTCCCTGCCATGATTGCCGCCATGGGCACACAGATCGCACCGGCCGGCGTGGCCGACTTTCACCAGGTCCTGGCCGATCACGCCCGCTACTGGGGCGAACGCGACCTTCGATCGCTGCACCTCGTGGCACTGGTGCAGGAGTTCGGTTCGACCTGTCTGGTCGCCCGGGCCGAGGACGGAATCCGCGGGTACGTCTTCGGGTTCGTGACACCTGCAGGCACCGGGTACGTGCATCTGATCGCCACGCGGGACGATGCCCGAGGCACGGGTGTCGGGCGCCGTCTGTACGCGGCGTTCGCCGAAGCGGCGCACCGTCATGGCGCACGGCGGCTGAAGGCGATCACGTCGGTCGCGAACACCGGCTCGATCGCGTTCCACCGCAGTCTCGGCTTCGAGGCGAAGATCGTCGACGACTACGACGGCCCGGGCCGGACCATGGCCGTCTTCGACCGGGATCTGGTCGTGCCCCTCCTCGTTCCGTAGCTCCTGTTGCGTGGCTCAGCCGCGGGCGAATTCGAGGAGGTCCTTGTTGAACCTCTCGGCGAACTTCGGAACCATGGCCAGTCCGTGGGGCGCGCCGGAATACACCTTGTACACCGCGTCCTTGACCAGCTTGGAGCTCTTGTCGCCCGAAGCGACGATGGGAACGATCTGGTCGTCGTCCCCGTGCACGATCAGTGTCGGGACGTCGATCTTCTTGAGATCCTCGGTGAGGTCCGTCTCGGAGAACGCCTTGATGCAGTCGTAGGCGCCCTTGATGCCCACCGTCATTCCCCACAACCAGAACTCGTCGCGCGTTCCCTGGGTGACAGTCGAGTCGTCGCGGTTGGCGCCGTAGAAAGGCGCGCTGAGGTCTTTGTAGTACTGGGAGCGGTCCGTTGTCACGCCCGCACGGATCTCGTCGAAGACCTCGATCGGCAGCCCCGCCGGATTCGCGTCCGTCTTCAGCATCAGAGGGGGGATGGCGCCGACCAGGACGGCCTTGGCGACCCGGCTCGAACCGTGGCGCCCGATGTAGCGGGTCACTTCACCGCCGCCGGTGGAGTGTCCGACCAGAATGACGTCGTGCAGGTCGAGTTCCTCGATGACCGCGGCGAGATCGTCGGCGTAGGTGTCGAGGTCGTTGCCGTCCCAGCTCTGTCCTGAGCGGCCGCCGCCTCTCCGGTCGTGGGCGATGGCCCGGAATCCGTTGTCCGCCATCAGCTTCAGTTGCGGATCCCAGGCGTCGGCGGTGAGCGGCCAGCCGTGGGAGAACACGACGGGTTGTCCCGAGCCCCAGTCCTTGAAGAAGATGCTGGTGCCGTCCTTGGCGGAAGCAAAGGGCATGACTTTTCCCTCTCGTGCCGTTCCGGAACTCCGCGATGGGCGGGTTCGATGCTCGAATCGGGTGGTCGAAAACCGTGCCGCGCCCAGCAGGGGAACGCACGCGGTGGACGGGCCCAGGTCAGCGCGAGGGGCGACCGTAGGAGCACGTCTCAGGGGAAACGATAGTCGAGGGGCCGGTGCGCGGCGCGTCGGCCGTGCGGCCGGATCACGGCGGGAGCCGTGGCGTCGACGGGCCGACCGGCGGCCTTCGGCGGCGCCCCTGGCCGTCTCGGCAGTAGACCGGTGACCCGTTCACGGACGACACTTCTCCCGACCCGTTCACGAGCGGCCTTTTTCCCGGTCGGGTCGCGGCCCCGGATTCTGCGGGCAGCCCGCCGGACGGGCGTTCGCACACCGTGCGGCGGCCGTCCGTCACCCGCCTTGTCAGTGTGGCGAGGACGCCTGTATAACGTTGTAAAAGTCAAGCATGGGGGCTCGGCGCTCGCCCACGGTGACGACCCCGTAGCCGCACCGGCCATCATCCCGTCGGGACGCTGCGAAAGGGAATGCCGTGCGGGTCAGCCTCAAGGACGTCGCCGCGCACGCGGGGGTCTCCATCAAGACCGTCTCCAACGTGGTGAACAACTACCAGCACGTCACGCCCGCCATGCGCGAGCGCGTCCAGCGGTCCATCGACGTGCTCGGCTACCGGCCCAACCTGGCCGCCAGGCACCTGCGCAAAGGGCGTACGGGCATCATCGCGCTCGCTCTGCCCGAACTCGGCAACCCCTATTTCGCCGAGCTGGCGGCCGCGGTCATCGACGCCGCCGCCGCGCACGACTACATCGTGCTGCTCGACCACACCGGGGGGCACCGCGAGCAGGAGATCCTGGTCAGCCAGGGTTTCCGGGCGCGGGTCATCGACGGCCTCATCCTCAGCCCGATCGAGCTCGAGACCGAGGACCTGCGCGACCGGGCGGAGAACGTACCGCTGGTGCTGCTCGGTGAACGCGACTACGACCTGCCGTACGACCACATCGCCATCGACAACGTCGCCGCCGCCCGCGCCGCCGTCCGGCATCTGAACGGACTCGGGCGGCGGGAGGTGGCCTTCATCGGCGCCCGGCGCGGTCGCAGTGAGCCCGCGCAACTGCGCGTGCGTGGCTGGCGCGAGGAACTGACCGCGGCCGGCCTCCCGGCCGACGACGGGCTCGTCGCCGCCACCGACGGGTGGGGCCACGCGGACGGAGCGGCCGCCATGAACCGCATCCTGGAATCCGGGCGGCGCCCCGACGCGGTGTTCGCCTACAACGATCCGATGGCCATCGGCGCGATGCGCGTCCTGCACGAACGGGGGCTGCGCGTCCCCGAGGACATCGCCGTCGTCGGTTTCGACGACGTGGTCGAGGGACGCTTCGGCGCGGTGACCCTCACCTCCGTGTCGCCGGACAAGGAGGCCATCGGCCGCCTCGCGGTCGAGTCGGTGCTGGCACGGCTCGGCGGCAACGAGATGCCCGAGCCGCGCCGTGTCCGGGCGGACCATCGCCTCGTGGAGCGGGAGAGCACCCTGGGCCGGGCGGCGGCGAACGGCGGCGGACGCGGGTGACCTCCAGGGCGGTGCGCGTGCGAACCGTCATCCACCCGAATCCTCGCAGGGCTGCGTGACGCGCGCAGGCTGTCTCGGTGCTCCGGTCAAGTGTGCGCCGACCTGGACGTGTTGACCGGCCGGTCACCCAGTTCCTGACGTCCGCAGTCGAGCGACTCGCCAACCCCGCGGCGCTGAACGGCCGTTGCTCTTCGCGTATGCGGTCGTGATCGGTGCGGCCCTGGGCGGCACGTCCGCGCGAGCGTGCAGGCCGCTCGACGGAGTCGCGAAGGCACCGGAATCTCCCGGCCGTTACGCGTCCCCCTCCGTCGCAGATGAGAGCACAGAGGCGGGTGGTGTGGGCCGACTCGCTCGCGCCGAGCCCCGCGCAGTGCGTGCACAGGGGGTTTACAGCACTCTTCCAACGATGTAAAAACCTCTGTGCGGCGGGTCGAACGACCTTTCCCGCCAGGGGAGAAGCACCTTTCTCGGCACGGCTACTGCTCGGCTACGGCACGACCTTGCTCGACCTTGTTCGACCTCTGCTCGTTCACCACCTCCCCAGTGTTCCTTCCGCGTCGCCCGGATCGGGGTCACCATGCAGCGCACCACTCACCGCCGTCGTCTTCTCGCCCGTCCCGTGGTCGTCTCCCTGGCCGCGGCGGTGGCGTTGACCGCCACCTCCTGCGCGAAGTCGGAGGACGACACGTCGAGCGACACCAAGTCCTCGGCCGCCGCCGACGCCGCACAGAAGGTCGCCTCGCCCGCGCCGGGCGGCAAGACCTGCACCGTCGACGCGTACGGCGGTGTGAAGTCGGACCTCAAGAACGCCACCGTCGGCTTCTCCCAGTCGGAGAAGGAGGCCAACCCGTTCCGCATCGCGGAGACGCAGTCCATCAAGGACGAGGCGAAGAAGCGGGGCGTCAAGCTGCTGACGGCCAACGCCCAGTCGCAGTTCTCCAAGCAGATCAGCGACGTCCAGGACCTCTTGGCGAAGGGCGCCGACCTGCTGGTCATCGCCCCGCTCAACTCCGACGGCTGGAACCCGGTGCTCCAGGCCGCCGCGGCCAAGAAGGTCCCCATCGTCACGATCGACCGCAAGATCAACGCCACGGCCTGCAAGGACTACGTCTCGTTCATCGCCTCCGACTTCGTCGAGCAGGGCCGGCGCGCCGCCGACCAGATGATCGCGGCGACCGGCGGCAAGGGCGAGGTCGCGATCCTCCTCGGCTCGGCGGGCAACAATGTCACCACCGAGCGCACCAAGGGCTTCAAGGACCGGATCGCCGAGAAGGCGCCGGACCTGAAGGTGGTCTTCGAGCAGACCGGCGACTTCGCCCGCGAGAAGGGTCAGCAGGTCACCGAGCAGCTCATCCAGTCGAAGCCCGGCATCAAGGGGATCTACGCCGAGAACGACGAGATGGGGCTGGGCGCGGTGGCCGCGCTGAAGGGTGCGGGCAAGAAGGCGGGCGACGTCGAGATCGTCACCGTGGACGGCACCCGCAACGCCGTCCAGGGCATCGTGGACGGCTGGATCAGCGGTGTCGTCGAGTCCAACCCGCGCTTCGGACCCCTGGCCTTCCAGACGCTGGACACCTTCACCAAGGGCGAGAGCGTCGCGCAGGACATCGTCATCGAGGACGGCGCCTACACCACGGACAACGCCAAGTCGGGTATCGGCAAAGCCTACTGACCAACCGTCAGGGGCTCGCTCCGCCCAGCGCGGGCCCCTCCCGCTCTCCCTCGCTTCTTGCACTGCACCGCACTGCACCGCACCGCATCGCACCGCATCGCACCGCACCGCATCGCATCCTGGAGGCACAGGTGGCACCCCCCGCCGAAGTGCTCGCCGTCCGCGGACTGAGCAAGACCTTCCCCGGCGTCCGGGCCCTGGACGACGTGGACCTGACCCTGCACGCCGGTGAGATCCACGCCCTGATCGGCGAGAACGGCGCCGGCAAGTCGACCCTCATCAAGCTCCTCACCGGCGTGTACCGGCCCGACGCGGGCGAGATCGTCTTCCAGGGCCGCAAGGTCTCCTTCGCCACCCCGCTGGAGGCCCAGAAGGCCGGGATCTCGACCATCTACCAAGAGGTCAACCTGATCCCGCTGCTCAGCGTGGCTCGCAACCTGTTCCTCGGCCGCGAGCCGCGCAACCGGTTCGGCGTGCTGGACATGGGCCGCATGAACCGCGAGGCGGAACAGACCCTGAGCACCTACGGGGTGCGGGTGGACGTCCGCAGACCGCTGCGCACCCTCGGGGTCGGCGCCCAGCAGATGGTCGCCCTGGCCCGGGCGGTCGCCACCGAGGCGCGCGTCGTCGTCATGGACGAGCCGACATCCTCCCTCGAACCACGTGAGGTCGAGACCCTGTTCTCGGTCATCCGGGGCCTGCGGGACGCGGGCATCGCGGTCGTCTACGTCAGCCACCGCCTGGACGAGCTGTACGCCGTGTGCGGCAGCGTCACCGTGCTGCGCGACGGCCGGCGGGTGCACCACGGCCGGCTGGCCGACCTCGACCGTCTCTCCCTGGTGTCGACGATGCTCGGCCGGGACCTGGGGGAGGTCCGCGCGGAGGGCCTCACCAAGTTCACCGGCGACCACGGCACCGCCGACGCCGAACCGGTGCTCACCGCCTCGGACCTGACGGTGCCGCACAAGCTGCACGGCGTCTCCCTCAGCATCCGCCCCGGCGAGGTCGTCGGCCTCGGCGGACTGCTCGGCTCCGGACGCACCGAGACCGCGAAGACCATCGCCGGCGCCCTGCCCGCACGCTCGGGCGGCGTCACGGTGGCCGGGGTGCCGCTGCGGGCCGGCTCGACCCCGGCGGCCATCCGAGCGGGGATCAGCCTGCTGCCCGAGGACCGCAAGAGCGAGGGCATCGTCCCCGGCCTGTCGGTGCGGGAGAACATCGCGCTGGCCGCGCTGCCCCGGCTCTCCCGCTTCGGTCTGGTCTCCGAGGCCCGCGTCGACAGCGTCGTCGACACCTTCATCGAACGGCTGCGCATCAAGTCCTCCTCACCGCACCAGAAGGTGGGCGAACTGTCCGGCGGCAACCAGCAGAAGGTGCTGCTCGCCCGCTGGCTCGCCATGAACCCCAAGGTGCTGCTGCTCGACGAGCCCACCCGCGGCATCGACGTCGGCGCCAAGGCCGAGGTGCAGAAGCTCGTCGACGAACTGGCCGCCGACGGCCTGGGTGTTCTGCTCATCTCCTCCGACCTGGAGGAACTCATCGAAGGGTCCGACCGCGTGGTCGTACTGAAGGACGGCGCCGTCGTCGGCGAGCTGACCGGCGACGACGTCACGGAGGACAAGCTCATGCGGACCATCGCCGGGAACGATCCCGCGCGGGACGCGGGCAAGGAGGCGGCCGTCGATGACTGAAGTCGCCCTGCGCGGCGCCCCGTTGGACAGGACCCGCCTCCTGCAGTGGCTCCAGACCTACGGCGTCTACGCCGGTGTGGCGGCGCTGCTCGTCGTCAACACCGTCATCACCCCGCACTTCCTGACCGCGGAGAACTTCCGCACCCAGGCCGTCCAGGTCGCCCCCGTCATCATCGTCGCCCTCGGCATGGCCCTGGTCATCGGCACCGAGGGCGTCGACCTTTCGGTGGGCGCCGTGATGGCACTGGCGGCCTCCGCGACCGCCCTCTACCTCGGCTACGGACTGCTGCCCGCGCTGCTGGTGGTCGCGCTGTTCGCCGCGGGGGTCGGGCTGGCCAACGGCGCGCTGGTCGCGTTCCTCGGAGTGCAGCCGATCGTCGCCACGCTGGCGCTCATGGTGGGCGGTCGCGGACTCGCCCTGGTGCTGCTGCCGCAGCTCAAGGACCTGCGCAACCCCTCGCTGGCCTCCCTGGGCTCCGGCGACGTCCTCGGCGTCCCGTACCTGATCCTCATCGCCGCGGCCCTGGCGCTGCTGGTGGCCTTCGTGGTGCGCCGCACCACCTTCGGACGCCGGCTCCTCGCCATCGGCGACAGCCGCCCCGCCGCCCAGCTCGCCGGCCTGCCCGTGCGACGCGTGCTGATCATCGTGTACGTCGTCTGCGCGCTCCTCGCGGCGGTCGCCGGCGTGCTGGCCACCGCCCGCCTCCAGGCCAGCGACCCCACCTCGCTGGGCAACCTGATGGAGCTGTCCGCGATCACCGCGGTCGTCGTCGGCGGGACCCCGCTGACCGGCGGCCGGGTCAACATCGGCGGCACCGTGGCGGGAGCCGTCCTCATCCAGCTCCTCACCGCCACCCTCATCAAGCACGATCTGCCGCCCTCCTGGACCCAGATCGCCCAGGCCATCGTGATCGTCGCCGCGGTCTACGCGGCACGGGGACGGGGGAAGCGTTGACCACCACGAACACGGACGTACCCGTGACCACTGCCGGTATCGAACCGCCGCAGGGCGCCCGTCCGGTGGGCTCCGCACGCTCCGAACGGCTGAGCGCCCTGGTCCAGCAGCACGGCGCACTAGCTGTCCTGCTGATCGTCTCCCTGGTGGCGTCGTTCTCCTTCGACTCCTTCGCCACCGGCGACAACGTCAGCAACATGGCGACCAGTTCGGCCTTCCTGGCGATCGTCGCGCTCGGCATGACCTTCGTCATCATCACCGGCGGGATCGACCTGTCCGTCGGCTCCCTGTTCGCCCTCGGCGGCGTGCTGGCGGCCTGGGGGTCGCGCCACGGCACCCTGGTGGCCCTGCTGCTGCCGCTCGCCGTCTGCGGGCTGATCGGCGTCGTCAACGGCCTGCTGGTCGCCCGCTCCCGCCTCGCGCCCTTCATCGTGACGCTCGCGGCCATGCTCGGCGCGCGCGGACTGATGCTGGCGCTCACCGACGAGGGCGCCGACACCTACCTGATCGGCAAGGGGTCCGTCCTCGCCGAGCTGGGCCAGGGCAGCACCCTCGGCCTCGCCAACCCGGTGTGGATCACGCTGGCCCTGTTCGTCGCCGGAGCCGTCGTCCTGCGCCGGACCCGGTTCGGGCAGCACGTCTACGCGGTCGGCGGCAACGAGGACGCCGCCGCCCTGATGGGTGCCCCGGTGGCCCGCACCAAGATCCTCGTCTACGCGCTGTCGGGACTGCTCGCCGGACTGGCGGGTGCCCTCAACGCCGCCTGGCTCGCCTCCGGCGTGACCATTCTGGGCAGCGGCATGGAACTGGAGGCGATCTCCGCCGTCGTCATCGGCGGCACCCTGCTGACCGGTGGGCTCGGCTACGTCAGTGGCTCGCTGGTCGGGGTACTGCTGCTGAAGGTGATCCAGAACGTCATCAACCAGATCGGCTCGCTCGACTCCTCCTATCAGCAGGTCGTCAGCGGCGCCTTCCTGGCGGTGGTCGTCATCGCCCAGACCTGGCTGGGCCGCCGCCGACAACTCATGTGACAGGCCCCGGACCGGCCACGGACGGCGGCGGAGCCCACCCTGCCCCGCCCCGCAGCCGTGTCCGGTGCCGGGCGGCCGGACCTCCCCCCGGCCGCCTTCTGCACGCGCACGTCTCCCCACCCCACGAGTCAAGGAGGCACGATGCGTCGAGTATCCGCAGGCCGAAGGCTGGTCGCCTGGACGGGACGGCGAGCGCGGTGGGCCACCAC
>NZ_JBHVYO010000062.1:0-45122 GCF_042880655.1 Streptomyces sp. NPDC058295
GTGGCCGGGCCCGAGCCGGTGTCGAGTCCCTCGCGGGCCGGCTCGCCGTGCCGGGCGGACCGCGGGTCTTCGGTCGGAGGGACCGTGGCCGGGCCGGCCGTCGGACGGCCCGGCCACCGCACCCTCTACTCCGACGCGTTGACCAGGACCGCCATGTTCCCCATCGGGTGACGGTTCTCGTGGATGAGTTGGTGGGCCAGACCGATCTCCTCGAAACCGAAGGTCCGGGACAGGCACGGGTCGATGACGCCCTGGTCGATCAGCCGGGTGATCTCACGGGCCTCGCGGGCACAGGCGGCGTGCGAGCCCTGGAGCCGCTTCTGCCGCATCCACAGGAACCGCAGGTCGACGTCGCCGTTGTAGCCGGTGGTGCCGCCGCAGATGACGACCATGCCCGCGTTGTCGCACAGATAGACGGAGGTGGGGATGGTGTCGGCGCCGGAGTGCTCCAGCACGATCCGGGGGCTGCGCCGCTCGCCGAGCACGTCCCAGAAGCGCCGCCCGAAGGCCCGCGCCCCGGACAGCCAGCGGCTCATCGCGGCGTCGTCCGAGGTATCGGGCATCCGGCCCCAGTGGTCGAAGTCGCGCCGGTCGATCCAGCCCTCGGCGCCGAGCCGCATGCAGAACGCGCCGCGTTCCTCGCTGGAGACGACGGCGACCGGGATGCCGCCGACGTGCCGGACGAGCTGGATGGCAATGCTGCCCAGGCCACCGGCACCGCCCCAGATCAGCACCGGGTCGCCGGGCCGGACGGTGTGCGGGTCCCAGCCGAACAACTGCCGGTAGGCGGTGGCCGCGGTCGCCATGTAGCAGGCGGCGGCCGCCCAGGACAGCCGGGCGGGCTTGGGGTGGCACATGTAGTCGTCCACGACCGCGAACTGGGCGAAGGAGCCGTAGTTCTCCTCATAGCCCCACACCCGCTGGCTGACGGACGCGGCCGGGTCACCGCCCAGGCGGATGTCCTCGGCCGACTCGTCCCAGCGGCTGGCGAGCACGACGACCTCGTCCCCGAGCCGAACGCCCTCGACGTCCTCTCCGACGGCCCACACGATGCCCGACAGGTCGGAGCCACCGATGTGGAAGTCCTCGACCGCACCGGCCTTTTGCCGGGCGGCGATCACGTCGAGCGGCTTCCCCAGCGCCGCCCAGACGTTGTTGTAGTTGACGCCGGCCGCCATCACCTTGACCAGCACCTGGCCACGGCGGACCGGGGGGACGTCGACCACCTCGGTGCGGAACGCGTCGACGGGCTGCCCGTAGCGCTCCCGGCGGATCAGCGAGGCGTACATCTTCCGTGGCACGGTGCCCGGTTCGGGCGCGTCGCCGAGTTCGTAGAGGTCCTGGGGTGCGGTCACGGTCATGCGGGGTCTCCTGGACGGTCGGGGCCCCCGGGGGGCGGAACGGGTACGTGCGCGGTGGGATCGGCGGTGCCGCGCAGTGCCTTGGCAACCGCCGTGCCGATCAGGGCGAGGGGCTCGGGTTCGGTCATCTCGTAGTGCCCGCACGGCACCTGGTGGTCGTGCAGGGTGCCGCGCACCTGGGCACGCCAGGCGTCCGCCTTGCCGGGCAGTACGGCAAGGTCGCCGGTGAAGTCCGTGGCCGGTTCGTCGCCGGCGCTGAAGAACAGGACGTCCCCGTGGAAGACACCGGGCTCGAACCGGGGCGCGAGGCGCAGGTTGTTGCGCATGACGGCGGCGACGGCGGCGGCCTGCGCGCGGTCGACCGGAGAACCGGCGGGATCCGTGGTGACCTTGGCGTCGATGCGGTCCAGGACGGTCGCCACCGCGGGCGGTTCGCCGTCCGAGGGCACGGGCAGGCCGGCCACCCGCATCAGCAGGGCCGCCACCTGGCGCTCGGCCGTCCCGGCGTCGTACGCGCTGGCGTAGGGCTGCGGGGCGTCCAGCATGGCCAGGAGTTCCACCCGCTCCCCCTGTTCCTGGAGCGCGCAGGCCATCGCGTGGGCGACGAAGCCGCCGTACGACCAGCCCAGCAGCCGGTAGGGGCCGTGCGGTTGGACCTCGCGGACCAGATCGACGTAGGAGGCGACCATGGCCGGGGCGTCGGGTGCGGGCGGCCGGGTGCCGTCGAGACCGGCGGCCTGGATGCCGTACACCGGCTGGTCGCCGCCGAGGTGGGGCAGCAGGCCGGTGTAGCGCCAGGAGACGCCGGCGCCGGGGTGGACGCAGAACAGCGGTGCGGCGCCACCCTCGCGGCGCAGCGGCAGCAGGGGGGCCAGGGCGTTCGCGGTGCCGCCGGACCGCTGGTCGTCGGTGTCCTCGGTGGCGGCGAGGACACCGGCGACGGTCGGCGCGGCCAGCAGGGTGGCGGCGGGCACGTCGAGCACTCCGGCCCGGCGGAGCCGGCCCGCCAGCAGGACGGCCCGCATGGAGTCGCCGCCGAGGTCGAAGAAGTTGTCGTGGACCCCGATGCCGCCGATGCCGAGGGTCTGCTCCCACAGCCGGACGACGGCCTGTTCCCGCTCGGTGCGCGGCGGCACGGCCTCGGTGGTGAGCCGGGGCCGGGGCGCGAGGTGTGGCTCGTCCTGGACCGTGTCCGGGGTGTCGGACGCGGTGGAGCGGGCGCCGGGGGCGTCGATCCAGTGCCGGTGCCGTTCGAAGGCGTACGGCGGCAGCGGCACCGGCCGCGGCGTGCCCGGCACCGGCGGGAGCGCGGTGTCCGCACCGGCGCTCCACAGCCGGCCCAGCGCCTCGGCGAGGACGAAGCCGTCGCGGGCGTCGGCCTTGGCGTGCCGCATGGTGGTGACCGTCACCGGTCTGTCCGGGTCCAGCTGCGCGGTGGCCAGTCCGGTCAGGGTGTCCGCCGGTCCGATCTCCACCAGGACCGGGCGCCCGCGCTCCCACAGGGCCGTGATGGCGTCGGTGAACCGCACGGTGCGGCGGGTGTGGTCGAGCCAGTGCCGGACCGAGGTCGCCTGGGCGTCGGTGATCCAGGTGCCGGTGACGCTGGTGACGAACGGGATGCGGGGCGGGCGCAGGGTGACGCCGCGCAGGTGCCGCTCGTACGTCTCCAGCACCGGGTCCAGGACGTGGGAGTGGGCGGCGGCCGGTATCCGCACCCGGCGGAACGGGAGGTCCCGGCGGGCGAGTTCCCGCTCGAAGCGGGCCACGGCCTCCTCGTACCCGGCGACGGTGCAGGCGGCGGGCCCGTTCACCGCGGCCAGGGACAACTCCTCGTCGAGCAGCGGCAGTACCTCCTCGGCCGGGGCCGCCACGCTGACGGTCGCTCCGCCCGCCCCGCTGATCAGCCGGATCCGTTCGGTGACCAGGGGCAGCATGTCCGCGAGGTCGATGACCCCGGCCAGGCAGGCCGCCGTGTACTCGCCCAGGGAGTGGCCGATGAGCGCGTCGGGGCGGACCCCGGCGGCTGTCAGGGTGCGCGCGAGGGCGTACTCGGTGACGACCAGGCCGAGGAAGGTGGCGGTGTGGTCGGCCGGTGCGCCCTCGAAGAGGGAGGTGCGCAGGTCGGTGCCGAGGACGGGGCGCAGGATGCGGGCGCACTCGTCCACGGTGTCGCGGTAGACGTCCTGGTCGCGGTACAGCTCGGCGCCCATGCCGGGGTACTGGGTGCCTCCGCCCGGCAGCAGGAACGCCACCCGGGCGGGTTCGTCCGGCACGGCCGGGGTGTCGGGGGCGGCGGCCCGCAGGGCGGACAGGGCCTCCTCGCGGGAGGCGGCGCTGACGGTCAGGCGGTGGCGCAGGGCGGGGCGGGCGGTGCGCAGCGTGTGCGCCACGTCGTCCAGGCGCAGGCCCGGGCGGCGTTCCAGGTGGCGGGCGAGGCTCTCGACCTGACCGCGCAGGGCGCCGGCGGTCCGGGCGGACAGCGGCAGCACCAGGCGGCCGCCGTCCTCGGGGGCGCGCGGCGGTGAGGGCGCGGGAGCGGGGGCCTCCTCCAGGACGACGTGGGCGTTGGTGCCGCCGATCCCGAAGGCGCTGACCGCGGCCCGCCGGGGATGGCCGGCGGCGGGCCAGTCCTCCAGCGCGGTGGGGACGCGGAACGGTCCGGCCGCGAAGTCGATGAGCGGGTTGGGCCGGTCGAAGTGCAGGCTGGGCGGGATCTGCCGGTGTTCCAGGGCGAGGACCGCCTTGATGAGCCCGGCGATGCCGGCCGCCGCGCCCAGATGGCCGATGTTGGTCTTCACCGAGCCCAGCGCGCAGTAACCGCGCCGCCGGGTGGACTCCCGGAACGCCTCGGTGAGCGCGGCCACCTCGATGGGGTCGCCGAGGCGCGTCGCGGTGCCGTGCGCCTCGACCAGGCCGATGCTGTCGGCGTCCACCATCGCCTGGGCCTGCGCGGCCAGCACGACCTCGGTCTGTCCGGCGGAACTGGGCGCGCTGAAGCCGACCTTGCGCCGTCCGTCGTTGTTGACGGCACTGCCCCGGATCACGGCCCGGACGCGGTCGCCGTCGGCCAGGGCGTCCGCCAGCCGTTTGAGGACGACCGCGCCGACGCCGTCCCCGGAGGAGGTGCCGGCGGCGTCCGCGGCGAACGCCCGGCAGTGTCCGTCGGGCGAGAAGGGCCCGTCGGGTACGTGCCGGTAGCCGAGCGCCGCCGAGGGGTTGAGGGAGACGGCGGCGGCGAGGGCGGTGTCGCAGCGGTGGTCGAGCAGGTCCTGGCAGGCGGTGTGCACGGCGACGAGCGCGGTGGAGCAGGCCGTCTGGAGGGACACGCTGGGGCCGGTCAGACCCAGTTCGTAGGAGATGCGGGGGGCGAGGGTGCCCAGGGAGTTGGCGGTGGCCGCGTGCACCAGCTCGACGGAGCCGGGCTGTCCGGCGTGGCGGGGGTGGACGTGGGCGGGGTAGTACCGGCTGTCGCCGGCGCCCGCGTACACGCCGAAGGTGCCGTGATCGGTGCCGGGTGCGAGGCAGCCCGCGTTCTCCAGGGCGTGGTAGGCGGTCTCCAGCAGCAGGCGCTGCTGGGGGTCGACCACGGCGGCCTCGGCGGGCAGGTAGCCGAAGAATCCGGAGTCGAAGCGGTCGATGCCCTCGACGACGGAGGCCATGCGGATCAGCGAGGGGTCGTCCAGATCGCGCGGGTCGCCGCCGGCGGCCAGGAACTCCTCGTCGGTGACGGGTCGTACGGCTTCGCGGCCCGCGGCCAGGTTGTCCCAGAACGCGTCGAGGTCGTCGGCGCCGGGAAACCGGCCGGCCATGCCGATGACGGCGACGGCCGGCAGGTCCTCCTCCGGTGTGTCCAGCGACCCGTTGGTCTCATGCATGGCCTTGGCCCTTTCCGTTCCGTGCGGAGCGGCGGGCCCGGGCCGCGCGCTGCCGTCGTGCCTGTTCCTTCGCCCGGTCCAGCCCGCTCGGCGGGTCTACGGCGCCGTCCGTCGGCGTCCCGGGGGACGGCGTACGGCCGACGAGGTGGCGGGCCAGGTCGCGCACGGTGGGGTGCGCGAACAGGTCGACCACGGTCAGCTCGCAGCCGAACTCCTGGTTGACGGCGTTCTGCGCGCCGACCAGGAGCAGGGAGTTGCCGCCCAGGTCGAAGAAGTTCTCGTCCCGGCCGACCCGGTCGCGGTGCAGCACCCCGCACCACAGCTCGGCGAGCCGCTGTTCCAGGGCGTGGATCCGTCCCCCGGTGTCGTCGGTGGCCTCCGGGCGTTCGGCGCTGCCGGCGGCGCGCAGTACCCATGGGGCGGCGCCCGCGGCGTCGGCAGCCGCCCGGTGCAGGGCGCCGAGGTCGGCGCCCTCCTCCAGCGCGACGCGGGCGGCCAGCCGCCGTACCTGCCGGGCCGGTTCGGCGACATGGCTGCGGACCCAGGGGGCGGTGCGGTCGGCGCCGATCAGCAGATGGGGTTCGTCCAGGGTGCGGGCGAGATCGAGGGAGCGCAGTGCGGCGGCCGCGTCCAGTACCCGGTAGCCGCGTGCCTCGGTGAGTGCGGTGAGACCGTAGCCGCTGCTCATGCCCCGCTCGTGCCACATGCTCCAGGCCAGGCTCTGCGCGGGCAGGCCCCGGGCGCGGCGGTGCAGGGCGAGCGCGTCGAGGTAGGCGTTGGCGGCGGCGTAGGCGGTGTTCATGGCGCCGCCGAACCAGCCGTTGACGGAGGAGAACAGCACGAACGAGGTCACCGGATGGTCGGCGCTGACCCGGTGCAGGGTCCAGGCGCCGTGCGCCTTGGCGTCCAGCGCCGAGCGCCAGGCGTCCGGGTCCAGGTCGCCGACGGGCCGCTCCACGAGTGCGCCGGCCAGATGCCAGACCGATGTCAGGGGGACGCCCCAGGCCTCGGTGGCCCCGTCCACCGCCACCCGCACCTGGTGCTCGTCGGTGACGTCGGCGCACGCGTAGCGCACGTCGCCCAGTTCGCGCAGCCGCTGGTGGGTTGCGTCGTCCTCGGGCAGCGGACTGCGGCCGAGGAGGAGCAGGCGGGTGCCGGGGGTCGCCAGCAGGTGGGCGGCCAGTGCGCCACCGACTCCGCCGAGCCCTCCACTGACAAGGTGGAAGCCGTCGGTGGCGGGCGGCTCCCTGCGGTCGGGCGCCTCGGGCAGCGGGGCCAGCCGGCGCACGTGACGCCGTCCGCCGCGGTGGGCCACCTCGGTGTCCACAGGCGGCTGCGCGGCCTCCGCCGTCACGAGCGGTACGGGGTCGGTGTCCCGTTCGACGTCCAGGTGGACGCAGCGCAGCCCCGGTGACTCCTCCCGCAGCGACTTCAGGACCGCACCGGCCATGGCCTGGGCCGGGGAGGGCGCTTCGCCCGCGCCGACCGCCTGGGCGTCCACCGTCACGTGGAGCAGGTCCGTCGGCCGGGTGCCGAGCGCCCGGGCGAACGCCAGCAGGGTGCGGGCGGCCGACTCGTCCGGGGCCGCGTCGCCGCCGTGCGGGGCGGTGAGGTGGACGACGGCGTCGACCGGCCGCTCGTCGGCGGCCAGGTCCCGCAGCAGCGCCGTGTGGTCGGCGTCGGCGGCGGGCCGGATCCGGTAGCGGGCGGCGTCGAGGCGTTCGTAGGACGGTCCGTCCGTGGCGACGGTGCAGCGGGCGCCGTCGGCGCGCAGGGCCCGGGCCAGGCGGTCGGCGAGGCCGTGGGTCCCGGGGCCGTCGCAGGCCAGGACCAGGGTGTGCCGGCCAGGCGGCAGGATGCGCGCGGCGCGAGCGGCGGCCGGCTGCCACACGGGCTTCAGGAACCAGTCGGGGAGGGTGGCGGCGGTGCCCAGCAGCAGGTGAGCCTCACGGACGGCGTCGTCGAAGTCTCCCGCCTCGAAGCTCTTGCGCAGCTTGGTCCGCTGGATCTTGCCGATCTCGGTCTTGGGGATGTCGCCGGGGCCGACCGGGACCAGGAAGGCTGGGCTGACGCCGATCTCGCGGGTGACCTTGCCCGCGATCTCCCGCAGCGCGGCGGCCCGGTCGGGGACGGGGGCGAGGTGGAAGAACAGGGCGAGTTCGTCGGTGGCGGCGGACGCGTCGGAGCGGACCGCGCAGGCCGCGGTGAAGCTGCGGACCACGGCGGGCAGTTCCTCGACGCAGGTCTCGATCTCGTGGCTGTAGTGGTTGACGCCGTTGACGATGATGACGTCCTTGGCGCGGCCGGTGATGAACAGCTCGCCGTCGCGCAGGAACGCCAGGTCGCCGGTGTCGAACCAGCCGTCGTCGGTGAACGCCTCGGCGTTGGCCGCCGGGTTGTCGTGGTAGCCGCCGGTCACGGAGGTGCCCCGGACCTGGAGCCGGCCGGCCTCACCCTCGGTGAGCACGGTGGTGTCCTCGCCGACGACGCGCATGGCGAAGCCGGGGTAGGGCAGGCCGCAGCTGACGAACGTCTCGTCGGTGCCGGGCGGTTCGGCGGGCAGCACCGCGTCCGTGACCACCGAGCAGGTCTCGGACATGCCCCAGCCGGGGTGCATCACGTCCTGCGGCAGTCCGAAGGGCCGCAGCGCGTGCAGGAAGCCGCGCGCGGCGGCGGCCACGACGACCTCGCCGGCGTTCATCACCAGCCGCATCGGGGTCAGGTCCCAGTCGCGGCCCGCGAAGCGCGGTGCCTGTCCGGCGAGCAGCCCGAAGGCGAAGTTGGGGGCCCAGGTCACGCTGACCCGGTGCCGGTGGGCGAGGTCCATCCAGCGCGGCGGGTCCTGGAGGATCCAGGAGGTGGGCGCGTGGATCTGCCGGCAGCCCAGATAGAGGTCGCGCAGGTGGAACATGACGACGCCGGTGACGTGGTCGAGCGGGATCCAGTTCAGGGTCACGTCGTCGGCGCCGAGTCCGTTCATGGCCTCGGTGGCGGCGGAGCGGGCCAGCACGTTGCGGTGGGTCAGCCGGACGGCCTTGGGCAGGCCGGTGCTGCCCGAGGTCATCAGCATCAGGATGAGGTCGTCCGGCTGCGCGGCGTACCAGTTGCGGTCCTCGGGCGCGTCCCGCAGGGCGTCGGCCGTGGTCAGCCGCAGACCGGACCCGCCGTCGTGGCCGATCCGGTCGCGCAGGCCCGCCTCCAGCGCGGGCGAGCAGACGATCCAGGGCCGGCCGAGCATCCGCCAGATGCCCTCCAGTTTGGTGAGGGCGGCCGAGGGGGTGTCGTAGGAGGCGGGCACGGTGAGCGGTACGGCGACGAAGCCGCCAAGAATGCAGCCCCACAGCACCGCGAGGAAGTCCTCACCGGTGTCGCACTGGAGGATCACCTGGTCGCCGGGGCGCAGTCCGGCACGCCGGAGTCCGGCGAGGACCCGGGAGGCCTCGGGGACGAGGGACGCGTAGTCACGGCGGGTCTCGCTGCCGTCGGGGTGGACGTGCACGATGTCGCCCCGCGCGTGGTCGGCGGCCCGTACCAGGGCCTGGGCCCAGGTGGCCACGGTGGGTTCGGCCTGCTCGGGGCCCTCGCTGAGGGCGGGCCGTGTCCCGGCCGCCCCACGGCTGCCGCCGTCGGACGCCGGCGCGGCGCGGCGCGGGGCGGCGGCGTGCCTGCGGGCCAGTTCCCGCGGGGTGTCCTCGACCCCTGCCTCAACGGCGCCGACACCGGTGACGCGGGCGAGGCGCTGTTGCCAGGCCCCGGCGGCGGCGCGGTCGACGGCGGGCAGGGCGGTGAGGGCGGCCGGGTCGAGGGCGCCGTCGGCATCGCGGGGCAGGGTGCTGACGGCGGTGACACCGACGGTCGTGGTGCCGGTGCGCTCCAGCAGGCGTTCGACGGCCTCGGTGGCCTCCGCGCGGCCCGGTACCACGAACAGCCGGGGCGGTCCGCCGTCGGCCGCGGGCAGCGCGACGGCGTCGCGGATGCCGGGCACGGACCGGGCCGCCTCGGTCAGACCTGCGGTGTCGGGGCCGGGTGCCGCGGCCGGTGTGCGCGGCGCAGGCGCCGGGAGCCCGCCGAGCCGTACGTCCGGGTCGGCGCTCACGGCCGCGAGCAGCCGGCCCAGCGAGCGGGCGAACTCCTCGGCGGTGGACGGGTCGTACAGGTCGGTGGCGTACTCGATGTGCAGGTCCAGGCCGTCGGGGGTGCCGTCGGCGGTGTGCCGTTCGAGAACGTCCACGAAGAGGTCGAACTTGGCGGTGCCGGTGGCGGTGGGCCGCAGCAGCGCCGGGTGCCCGTCGAGGCGGAGCACGGCGGCCTCGTTGTTCTGCAGGGCGAGCATGACCTGGAACAGCGGGTGCCGGCCGGGCCGGCGGGGCGGGTTCAGTTCGTCGACCAGCCGGTCGAAGGGCAGTTCCTGGTGGCCGAGCGCGGCCAGGTCGCCGGGCCGGACGCGGGCCAACAGTTCACGGAAGGCGGGGTTGCCCGAGGTGTCGGCGCGCAGCACCAGGGTGTTGGTGACCAGGCCGATCAGATCGTCCAGGCCGGGTTCGGAGCGCCCGGCGACGGGGACACCCAGCACGATGTCCTCACCGGCTCCACAGCGGGTGAGCAGGGCGCTGACGGCGGCGTGCAGCAGCATGAACAGGCTGCTGCCCTCGCGCTCGGCGAGGCCGGTGAGGTCGCGGTGCAGGGCGGCGGGTACATGCTCGGTGACATGGGCGCCGTCACGCGGTGCCGTCGGCCGGGGCCGGTCGCCGGGCAGGGTGCACTCCTGCGGTGCTGCGGCCAGCGCCTGCCGCCAGTGCGCGGTGAGCCGCTCGGCGTGTCCCGTACCGTCCGGCCCGGGGGCGAGCAGGGCGCGCTGCCAGAGCGCGTAGTCCGCGTACTGCGCCGCGGGCGCGTCCCACGCCGGGGCGGTGCCCGCGCGGCGTGCCGCGTAGGCCATGGTCAGGTCGTCCGCGAGGGGCCGCAGGGACCAGCCGTCGGCGGCACTGTGGTGCAGGACGAGCAGCAGGGTCCGGTCCTCACCGGTGCCGAACAGCCAGGCCCGCAGGGGAGGTTCACCGGTGAGGTCGAAGCGGTGGCGGGAGGCGGCGGCCAGGTGCGCGCCGATCTCGTCGGCGGGGCAGTCGACGGCGGGCAGCGGCGGGCGCGGCCCGCCGGCCGGCAGGATCCGCTGGTACGGCGTGCCCTCGTGGTCGGCGAGCACCGTGCGCAGGATCTCGTGCCGGTCGGCGAGGTCGCCCAGCGCGGCACGCAGCGCCTCGGTGTCTGCGGCGGCGCCGAGCGGCACGACGAGGGGGATGTTGTACGTCGCCGTGGAGCCGTCGAGCCGGTTCAGGAACCGCATGCGTTCCTGGGCGTAGGACAGCGGGACGCGTTCCGGACGGGGCCGCTCGCCGAGAGCGGGCCGGCCGGGAGCCGTGCCGGGGCGGCCGTCGAGGAGCAGGGCGAGGGCGGCGGGCGACGGACCGTCGAACAGGGCGGTGATCGGCACGTCGGTGCCGGACCTGTGGCGCAGCCGGGCCAGCAGCCGGGTGGCAAGCAGCGAGTCGCCGCCCAGGTCGAAGAAGTTGGCGTCGATGCCGACGGTGTCCCGGGGCAGCTTCAGCACGTCCTCGAACAGGGCGCACACCAGCGCCTGTTCGGTGCTCGCGGGCCGGGCGCCGGCCGCCGCACCGGTGAGGTCGGGCGCGGGCAGCGCGTCGGTGTCCAGCTTGCCGTTGGCGGTCAGCGGCAGGGTGTCCATGAGCACACAGGCGGCGGGGACCATGTGCTCGGGCAGGTGGGCGGCCGCGTGGGCGCGCACCTCGGCCGCGGCGGGCGGTCGTTCACCGGTGGTCACGAGATAGGCGACGAGCTGCTCGGCACCGTGGTCGGCACGGCGCACGACGACGGCGGCGCGGGCGATGCCGGGGTGTTCGGCGAGGACGGCCTCGATCTCGCCGGGCTCGACCCGGAAACCTCGCAGCTGCACCTGCCGGTCGGCGCGGCCGAGGTGGTCGAGGGCGCCGTCGGCGCGGAGCCGCGCCAGGTCCCCCGAGCGGTACATGCGGCTGCCGGGCGGACCGTGGGGGTCGTCCAGGAAGCGCTCGGCGGTCAGTTCGGGGCGGTGCAGATAGCCGGGGGTCACCCCGGCGCCGGTGACGTACAGCTCGCCGACGGCGCCCGGCGGCACGGGCCGGCCCTGCGGGTCCAGGAGGTACACGCGCAGGTCGGCGAGCGGGGTGCCGACGACGTTGCCCCGGCGGGGGTCCTTCACGTCGTCCGGGGTGAGGCGGTGGTGGGTGACGTGCACGGTGGTCTCGGTGATGCCGTACATGTTCACCAGAGCCGGCCGGTCGAGGCCGTGCCGGGCGGTCCACGGGCGCAGCCGTTCGGGACGTAACGCCTCCCCGCCGAACACGACGTAGCGCAGTGCTCCGGCGGTGGGCTCCTCGTCGGCGTCCACCAGCTGTTCGAAGGCGGACGGTGTCTGGTTGAGGACGGTGACGCCCTCGTCGTGCAGCAACCGCAGGAAGTCCCGTGGGGAGCGGCTGACGGCGTACGGCACGACGACGAGCCTGCCGCCGTGCAGCAGGGCGCCCCAGATCTCCCACACGGAGAAGTCGAAGGCGTAGGAGTGGAAGAGGGTCCACACGTCGTCGGCGCCGAAGTCGAAGTGCTCGGCCGACGCGGCGAACAGCCGGACCACGTGGGAATGCGGGACGGGCACGCCCTTGGGGCGGCCGGTGGAGCCGGAGGTGTGGATGACGTACGCGATCTGCGTCGGGCCGGTCGGTCCGCCGCGGTCGGCGTCGGTCAGGTCGGCGGCCGGGCGCGTGGCGAGGTCGGCGGAGACGGCCGGCTCGTCCAGGACGACGGCGGTGACGTCATCGCCGAGGTCAGCGGCGAGGCCGCCCTCGGTGACCAGCAGGACGGGCGCCGCGTCCGCCATGACCAGGCGCAGGCGTTCGGCCGGGTGGGCGGGGTCCAGCGGGAGGTAGGCCGCTCCGGTCTTGAGGACCGCCAGCAGGGCGGGCAGCAGCCGCGGGCCCCGGTGCAGCGCGAGGGCCACCGTCCGGCCCGGTCCTGCGCCGCGTTCGACGAGCAGCCGGGCCAACCGGTTGGCCTCTTCATTGAGTTGGCCGTAGGTGAGGTGCGCGCCCTGGTGGGTGACGGCGATCCGTCCGGGCCGGGCGTGCACCTGCCGCTCGAACAGCTCGGTGAGCGTGCCGGTGACCGGGAACTCGCGTACCGGCCGGCTGCGCGGGTGCTCGCCGGGCAGCAGCAGGTCCAGATCGGCGAGCGCGGTGGTGGGTGCCGCCTGCGCCAGCCGCCGCAGCAGCGCGAGGAACCGTTCGCCGTGCAGGGCGAGTTCGTCCGCCTCGTACAGGTGGGGGTTGGCGTCGAAGGCCAGCCAGAGGGCGCCGGGCCGGGTGCCGGGCCGGACGTTGATCTGGAGGTCGTCCACGGCGCCGCCCGACAGGTGGTGCCAGGTCGCCGTGCTGCCGGCGAAGTCCAGTTCCTCGGTGAAGGGGACGATGTTCAGCACGGGTCCGTGCAGGCGGCGCCCGGTGCCGAGGAGGCCGAGGTCGCGGCGGATGAACTCGCCCCGGTACTGCTGGTGCCGTCGTAGTGCGGCCAGCTCGTCGGCCACCGTGCGCGCGAACTCCGCCAAGGGGGTGCCCGGTCGGGCGGTGACGCGCAGGGGCAGCACGTCGGATGCGGTGCCCGGGGTGCGCAGGGCGGCGCTGCCGAGCCGGCTCATGGTGGCCATGCCGAGGACGAGGTCGTCCGTGCCGGTCATGCGGTGCAGGTAGACGGCGAGGGCGGTGGCGAGCAGGTCGGCGCGGGTGATGCCCAGGCCGGCAGCCGCGGCGGACAGCGCCTCGGCGTCCCGGGGGCCGAGTTCGACGGTGTGGCGCAGGAACGGGGCGCGCGGCGGGGCCGTACGGCGGGTGAGGCGGGCCGGTTCCGGGAGGTCCGCCAGGCGGCGGGTCCAGTGGTCGCGGTCTCGGTCACGGCGTTCGGAGGCGAGGTAGGCGGCCTCCTCGGTCCGCAGCCGGCCGACGGGCGCGAAGCCGCCGGGGCCGGGGTCGCGGCCCTCGGCCAGCGCGTTGTGGACGTCGGCCAGGCGGCGGCCGAGGAGCTTGTAGCTGTAGCCGTCGAGCAGGAGGTGATGGGCCCGCAGCAGCCAGATGTGGCGGTCGGCGGCGAGGGTGAGGAGGGTGTGCGCGAACAGCGGGCCTTTGTCGGTGTCCACCGGGGTCGCGAGGTCCGCGCGGATCAGTTTCCAGGCGGCGGCCTCCGGGTCCGCGGCGTCGCTCACGTCGACCCGGTGCAGCGGCCAGTCGTCGGCGTCCGGCGCCGGACGGCAGCGGGGGCCGTCGTCGGTGTCGAGGAAGCGCAGCGCGAAGGTGCCGGCCTCGCCGACCGTGCGGCGCAGCGCCGCCTCGAACAGAGCGGTGTCCAGGCCGCCGTGGATCTCCACCGCCTCCGCGGTGTTGTACGCGGCGCTGTCGGGGGCGAGCCGCTGCGCGTACCAGAGGCCTTCCTGGGCGCCGGACAGCGGTCGACGTTCGTCCTCGGGGAGAGACTCCTCGTGGAGTGACATAGCACAACCCTCACGTGGCAAGCCGTAACGGCCCGGCCGGAAAGAACCCGGTCGGTCTGACAGGGAAGCGGCCCCGGCCCACCGGGCCGGGCATTTACGGCCGCGCTCCGGGGACGTGGCCGTATCGCGGCCCGCCGCCGGTTCACGAGGTCCTCACGCTGGGGCTTCCGGGCGAACCCGGTCAAGCCCGATCCGGCCCTGCGAACGGAATTCAGGTTTTTCCCTAAAGAACGCGGGTCACGGGATAGCCGCGCCCGCGACGAACTTTAGGGAAAACACGAGACTTTCCCCGGGCGCTCCGCATCGGCTGGATTCGCACCGGCCCGACCGTGCACTCTCGAAAGGACGTTGAGCCGGATCCGCGGCACCGACCGATGGTCGGCGCGCGGTTTCGGGAATGAGCGGACGAAAAGAGGGCCTGGGTCATGCGCCGTGCGTTGTGTCCGGTAGAGACGCTGTACGTCGGGCAGCGAAGCCGAGCGGTGCTCTCCTGCACCCTGCGCGGCCGTCTCGACATCCACGCGCTGTCGGCCGCGTTCGACGCGGTCACCGAGGCGCATCCGGCGCTGCGGACCCGCATCGTGCCGGACGGCGAGGGCTTCGCACTGGACCTGCTGGACGAGGCCGCGCGCCCCCGGCTGAGCACCCGGACCGGCGCCGCCGAGGACGCCTACGCCACGGAGCTGAACACGCCGCTGTCCGTCGGCGGCCCCCTGAGCCGGGCGGTCCTGGTGAGCGCGCCCGAGCAAGACGGCCACCTGTTCGTGCTCTCGGTGGACCACACCGTCGTCGACGGACACAGCGGCATCGCCCTGCACAACGAGATCTGGGAACGGTACCGGGCCCTGGCCGAGGGCGAGGAGCGGCCCGGCGCCGCGGCCGGCTTTCCCGGCTGGGCGGTGCCCGTGAGCGAGTTGCTGCCCGAGGTGGACGCGGCGGCGACGACCACGTACCTGGAACGGCGCGTGGACGAAGCGCGCCGGCACCCGGCGGAGCTGGTGGCGTACGACGTCACGGATCCGTCCGCCGTCGAGGGCCGTATCGAGGTGTGCCGGCTGACGCTGGACGAGGAACGCACCGGCCGGCTGCGCCGCACCGCCCGCACGGCGGGCGTGACCGTGCACGCCCTGGTCGCCGCGGCCCTGCTCACGACGGCGCGCCGGCGTCTGCCCGGCGGCGAGCCGCGTGCCCTGCGCTGTCTCTCCCCCGTCGATCTGCGCTCGCGGCTGTCGCCCCCGGTGCCCGCCCTGGTGATGGTGCCCGCCGTCACCAGCCACCTCCAGGCCCTGGACGTCGCCCCGGAGTCTGACCCGGTCGAGCTGGCCCGCACCGTCCACTCCCGGCTCGGCGACTTCGTCGCGGGTGACGGCCCCTACCACGAGATGCGGATCACGCCCGAGATCCCGCGCAACCCCACGCTGCAACTGGCGACGGTGATCGCCACGAACATGGGCGTCGTCCCGGGGCCCCGGCTGCCGGAGGGCCTGGAGGCCACCGACGTCCGGCTGGTGCCCGCCCGGGAGCAGTACTTCCCGGCGGCCGGGCGCAGCCCGGTGATGGCCTGTGTCGTCTCGTTCGAGGGACGGCTGGCCATCGAGTTCCCGTACTTCACCGCCTGTTTCAGCCCGGAGTTCGTCCGGGCCTTCCGCGACGGGGTCGGTGCGGTGCTCGATGCCTGCGCCGCCGCCGCGGAGCCCGTCGCCACGGCGGCGGGCTGAGGCGGCCCACCGCACCGCACCTCACCGGCCACCGTAAGGAGCCCTGCGCCGACATGAGCAACGTCAGCGACATCCCCACGCCCCTGGCGCTGCTGCCGCGCGCCCAGGCCGGCGACGAACAGGCCATGAACCAACTGCTGACCGGGATCGTCCCGTACGTCGCACGACTGTGCCGGTCCATCACGCACGACGACGGCGCGGACGCCACGCAGGAGGCGCTCCTCGCCGTCTACCGGGGTCTGCGCACACTGCGGGAGCCGACCGCGTTCTACGGCTGGGTGCGTTCGGTGACGGTCCGCGAGGCCGTGCGCACGGTGAAACGGGCCGGCGAGGAGGGGCCGTACCAGCGGGTCGAGCCGGGGCAGGAGGCGAACCCGCTGGACGCCGTGCACATCAGCGACGTACTGGACCGGCTGTCCATGTCCCACCGGCAGGTTCTCACCCTGCGCGCCTACGGCCTCAACGAGGAGGAGATGGCACGTGTCCTGTCACTGCCGGTGGGCACCGTACGGTCCCGGCTGCACCGCGCCCGACTGCGCTTCCGGGAGGCCTGGCAGCCCTCGGCGGCTTGAGGCACCTCCTGTGGATCCCGCCGCGCCCGGAGGCAGTGCCTTCCGGCCGGCCCGAGCGGGATCCGCTGCGCGCGGACGCGAGGCGGAGGAGGCAGTCCGTACGGAGTGTCCGGGGCGTGACGGCGACGCGGCGGAGGCACCTGCCGACGCCGCGCCCCGCGGCGGGACCGGGGAGAAAGGCCCTGGAGTCCCGGCGGGCGGCGGGCGTCCCGTCGCGCCGCCCGGCACGCCCGTACTCCGCTTCCGCCCGGGCCCGGGTGCACGCCGCACAAGGACGGCCGGCCGGCACTCCCCCGAGCGCTTCGAGCAGGTGCCCGACGGAGCACGCACCGGACCTCGCCCCCCGCCGGGGCCCCGGGACGGACGCGACGGTGGCCGTAGGCGGGACGATCCCGCCGACGGCCACCGCCCGCCGTGTGTCCCCCGTCGTGCCCGTTACTCGATGAGCTCCGGCAGTACCCGTGGGGGCCACTGGCCGGGCGCGAACAGCCCGAGCCCGTGGGCGCGGGCCACCAGGGCGGGCCGGTTGGGAGCGTCGAAACGGCGCAGCAGCAGGCGCACGCGGTACTCGACGCCCTGACGGCTCAGGTACAGGCGGCCGGCCAGCTGCACGGTCGACGCACCGCCCGCCACGCCCTCCAGGACCCGCACGTCGAGTTCGCTGAGCGTCAGGTCGCGGGGGTACGGCTCGCCCGCCGCCCCCAGGGGGCTCAGCAGGAGGACCAGTCCGGCCGGCCCGGTCGCGCCGGTGACCGTTATCGCCGTCAGGTCGGCGGCGAAGACACGGCCACTGTCGTGCCGACCGACCACCCGCTCGGTGAACCAGCTCGTGCGGCCCTCGGAAAGGTCGGTGAAACGATGACGCAGCAACTCGGGCGTGCCTGCCCGGAGCAGATCGCTCAGCGTGCGGTCGCAGATCTCGCCGGGGCTCGCCCCGAACTGTGCCGCGAAATCGGCTTCCGCGGCCGTGATGGTCATGCCCTTCGGACATACATGGGCCGTGTAGGTGCGGCGGCGGTTCACGCCGCCGCCCGCCTTGACGACGGTGGTGGATGAGGCGGTGATGCTTGTGGTCACCACGGACATACCGTCTTTCCCTCTGTACATGGGGGTTTCGATGCACCCCGCCCTTTCCGGCAACCCCGCGAGACAACGTTGTCCGCGCGTCACTTTCGCGCGGCCGCCACCGGGTTGGGGCGATATCACATCAGGTCGGCAGCTCGGAGGCTATGGCCGGACAACCCGCCTGGCAAGTGTTTGCCTATCCGGCCGTGTCCATTGCCAACTCTTCTGGCCATGGGGCAATTTCAGCCAAACAGGATCCTCTGCCCGGTCGTTCCGAAACTCGGTACGCAGGGAGCCATGGCAAATGACAGGAGAAACCTCGCGTGCGCAACCATGTTGCCCCCATTGCCCAGCCTCCCTAAAGTATGGGCAACTTCCGGACGTGGCCTCGGAAACACGGGGCGATCAGAAGACTCAAAAGGACCTCAGGGGATCAGAGGGCGAAATGCTTGAGCAGCCGCACTTCGGCCGGCAGCTGAGGAAGCTCAGGCTCGAGCGGGGCTTGAGCCAGGCTGTGGTCGTCGGTGAGGGCATGTCCACCGGATACCTCTCCCGTCTGGAGTCGGGCGAACGCCGGCCCACCGGACGAACCGTCAGCTATCTGGCACAGCAACTCGGCGTGGACGTCAGCGCGTTGACCGAACCGCGCGCGGGCGGTTGCCTGAGCCGCACGCTCGCCGCCGCGGTCTCGGCACCGCCGGGCACGGACAGCGCCACCGCCCTCCTCCAGGCGGTGCGCGACGACGAGCACGACGACCCCGTCGGCCGCTGGCAGGCGCTGTGGCTGCTCGGCCGGATCAGCGGCGGCCAGGGAGACTTCGAGCAGGAGTGCGGTCATCTGCGCGAGCTGATCGAACTGAGCGAACTGATCACGGCACCCGACCTCCGGGTGCGGTCCCATGTGCAGTACGCGCGCTGTCTGTACGCCCTGGGCAAGGCGCGGGCGGCGGAACCGGTCGCCGTCACCGCGCTCGCCGTCGCACGCGCCGAGCGGCTGCCGGTCGCCGACGTCATGGCCGCCCAGACGGTCCTGATCGCCGTCGAGACCGAGCTCGGCCGGCTGGACGCGGCCGAGCGCCATGTACGTGAGCTGGAGAGCGAGTTGCTGCCCACAGCCGCCCCCCAGCCGGCCGCCGAGGCGTTGTGGACCGCCTCGGTGGTCGCCGATCGGCGGGGCGACCACCAAACCGCCCGGTCCCGGCTGGAGGGGGCGCTGGCACTGCTCCGGGGAGGCGACGACCTGATCCTGTGGACCCGGCTGCGTACGGCGGCGACGGCCGCCGCGCTCCAGATGTCACCGCCGTGCGTGGCGGCGGCGGAGCGCTGGCTCGGCGAGGCCGACGTGGTCCTCGCACTCATCGGCACCCCGATCCAGTTGCAGGAGGTAGGCGCTCTGCGCGCCCATCTCGCCTTCCACCAGGGCCGGTTGGACGAGGCCCGGACGCTGTGCGGCGCGTTGCCGCCGGACGGCGAACTCCGGCTGCCGCACGGGGACCGGTTACGGCTGGCGGTCCTGGAGGGCCGTCTGATGATCCTGGAGGGCCGGGTCGACCAGGGCGTCGCGGCCCTGCGCCGCCTCGGGCAGCAGGCCACGGACGCCCACAACCTCGATCTGGCCACCCACGTCTGGCGGTCCCTGGCCACCACACTGGCCGACGTACGCGCCCCGGGCGTCGGAGGCGCCGTGCGCTAGACGCCGTCCCTCCGGTCGGACGACGGCGAGTCCGTGGTCCCGGGTGACGGGTCCGCTCCGGCACGGCAGGCGTGGGCCGCGGCACGCCCCGGCCACCGGACCGCCCGCCGCCCGCCGCCGAAAACCCAGATGGCCTCGGCGCACCATGCTCGGGCCGTGGGCGCCCTGAGAAGCTGATCGAGCAACGGGGCCGGCCGTCGGTGTCCTTCACCTCACGGCGGAGGTGACCCGCGTGCTTGCCGAACTCGGCTGCGCCGACCGGGGCTTCCTCGGTGCAGTCGTCGGCCTCGACGGACAACAGCGGCACCTCCTGCCTTCGGGGCGATGAGGCTGGTGTCTGGCCAGCGCACACCCCGCGCCGGGGCCCTTCCACGTACCCGTCGCTGGGAGGGCCGGCGCCCCTCAGTGATGTACCGATCCCGTCGGACATCGACACAGGCCGCGCGGCCTGCGAAGGCTTCGGCCGGTTCACGGCCACCAAGTGACGGCCGGGCTTCGGGCGGGTCGTCGCGACGACCGTCATCGCGTGCGAGGAGCTCGGGCGGCCCGCGCTCTTGTTCAAGGCGCCCGTCTCCCAGGGTCGCCGGAGCCACTCCAATCCGGCGGTGGTGCGGGTGGCGGCCGGCGGCACCGCCCTCGACCCGGAGGTCGTGACCGAGTTGATGAGCCGCCGCCGGGATTCGCCGATCGACTCGCTGACCCCCCGCGAGCGCGAAGTGCTGGCGCTTATGGCCGAGGGACAGGACAACGCCGGCATCGCCACCACACTCGTCGTCACGGAACGGTCGGTCAGCGAGCACATCGGCAACGTCTTCCTGAAGCTGCGCCTCCCGCCCAGCGACAGCGGGCACCGCCGGGTGCTCGCGGTACTGACGTATTTGAACAACCTGTAGACAGCGCGGCGGCGGGCGGCTGCGCGGCGCGGCCACCCCTCCTGGAAAGGGAACCGGCGGTCACCTTCGCGATTCGCTCGACTTCGGCGGGCGAGGTGCCGGACTCCTTTGCCGCCGACCTGTCGATGCGCACTCGAGTACCGCGTCAGGTGAGGTGAACAGTCCGTCGCCCGTCAGGAGAGGAGGCTGGTGATGGCGTTCGAATCCACCATGCGGGCGATGCGCCAGAGGCCCAGCCAGCTGTCGGGGAAGGCCGAATCGTCCACCAGGGCCGCGTGCGCTTGCGGATCGGGGTCTGCGCAGGCATCAACGCAGACCAGGACCTCGTACCCGATGTCGTAGGCCCACCGCGCAGTGGACAGCACCGCGCCGGAAGTCGCGACGCCGCCGAGGATGACCCGCCGGATACCGGCCGCCTGCAGGCGCTCGTGCAGGTCAGTGGTGGCAAAGGCGCCCAGGGTCCGTTTGCCCAGCACCGGCTCGTCGCCACGGGGGCCGAGCAAAGGGTGAAACTGGTCTTGCATAGCCTCGTGGGTGATGTGGAAAACAGGTGCGCCCGCCTGCCGGGCGGAGGCGAGGGCGTGCGCCGCCCGGTCGGTGACGCCCGGGTCGTGGCTGTAGTTCTCGACGATGCGGGTGGCGTAGTCCAGCGCAAGGAAGGCGGTTTGCGTCCGGTCGGCTGCGTTGTCCAATGTCATGGAACCTCGGATTTCCTTCATGGGTGAGACCGGTGGTGATCGGAGGCGCGGCGGCCTCGCGTGCGCAGGGGGGCGCAGGTCAGGCTCTACTGACACGACAACCCACCGTTCGACGGGGCCTCCACGGGATCCGGAGAGTGCGCCCCGCTAAGCTAACATCGAATCGGAGAGTACGCCCCGCTTACTGTTCTGCCGAGCATGGGAGATGTCGTGGAAAACGAGCCGCGGCCACTTCGGGCTGATGCCCGTCGGAACCGGGACCGGCTTCTGGAGGTAGCCCGGAGGGCGTTCGCCGCCGAGGGAGTGTCGGTCCCCCTGGACGAGATCGCGCGCCGGGCGGGCGTGGGGCCGGGAACCCTGTACCGTCACTTCCCCACGAAGGAGTCACTGCTCGAAGCCGTCGTGCGGGAGCGTCTTCGACGTCTGGTCGATCGCGCTCAGGCATTGCGACATGGTGAAGACCCCGCAGCAGCCCTCTTCACGTTGCTGGACCAGGTTGTCGAGGACGCGGCGGCGAAGGCGGATCTCGTCGACACGTTGGCCGGCTCCGGCGTCGAGATCAGGACGGCGCTGGCGCCGGATGTCACCCGGCTCCACGACGAGATCGGCCATCTCTTGATCCGCGCCCAGGACAACGATGCGGTCCGCGGTGACATCGGCATCGCCGACCTCATGGCCGTTCTCGGCGGAGTCCTGTACGCCCTGCGTCACCTCCATGCCGGTGCTGCCCGCGAGAAGGTCGTGGCCATCCTGTACGACGGCCTACGGGCGGGCGCCCGCGTAGCACAGGGCGGTCCGACTTCGAGCGCATGACGGACAGGCGCATCCCAGGTGCTCATAGCCGACGGTGTTCGGGCACGGGAGGCGTCGAAGATCGCCGATCACGGATCGGCGCTGGGCAGTCGGCAAGAGCGGTGCTGCCACGGCTTGAGCGCGTCCTGGGCCGGCCGGCGGCGCACGGTCGACGCCGACATGAACGGCGCCAGCTTGTGCCAGGACCAGGGCCACCGCCACGGGCAGTCGTCTGCCGTGCTCCGCACCGGCGACGAGCACCGAGGTGCCCGGGACGGCGAGCACCAGCCCGGCCGATCCCCACCACAGCCCCCGAGTCGTGCGGGGCGACGGCTCGCGCCCTGCTCCCCCGGCGAACGCGTCGGCCGGGTGTCTGCTGCTGCGGTCCACGCCCCGACCCTATCCAGCGGAGCGAGCCGGGCGTTCAGGAGTGGCCCTGGAGCCGTGCCGTCCTGCTGCACCACGGAACCGCGCAACGGACGTTCGAGCAGATCAGCAGGTGGAACTGCTGGAGATCTTTATTCCGGTGACGCTGTAAGCGTTCGCCAACACGGTCTCGTTGTTCGGGGGCAGGCAGATCGAGTTCCCGTCCTGGAGTCGGAGATAGGCCACGTCGTCGTTCCGGGTGTTCACGACGTGGTAGTGCGGGCGGGACCTGACCGTCTGATAGGAGCTGGTGACATCGCGGTACTTCGTGATCGGTGTGCCCGCGTTGTAGGCCTGCTCGTCCACGTAGAAGCAGACGTAGGGGTACGGGCAGCCGTGGGTGGGGGACTCCGCGTGGGCTGCCGATGCGCCGGTCACGGACATGGCTGCGACGGCCACGCTCGCCCCCGCGAAGCATGCTGCCTTTCGGATGACGGACTTCATCGAATCTCCAGTAACTGGTAACTAGGTGGATCAACCGGCATGGCAGCCGGATGGTGATCCGTTTGCGGATGCCGCTGGTCAGCAGGGCGAGGCCGGTGCTGCAACGAGTACGGCAAGCGGCGTCATGGGCATGGGCATGGGTGACGACGTATCAAGAGCGGCGGCCGTGGGACCAACCGCTGGTGCATACGTGTCCGGACGTCGCCCTGACACGGTGGGTTGGTCCGGCCCCGGCAGGTGGCGACACCAAGAGCATCGGGGGCCACCGGAGTCCGGCGCAACGACTGCCGCCCCTTCGGCGACGATGGAATCATCCCAGCCCACCTGACGTGCAGATATGTGAGTGCCTGGGATACGGGATCGCGGGCGGGCGACACTCCCGGCTCCCCACGCGGCTCCGTCTCCGACGGCACCCCACAGGAGCTGTGCAGTATCCGGCCCTTGCACTGCTGCGTGCCTTGCCTGGAAGGGAGTTGGGAAACGGACGTCAAGGGCCGTCATGTGGTCGCTGATCCGGCGGTGCGAAACGTCCCCGTGCCGGCTGGGGGCACCGGGTCGTCACCGGGTTTCGCTGCGCAGGCGCCTGATGTACCAGTCGAGACGGGTCCCGTCCTTACCGTGTGTGCGCTTGCCGGGAGTGAACCCCGCCCTTTCGGCGACCGCGGCAGCTGTCGCGTTCTCCGGCTCCACCCGGATCACCGCCTCCTTCCCGCCCTCGTGTGCGGCGTACCGGGAGACCAGAAGGACCGCACGGGTGGCCAGGCCGCACCCCCTCCAGGACGGACAACCGCACTTCGTGCATCCGGCGATGCTTGACGCCGGATGCTGCGTCACGCCATCGGAATCTCGACTTCGCCGAAGGTCGGCGCAGGCGTTCGAGCGGTCCAGGCCGGGTGAAGTCCCCTCACCCGATGGTGACTTCGTCGACGAGGTGAGGATTGTTGTTGCGGACGTTGTTGACCGTCATGGATACGGGACGCGCGTCGAGGTGGCCGCCCGCGGGCTGGCCGAGGAGGGCGCGCAGGTCGTCGGCGTCCTGGTGGGTGGGGTCGAGCCAGGCGTCGTAGTGGTCGGGGGTGAGGGCGAGCGGCATGCGGGGGTGGACGCGGCCGGCTGCGTCGGTGGCCTCGGTGGTGATGATGGTGCAGGTCATCAGCCAGGCGTCCGGGTCGTCGTCGTGTGGGACGGCCGGGTCGCGCCAGTATTCGTACAATCCGGCGAGGGCCATCACCTGGTCGTCCTCGGAGTGGATGAAGTACGGCTGCTTGCGGGTCTTGCCGGTGTCGGGCTCCTTGACCTGCTCCCACTCGTAAAAGCCGTCGGCGGGCAGCAGGCAGCGGCGACGCGTGAACGCGCGGCGGTAGGCGGGCTTCTCGTGCACGGTCTCCACCCGTGCGTTGATCAACCGAGAGCCGATCTTCACGTCCTTGGCCCACGACGGCACCAGCCCCCAGCGCAGCGACCGAAGCTCCCGCAGGACTCCCGTGCGGTCGTCGCTGTCGCGGGGCGCCCGCTCGAGGACGGCCCACACATTGTCGGTGGGGGCGACGTTCCAGTTCGGTGCGAGCGTCTCCTCGGGAGGCGGGTCGGAGACGTGGAAGAGGGGGGCGAGGTCCTGGGGGCTGCGGGTGGAGACGTATCGGCCGCACATGCCGCCACTGTGCCATCCGCGGCCGGGAGCCGTCACCGACCATTCGGGTCCGCTCGGCGCACCGACCAGGCCGGTGGAGTGGGCGGCGCGGCTACCGTGGGTGCACGGCGTAGGTCAGGTGCGTCACCCGCGACGACGGCTCCGAACGGACCGGCTCCGGCGCGATCCTTGACGCGTCCACGCCCTCGAACAGCCGGGTCCCGGCGCCGAGAAGTACCGGTGCCAGCGTGATCGAGAACTCGTCGACCAGGCCGGCGTTCAGGTGCTCCAGGATCGTCGCGCCGCCGCCGGCGATGCGGACATCGCGGTCGCCGGCCGCCTCGCGGGCCCGGTCGACGGCGTGCTCGATGCCGTCGTTGACGGGAGCGCCGACGGCCTCGGCAGCAGTCGCCGGTACCGAACTCGTCACCCGGTCGTAGCGAGCGCGCCGCGCGAGACTCGACGACCTCTCCTCACCGGAGCGCTTCGATGTAGGCACGATCGGATACCCCGTCAATATCCATCGGCAGAGCTGTGGTTGAGGCGCATCGCGGGCGCGATCAAGGTGTGCACGGAGCGGTTGCCCGCGTCTCGGAGCGCAAGAGCGACTATCCGGTGGTCGGTTGGTCTGAGGTACGGGGCGCAGTGGTCGGCGGACGCCGGGTCGTCGGCCGGGAAGAGCTTGCACGCCGAGGGGAACGCGATGGCTTGGTTCTGCAAGGAGGAGAAGAGCGAGGCAGAGGATGCCTGGGACGACTACGTCCGGGCGAGCAACTCGTACAGCAAGGCCCGGCGGGTGCTGTTCGAGACCGACCCACTGCCGGCGCTGCGCAAGGCGCTGAACGGCGGAGGCGACCTTTTCGCCCCGCTGCATCTGCTCAAGGACGTGGGCTGGGACCGCCCGGAGTTGGCACAAGTCGTCGTACTCGAGCTCTACGCCTGCTCCCTGGGCCTGGGACCGCCCGGCATCTTCGCCCGGCTCGTGCTGCGCCGGCTGAGCGGCTCCTGACACGCGCACGCCGAGGTCCTGCACGCCGGACACGCGTACGCCGAGGCCCTGCACGCCGGGCTGCACCGCTGACGGCCGCGACGCTGCGCGAGGAGGTGACCGACGTCTTCGCCATGCAGGCCCTGGCGATGCTGCTGGACGAGGTGGGTGCGCCCGGCCTGCTGGGACAGTGGCGTGAGGCGGCCCGCGCGTCCCCGGACGCGGACGTGCAGGAACTCGCCGAGGACTACGCGGAGGACGAGCACCCCGAGCCCCCGGCGCCCCCGCCGCGCCTCTGTAGGGACTGACGGTGAGGCGTACGCCGGACGCGATCGGCTCCCCTGGGCCGGCGTCCAGTGTCACCCGATCGCCCGCCCTCCCCCGCCGGCTTCAGGGAACGGCGCGGGCTGCCTTGCGTATGGCCGCGATGCCGGGTTCGTCGCGCCTTTCGGCGAGCCAGGCCAGGGCGGCACTGCACGGGGTGAGATCGGTGACGTCGATGTAGCGGATGCCGGGGCGGGGGAACAGGTCGCGTGCGGCTGCCGGAAGGAAGCACATCGCAGTTCCGCCGGCCACGGCGTGCAGCAGGGACTCCATGTCGGTCACCACCGGCCCGTACCGCACGGGGCTGCCGTCGGGGCGCGGGTCCACCGCCCAGAAGTCCCACCACACCCGCGGCACCTTCTCGGGCATGGCGACGACGGGTCGGCCGGCGAACTGCGCCAGGCTCGCGCTGGGCAGGGCGGCCAGCGGATCGCCGGCGGGAACGCACGCCACGCGGGGCTCGGTGGCGAGATGACGCACCTCTATGCCGTCCGGAACAGGGGGCCGCAGGAACATCACGTCTACCTCCTGCCGGACGAGAGCAGCAAGGTGGTCGGCGAAGTTCAGGTTGACGACCTGCAGTGTCATCCCCGGGTGCCGGTCCAGCAGGGTACGCAGGACGGCGCGGGTGTGCGGCATGGCAGCCTCGGCCCCGATGGTTCCCACGACGAGCTGGACCGAAATCCGGCGTGCCTGGGCGTCGGCGATCCTGCGCACCCGGGCGATGGCGTCGACCGCTGCTCGCGCCTCGGGGACCAGGGCCCGCCCGGCGACGGTGAGAGCGACCGCACGGCTCGTGCGCTCGAACAGCCTTACACCCAGGCGTTGTTCCAGGTCCCGGATCTGCTGGCTGAGCGCGGACTGCGTGATGAACAGACGGGCGGCGGCGCGCCCGAAATGGAGTTCCTCGCTGAGTACCACGAACAGACGCAGTTGGTGAACGCTCGGTTCCGCAGGCCTCTCGGATCCCGTGGCGGCTATGGCAGTTGCCCTCTTTCCTCATTCATGAGGATTACCTTATCGACACGATGGGATTCCGCATGCCTGAATCCCATGACAACGAGGGTGCCGCCGTGTGAGTGTTCTGAGCGCTGCCCTGGTCGCCGGAACTGACCCTCCCGGCTGCGCGCCGGGCACTGCCGCACCGCTCGTTGCAGGGAATCAGACGGGGGACCGACCATGACCGAGACCAGCAGGCCGCCGCAGCACCACTGCCGATCCGCGGGCACGATCCTCACCCGGAAGGGCACGCGGCGCACACCGCGCGCGGGCACGGTCTGAGGACTGCTCTGCCGCGCACCGCGAGTTCCGGGCCTGTGCCCGCTCCCCGTACGTGCCGGACGCCCGGCCGGACCGGACTGCCGTCCCCCGGGCCGATGCGGCACGCCCCCGCCTGCTCGCGGGACGCTCCGACGGCACGCACTCCCCACGCCCAACGGCCTTTCGGCAGCGCTGGGTTGACCCTTCGAACACGACTCCGCAGAGAGCGCCAACGGTCGGGAACCGGTACTGCCGCCGTCGCCTCTTAGGGGCCGGAGCGGGCTGAACGCCTTCGGCCGTCCCGGAACTTCGACGAAGCGACTACTGAAGCTCGCACCCGAGCCCCGCGCCGGCCGGGCCGAACCCCACAGCTCATGAATACCGTCCGGACAGGGGCGGATGCGCGGCCCGGTGCCAGGATTTCGAGGAGGAGAAGGAGACCATGAGCGGCGTACTGGTTCATCTGCCGTCGGACGGGAGCGCGGAGACCACGCCCGCGTCGGAGCCGGTGAGCCTTCGGCTCGGCCCGGGGGAGGTCGCCCGCTTCGGGCGCGGCTCCGCGTCCGTCCCCGTCGATCTGCGCATGGCGAATCCGGCGGTATCCCGGCTCGCCGGAGAGATCCGGGTGACGGAGGACCACTGGCAGTTGAGCAACCTCAGTACGAACCAGACCTATCTGGTGGAGAACCCTGAAGGAGCGGGGGAATACTTCAGGGTCCCGCCCCGCAGGGCCGGAGCCCCCGTGCCCTTCGAGTTCGCACGCATCGTCCTGCCCACCCGGGGTTCCGCCGTGAGTTTCCAGGTGTTCGCCCCCGACCACGTGTACCTCGGCGGAAGCGGCGTGGCGGGTCTGACGGGCACCGGGACGCTCGCCGGCTTCTCCCTGGACGAGACCTCCACGTACTTCCTCGTCCTGGTCGCGCTGTGCGAGCCGCGCCTGCGCGACGAGTCCACGGTGGCGGTGGCGACCACGCCCCAGATCGTGGAACGGCTGCGGAACCAGCCGGGCTGCGAGCGGCTGACCAACCGGGCGGTGAGCTCCCACATCGACTATCTGGCGGACGAAAAGCTGCGCATCACCGCCCCGGCGACGACCGGACCGGGTCAGGGCGTGCGACGCAACGGCAAGCGGGAGGCGGTGGCAGGACTCGCCCTGCGTTTCGGGCTCGTGCGCGAGGAGCACTTAAGACTCCTGCCGTCGAGGAGATCGTCGCTGCACCGGACGGGGGTGGCGGGAGGGTGAACAGCGAATCCATGGAGATGGTTCCACGCGGCTACCGGGTCGGTGAATGGGAGGTCACCGGCCTGATCGGAGCTGGTGGATGGGGGACGGTGTACGCGGCCAGGCGCGTCGACGATCCGAACGGCGGCGGTGACGGCGGACACGGCGGCGACAGCGGGCGCGGCGGCGACCCGAACGAGGGCGGGTCAGCCGCACCTGGGGAGACGACCCCGTCGGAGGTCGCCCTCAAGTTCCTGCCCACGGCCGGGCTCGCGCCGCGACAGGCGCGCGGGCTGGTGGAGACCGCCCGGCGCGAAACCGAGCTCAGTCGGCGCACCCGGCATCCCCGGCTGATCAGGCTGTTCGAATCCATCACGCTCGGCGAGTCCGCCGGTTCGGCCTTCGACGGGGCCGTCGTGCTCGTCATGGAGCGGGCCGAACGCAACCTGCGTGAGCGGCTGGAGGCTTCCTCTCCCTCCGGTCGGGGCGGCCCCTCGTCGACCGCTGCGCGATCCTCCGCCCCGTCCGGCGAAGTGCCGCTGTCGGCGCGAGAGGGAGCTCGGCTGCTCACCGAGGTCTGCGAAGGGCTCGCGCACCTGCACGGACTGGGCTGGGTGCACGGGGACCTCAAGCCCGACAACGTCCTGATCATGGCGGACGGATCGGCACGGCTGGCGGATTTCGGTCTCTCCGTGGAGCTGACCGGCACCCACGCCTACATCCCTCCCCTGGGCACCCCTGACTACCTGCCGCCGGAACGCTGGCAGGCGTCGCTGGGCGAACGGGGCGTACAGGTGCGGCAGAGCACCGACATCTGGGCACTGGGCGTGATGATCCACCAGGTCTTCACCGGAGGTGCCGCGCCCTTCCCCGGGGCCACGCCCGCGGCCCGCGGAGCCGCCGCCCAGGAGTACGCCGACGGACGCGCACCGCTGCGCATGGACCCGCGCGTGCCGCCCTTCTGGCGTGATCTGGCGGCCGACTGCCTCAGTCCGGCACACACCGACCGTGCCGCGCACACCGTCGAGAGCCTGCTGGGTCGTATCCGGGCCGAGCAGGAGCGGTCCGCAGCGCCCCCAGGGGCCCGGAACAGGCGCATGATCCTGGCCGCCGCCGCGCTGATCGTGGCGGCGGGCGGCCTGGGCTCCGTCGGGTGGCTCCAGTACGACGACGAGGAGCGGTCACCGGGCAGCGGCTCCGGCTCCGGCTCCGGCCGAGGCGGTGCGGCGACGCCGAGCATCGTGCCGAACGCGCGCGTCAAGGTGTACAACGCCGAGCGGTCGTGCCACCGGCCCGGTGAGCGGGACAACCTGTGCAGCCTCGGACTCGCGATCGACCCCCTGCTGCCGTACGACATCGACAACGTCGTGCTGACCAGGGTGTGGGACGGAGACGTCCTGACCGCCGACTGCCAACTCCCCCAAGGGATGCCGGTCGCCGACGAAGCGGGCACGCGTTCGGTGCAGTGGTACAGGGTGCGCCTCACGGCGGAGAAGGGCCGGACCACGGCCTGGCTGCCGGCGGTGCGGACGAAGGATCGTCCGGCGCTGGCGGAGTGCCCGGCCCGGCCCTCTCCGGGCTGACGTCGGTCAGCACAGCCGGATGTCGCGCCCCTCGTTGTCCTTCGCCTCGTCATTGCCCCAGCGCTGGAGGTAGTACGCGGAGACGTACGCGCGGCCCGAGCCGCCCGGCACCACCTGGTCGAGGTCGGTGAGCAGCCACCAGTGGTTGTAGGAGTTCCCCACGCGCACCTCGTCGCCCGCCTTCTTGCACAGGACGTAGTTGGTGCCCTTGAGTAGCTTGCCCTACACCGCGCAACGAGGGCTGGTGTCGCCGACGCAGTCGACCGCCGCGTAACCGGGGGCGTCGGCGAAGGTGTCCACCCAGAACCGCTCCGGAACAGGGTTGCCGCCGCAGGCGTTGGTGCTGGTGACTCGGGGGAACGGCCCGGAGGGGGAAAGCCGGTACTCGGTGCCCTGCAGCACCGGGTGCACCATCTCGTCCGTCTCGCCGTCGTCGTCGCCGTTGGTGTCGTACAGCTGCTCGTAGTGCAGGTGCGCCGAGGTGGTCCCGACCAGCCCGAGCCTGCCGAGCGGCGCGCCCGAGGACACCTGCTGACCCAGCCGCACGTCGATGCGGTCCAGGTGAAGGTACACCGAGAACCAGCCGCCTCCGTGATTGATCTCCAGGCCTCCAGGTTCGAAGAACTCGGTGACCGTGCCGGCGGCCGAGGCGACGACCGAAGCGCCGAGGGTCTGCCCCCCGACGCGGTACATGTCGAGCTTCTTGTCGTCGGGAGCGTGTCCCTGGTAGGTCTGCAACTGCCAGGTCTCGCCGCAGGCGAAGGGCAGCCGGAAGTCGGGCCGGGCGCCCGCGGTCGCCTGCGTCGGCGTGGCGGCCGCCGGGGCCGTCCCCGAAGCCGCCCACATCCCGAACACCGCGAGGACGGCCGCGACGACGAGGACGAACGGCCTGGGCAGCGGCGACCCGATGGCGTGTCTGCTGCGGGGTGTGCGCATGGAATCCCTCCTTGCCCGCCCGACTCGGTGCCGGGCGGTCGTTTCGTACGGTGCTCCGGGCCGGGCGGGCCCGGCCCGACCCGTCCCGGACGAGCGTCGTCAGCACTGCCGGGTGACGCCCCCGGTCGTGTGGCCCTTGAGTCACGAGGCGCGACACGTAGGGGCTTTGCCGCCCTGGACTCCGCGGAAGGTCAGGCGGACCTCGACGACGACGTCGACGCGGAGACCGTTTTCCGGGTCGGTCAGCTCGCTGTGTATGCCCGTGGCCGGGACCGGCTCGCCGGGCGTTCGGCGAGGCCGAACCGGCCGTGGCGAGGAGTAGGGCGAGTGCGCCGGAGGTCCATGCCGGGCATGGTCGACTCCATTGCCGATGAGCTGATATGAGGGCGCATCAGGTCACTGCGGCCACGGCCGGCCCCACCGGGGTGTGCGTCCCGGTGGGGCCGAGGTCGCCATGTCAGCAGCGCCGCAGGCCGTACCTGCTCGGGTCGGCGTCGAACCAGCTGGGAGTGAACACCCAGTCGGCCGGCACATAGCCCTCCCGCCCGTCGCTGCTCCAGTCGGGAACCGTGCGGTACCAGGTCGTGTTGCCGCCGCCGTGCAGTCCGCCCGGCGACCAGCAGGTGAAGTAGCTGAACGTCGACTGCAGCAGACCGGTGATGGGGCTTTCGTGGAACGGCTCCGCCCGGGTCGGCGCCGATCCACTGTTCCCGCACCACAACCGATTGTCGTGAGCGCGCACGCCGCACTCGGCCGCCGCTGCCGCCGCCGGGGCCGACGTCGCGGCCTGGGCCGAGGGAGCGGCCAGGATTCCGGCCATCGCTGCGGCCACCGTGACGGATGCCGCGGTCGCCTTGATGTGTTTCACGATCATGATTTCTCCTTCGTCGCCTACCGGCGCCTTCCGGGGCAGGGCTGTGACCAGACAGGTTCCGGCCGCCTTGTGCGCCATGCGATCGCCGTCACCGGGTCCTCGCCACCCTGGCCGGGACCAGTGCCTGGAAGGTATCCGGGGCAACACAGGGAGCGGCATCCGGAAGATTCCGGAGTGACACGCCTCCGATAACAGGCAGTCGAAGGTCATGAAGCCCGCCCGCCGGCCAGGCCCGGCCAGACCGCCATGCCGCCATGCCGCCATGCCGCCATGCCGCCATGCCGCCAGATGATCTCGCCACCCCCGTGTGACGGTCGTCGATACGCATGAAGTTCGGGTGCCGCAGGCGGGCCGGCGGCTCGGTGGTGGTGATCACGTCGGCCCGAACCTCGGCGCGGTGTCTCCGGCCGGCACCACGCCAGCGGGCCGGGCAGGCCGGCCCCGCCCCTCCCCCGCTGCCCCGGATGCGCCGGTGGGCCTACCGCCCCCCGGGTGTCCGCCACCCCCGCAGAGCGGCGGACACCCGGGCATGCGCCGACTCGCCGTCGTCGCTCTTCAGCAGCAGGCGTACCCGCCCGGCGAACCGTTGCACCGCGACGATCGACACGGTGGCCTCGACGTGCTCACCTGCCCGGATCTGCGTCAGCGGCTTGAGAGAGACACGCGAGACCGAGGACTCGACTCGCCCTTGCAGGCGACCAAGTCCAGGCACGGGCTCTCCCTCAAAACTGCTTCCGGATGGTCTGTCAGGGTTGTGCCGCGCAAAGGGGCACCGGTGCTCACTGGTCGAGGTCGGGCCAAGTCGCCACCAGGGCTTGCCGATCTGGAAAGCGGGGACCGGGGACCATCTCCTGGGTCGCCCTACCGTTGAGCCAGCACACTTGCTCGGGGCCACCGTCGCCGGTGTCGAACAGGCAGCACACTCCGCCGCTGGCTGCGGTGAGTCCGGTGAACACCTCCCTGACACGGGCCGATTGCGCGAACAAGCGGCTCATCGCCGACGTCGCTGCCCAGAACTCCACCGATGCGTAACGAGGGCTCAGCAAGGACTCGAACCGGACCGTCAGGTAGACATAGCCGATCTTCACTCGCCCTTCCGCGTCGGCTTCATGGCCGTGTACCTCTCCGTACTCGCGCACCGCGTCATCAGCGCCGAACATGATGGACGTGTCGAGTTCAAGCGTGCTGCCTGTGGAGCAGTCGAGCGGCTCGCTCATGAAGTGGGACGTGAACGGAAGGGTGAGCCGGTCCCCGCCGGGCAGCGTGAGCTCAAGCGGCGGTACGTCACGGGTCGGTGGCGCCAGCTCGGCCAGATTGGCCAGTGCCCTGGCGACGTTCCGGGGACGCAAGTAGATGTCGTAGCCGTAGGTCAGCCCCATTTTCCCCCCTCTGCTACGCCGAAGGTCACCTTCTCATGACCCACCCCCGAGGAGCCTGTCGGTTTCGACCGCTCACACACTGGCCCCGGATGGGCTGCGGTGATTCCGAGCCCGATGGGGAAGGGCGGCCATGAGACGAGGGCCAAGCTGGAGACCATGAACAGCAGGCCAGCGTCCGCGCGGTGGCGATACTCGACGGCGGCACGGTTTCGAGCTCGAGGAGACGGCCCGCGATCGAGGACGTGCAGGGCGCGTTGAGCGGCGTCGGACGGCCTATCGGACTCCACGGGCTGGGCGGGGGCCAGGATTGGCGGCAGCGGCCGAAGTGGATGCGCAGGCCGCCGCGCAGAAAGGGCCCTTCGGCCTTCAGCGGGTGCTCGGCGAAGTGACCCTGCAAGCATCACCGCCCACCACCCACTGATCGGCGACACCACGACGGGTGCCCAGGTGCTCGGCGAGCATCTCGCCGCCCGCGCCCGCCCCCGCCATCAAGCACGGGCGGGCGACCATCCGGCCGTGACGGACAGCCCGCCCGCTCCGGTGAACAGAGGAGCAGGGCCAGCCGCGGTTCCGGGCGGGCGGGCCTTGCGGGTGTCCCTACGCTTGGGGCTCTTGCTCGGTCCGTAGGTAACGACCCCAAATCTGGGCCTTGCGGTAGGGACCGGCCCCGTCGCAGTCGTACTGCGGTGCGTCAAAGGTGACCCAGTACAGCAGCTCGCCGCTGAGCGACTGGGCATGTTCGTTGGGTTCGGGTGCACCCAGGGCATCGATCGTTCCAGCAAACTCGAGCTGCCAAGGTCCATCCCACTCCTGGTCGCGAATGACCGTGACGCGGCTGCCCGGTGCCAGTGCACCCATCGGCCATGTCGGCCTCAAGGGGCGGCCGAGGATGTGCTCTATCGCCTGGCGGTCGTCTACGTCCGCAGGAACAGGGCCGGAGCTTTCTGACATGCCGCCCACCCTGCCCGCATCGCTTCAGGAGCGCCAGAAGATAAAAAGAGACAAGCTCAGCGGCGACGTCGCCCGTGGCCTGGCAGGCCGGCCAGGATCGCGTAGACGCTGGAACCGCCGCTGCCGGTGACCGGCTTCGCCCACCCCCGGGCCGGCGCGGCGGGCACCATGCGCAACAGCCCGTCCACGACGGGACGGGGAGCGGCAGGAGCCGCTATCGGCTCTCCGGACAGGGGGCACCGCTCCCCCTCCGGCATGGAGTGCTGGGCAAGAGTGTCCTTGTGCGTGATCCGGGCCCACGTACCGCACGCGCACTCATAGCTGTTCTGAAGCTCCGGGCCCGTCAGGACCACTTCCCCGGACTTCGGGCAAATGCCGGGGCACCCCGGCGCCGAGTGCTCATACAGGTGGCCGTTGCGCAGACTCGCCTTGGTCGAGGCCCCGCACTCAGGGCAGACACACACCTTCGTTGGTGCAAGACCACGCCTCGGCATGCGGTCACCCCTCCCTCGGTACGGCCCACTACTCTCCCTGCCAACTCACTGCAGACAGCGGGCCGTTAGGTTCTCCCCCGCCCGAATGCCGCCCACACCTGAGAACGGCGACGTCGGTCCGGAACAGCGCCCGTGTCTGGTGGGCCGAGCATCCTGGACAACGTGGACGCGTACCGGGAGCGGGCTGCTCCTCGAGGCGGGGGCGCCTAGGGTCGAGCCTCTGCCCCATGCCAGTGCTGAACCGGGCGAGGATGACAGTGGTGGGGTGGCACGGCAGGACAACGAACACGGGCGGCCGATCCACCTGGAGCTGTGCCCGGCGTCCGACACCGGCGCCCCCCGACCGCCCGGCGGCCGGCCTTCTCGTCCAGTGGTTCGCCGACTGCGGCGGCCACGACAAGAGCCGCGTCCATGAGGGCGCATACCTGCTGGTGAGTCGGTCGCGACGCCTTCCCCTGCAACGACTGAGTTCGTTGACACAGCATCTGAGCGTGGCGCGATGGGCCGAGTTGAGTGCTGTGGGGTCACAGGCTGTGCGCGATGGGGTGCAGCGGTTCGTAGAGCGGAAGTTCGGCGCCGCTGGGGAGCCGGATAGCGGTCAGTTTGCCCCAGCGTTGTTCGCTGACCGGGCGGGTGATCTCAACGCCCTTGGCGCGGAACTCGCCGAGCTGGGAATCAAGGTCGTCACACATCAGGTAGAACTCGTGCTGGGGCGGGCCATCGGTCGGGTGCACGGCGACTTCGGCCGGGGGCAGCTTGAAGATGAGCCAGCCGCCACCCGCGTCGACGCCGGGAAAGTCGAGGACGTCACGGATGAAGGCGCGGTCCGCCTCGGCGTCCTGGCTGTAGAGGATGACATGCGCGCCGCTGATCATGGCTGGCTCCGGTCGATCGACGTGCTGACGGTCGTGTCCCCGGCATCCTGGCACGCCAAGGCCAAGAAGATCTTCGACTGGGTTCGATGACACGGCGACTGAGAAAGTCAACGGACAGCACTGAAGGGTGTTGCACAAGTTTGCATTTAGGCAGGTCAAGGCCTGTGACCATTGTCCGACAGCCCCACCCGGGGCCCGGGCGCCGGAACCTGGGAAGTCGGCTCCGCCGAAGGCAAGACCGCCGGCACGCCCGTCGCCAGCGGCGACCTCATCACCCTGCGCAACCTCTACCAGGCCGGCAGCTACCTGGACACCAACGAGGTCGCCTCTGCGGACCAGAAGAAGGCCGGCGCCAAGTACGACGTTCACACCGCCAAGACCGCCGACCGCGGCACCGCCGAGTGGCGGATCTTCGGCCTGACCTCCACCCCGCAGGACACCCACCTCCACATCGGGGACGTCGTCCACCTGTGGAACACCTACGCCGGCAACGGCGGCTTCCTGGTGACCAACGGCCACGGACCCGCCGGCGGCATGTACGACGTGTGCACCAACGCCTACTTCAACCGCACCGGCAACGTCGCCGACTGGGGCATCTCCCGTGCCTGAAGCCAGGCATCAGCAACGCCGCACACCGCCGTGAGCCATCCACCGCCCTGCCCGCGCTGTCCCGCCCTGGACCTGACGGCCCAAGGCGGCGAGCAGTAACGAGCGAGGCGGCACCGGCACCAGGCGTGCTGCACCGCAGAAGCCACGGGCGGCACCACGCGGCCGGTCGCCCAATAGCCTCCCAGCGGCCGTCCAACCCAGGAATAGCGCAGGGTCGGAACACTGCCTCCTCCCCTCGCCGTCGAGGCCGGGCAGTCGAGTTCGTTGACCCGAAGGACCCTGACACGATGCGTGTCAGCGTCTGTCCCGCTTGCGCCTCGCGGTCCGGTTGGCGATCAGCAGCCAGGCGTACAGCGCGACCAGGCCGGCCGCCACCATGATGCGCACCGCACTGTCGCCATCAATCAGCCGCCACACCAGCAAAGCGATGCTCAAGCAGAGCAGCGGCCAGAAAACCCATGGGGTCCACCGGTTACCTGCCTTGGCCCATGACGGCACTGCGTGCGGATCGGAGCGTTGCCTCATAGATCCTCTCCCTCCTGTCCATCGACTGCCCGCGACCGCTGCCATGCAACATCCTTCTTGCGTACAGAGGTTGAGCGATTCGGGGGGCGGGGAGGGTCCTCGGGTCGGCTTCGGGAAGTTACCTGAGCCAGGAGCTCCACTCGGACCCTCACCTACTCCCGCCAGTTAGCCGGTCTCACCCGTCGTTCACGGCATGACAGGCGAACCGGGTGTTCGGGTTGGGACAAGACACCACATCCGGACCGTCCACCTCGCGCCGATTCCCTTCTGATTACGCTCTGCTGCCGCGTCTTCGCGGAGCTTCCGTTCGGGGAACAGTCACCGTGACTGTTCCCCGAACTTGCTCAAAGCTCTCACTTCGCGCTTACCGCCGCGACCAGGTGAGACGAGGTTCAGGAGCAGGCACTGAAGCCCGGTCCGACGTCGTGGCAGAGTCACCAGTGCCGACGACCGCGCACTCGCCAATCCGATCTGATGCGGCGTCTATCCAGGTGAACTCCGGCGCCCGCCTGGGAGAACCGGTCTTCCCGCACTATCTGCTCCAGAGGGCTGGCCGCTACAACCCGGGTGTGATCAAGAAACTGTCCCGCATGACCGCCGTGCTCGCTCTCGCGCTGCTGTCCCCCGCCGCGCCGGCCACCGCCGCGCCCGCACTTCCAGTCGTAGGTCCGGCCATCGCCGGGTCGACCCCGGCAACCGCTCAGGATGTTCCGCTGTTCCAGGCTTTGGAGTGGATCGGTGAGGCGCCGGAGAGCCGAGACGGCTACAGCCGCGGGCAGTTCAAGCACCGGAACAGGGGCCTCGACCTCGGCGACGGCTGTGACACCCGCCGGGAGTGATCCTGTCCGAGGCGAAGCTCGCCCCGGAAGTCGGCGCGAGGTGGCACTGTCGGGCGGGCGCTGGTTCTCCGAGGACGACCAGGTGTGGGTGACCGCGGCGTCTTCCCTCGACGTCGACCACATGGTCCCCCTCACCGAAGCCTGGGACTCCAGCGCCCCCGCGTGGACCCCCGCCCGGCGCGAGGCCTACGCCAACGACCAAGGAGCCCCCCACCTCACTGATCGCGGTCTCGGGTAGCTCCAACCGCTCCAAGAGCGACAAGGACCCCGCCGACAGGCTCCCCGTCAACACCTACTGCTGCGAGTACGCCGACGCCTGGACCGCCACCGAACTGCGCTGGCAGCTGCCCGCCGACCCGGCCGAACACGACGCCCTGACCCACCTCGCCGCAGCCCGCCCCGACACCACCGTCACCTACGAGCAAGTACAGATGTAGGCCCGGAACACGCCAGCGGCGGGCCGCCCATGGACGGGGGCGGCGCGCAGGATGCCGGTCATGCCGCCTCACCGGTGCGTGGTCGGCACGGCCTTGGTCCGGGCGGGTCAGTCGCGGCCGCCGCGGCGGTGACGCTGCTTGGTGTGACCTTTCTGCACACCCGTCGTTGGGCACCGCGACGCGTACATCTCCCCCTGGACGCGTGCGGCAGACGAGGGGCCCGAACCCTGCCCGGCCCGGGCCCCTCGGATGCCTCGCAGGGGCAGGGATAGAGCCGGTGGCCGAGGCAGCCTGGGTGCAGGAACGGGGCCGGCAGATGTGCTGGTAGTCGGTGACGGGGTGGTGGGGCAGCCGATCGCGTTCGCACTCGCTACAGCAGAGCCGCGATTGCGCGTAATGGTGGTGGGCCGGCGCGCGGCCGGGGTGTCGCGTGCGGCCGGGGCGATGCTCGGCGTCCTCGGTGAAGTGACGGCCGCCTCGGTCCGTACCCGGCACCGGCGGTCGCGCCTGGCCACGGCCGTAGATGCGGCGCGGCGCTGGCCGGCTTGGCGGGGAGCCCTACGGGAAGCGGCAGGCGCTGCCGTGCCCCGCAGGACGGGTACGGCTACGGGACGTTCGTCCTGGCTGCGAACACGGACTGCCTGTCGAGGACGTCGACCCGGCCGCTGTTCCCGGCTTACGGCCCTTGAAGGCCGAGCGTCCCTTGCGCGCCCTCCACACCCCGGCGAGGCGCACCTCGATGCCCGGCGCTGGCTGGTCACCCTCGAAGCAGCGCTTGCCGCCCTGCCAGGCGTCACCCGTGTCCCCTCCGGCCGGCTTGAGGCCGCAGGCTCGGCTCCCGTTACCTGCTGCGGACTCCGACCACCACGGTGACCACACCCGTCCTGGTCCTGGCTGCCTACGCACAGCAGCCCAACACGGCTTACTCGGTCCGCTACTGCCTGTGGCGGCGCGTGGCCTGTCGTGGTGGCAGGGTCAGTGTGATTTGCCGGACGAGTTGCTGAAAGCATGCGAGAGATGCGAGGGCAGGCAGGGCAGCTCCAGCAATTCCGGTGAAGGTCTTATCTGCCTGTGCTACGCACAGCATTACCGCGACGGAGGAGAAGAGCAGAACGATGAACCACGAGTGCACCGCTCGGCGTTGATGCAGGGCAGTGCGCAGGATGGACAGAGACGCCACCATCCAGGGGCCGTACACGAGAAGAGGCCAGGAGGGGGCGATGTCGGCACCTGTTCCGGACGTGATGTTCTGCAGCGGCTTGTAGGCCACCATGCCGCCGAAAACGCTCACCATCGCCACGATGACGGCGACGAGGGCGACGAGGGCGAAGCTGCCGGTCTGCAACCACTTGAGGCGGGCTTTTCGAACTTGCATCTTGCGATGCCCGGCAGAAGAGCGTCGGGGAGGCGGTAGCTGAGCACCCAGGCTCTCCAGCGGGTCGCTGAAGTCGACATCGGATGGATGCTCCCTGCGAAGTGGCGGCACCCTTGCCGATTGCTCCGCAGGAACAGCTTCCTGCAGGAGATTGGCAAGCTCCTCGACCGGGTCCCAGCCCCCCGGGTGCGGTGCAGTGTAGGGAACCCCTGCGTGGACGCTGTCGTCAGGCCCCCCGTTCCAGCCATAGGAGTACGCATCGGAGTACCACTCACGCTGCGCCGATGGAGGATTCACATAGTCATGATTCATGATATTTTCTTCCGTCACGCACTGTTCGCACGACGGTCAGAGTTCGCATGACGGTCAGAGTCTTCTTGGCCGTTCCACCGAGAATTGAATTCCTCCTGAATTGCCTCCAGTAGCCCGAGAAATTCGCGTAGCAGCGGCTCGGTAATCCGGCGTTCGACCCACACGTCGTCCCCGATCGCGGCACCTTGGGCCGCAAGCACCGAGTAAGTCACCCCAGGCGTCCAAGTGAATTTCCTCCCTGTCAAGCCAGGGGCCTCAGGTACATTACCCGGCCTTGCGTTGCGTTGCGGGAGACCAGGGGGCGTTGCCTTTGTCATATCTCGCTAACGCCGCTCCTTCTCCTCCAGGTGCGCGGGCAGATGAGTGACCGCGACACCTGTATGAGTGAGTGCACCTTGATCAAGTCCTACGTATCTCACTTCGCACTTTATGGGCCGAGAGGCTTGTCCTCGGATTCACCAGAGCGGTAAATAGGATTCGCCGCCGATAGAAAGGAATGCGTGACCCCGGCGGCGCGTTCGACCGGACGCGACACCGTCCCGGACACCGTCCGCTTCGCGCTCTCCGAGGACAGGCCGGCCGGACTGCTCTTCCGCCAGTTGGTCCGTGCCGTAATTCCCTCATCGGTTCCGGGTGTCAGGCCTACCGGACCCCCATGCCTTCAGCGCTGACGCGGTTTCGTACGCAGACGTCGGTGCGGGCAAGGCTCGTCCGCTCGAGGGGAGTTCAGGCGTAGGCGTCCTCGACGGCGACTCGTCGCACGGTACGCAGCGTCGACCTGAGACTGTCCAGATCGGTCGAGCCCAGAGCGAGGCGGATCGCCTGCGGCGTGTGCGTCGAGGTGGTGAACGGCTCCGCCGTGGTGACCGAGATGTGCCGACGCGCGAGGGTGGCGGTCAGGCGATCGGCGCGTGCATCGTCGGGCAGCGGCAGCCATGTGAAGTAGGACGAGGGATGGCTGATGAGTGGTAGGCCTGCCAGCTCTTGTCTGGCGAGTGATTGGCGCGTTGTGGCGTCGTCTCGCTTCTGCGCTTCCAAGTGGTCCACCGTGCCGTCGTCGAGCCAGCGGCAGGCGATCGCGGTGGTGAGGGCGGGGGTGTTCCAGGTAGTCGCCCGGATGGCGCGTTCGAGCGAGGGCACCGCGGAAGGCGGGGCGACGACGAAGCCGACCCGCAGGCCGGTGGCGATGCTCTTGGACAGTCCCGAGACGTAGACGGTGATGTCCGGCGCGGTTGCGGCCAGAGGTGGCGGAGGGTTCTCGACCAGGTAGGCATAGGAGGCGTCTTCGATGATGAGCGAACCGTGCTGTCGAGCGATCTTGATCAGGCGGGTTCGGTCGGTTGCCGGCATGACCCAGCCCAGAGGGTTGTGCAAGGTGGGCATGGTGTAGATCGCGCGCACAGGGCGGGTCGCGCACAGCTTCTCGAGGGCATCGAGATTCGGTCCGTCGGTGGTTGTCGGTATGGGCTCCAGGTCGAGATGAAAGGCGTGCGCGAGCACCTTGAAACCGGGATAGGTGAGTGCGTCGACCGCCACGACGTCGCCGGCGTTGAGCGTGGCCATGACGGTGATGGCCAGGCCGTGCTGCGCGCCGCTGGCGATGAGGATCCGATCCGCGTCAGTGGTGATCCCTCGACACCTCAGGTGTTGTGCGATCGAGGCCCTGTCCTGGGGACGGCCTCGATGTGGTTGGTAGCGCAGCAGTGAGTCGAGATCACCGGAGGTGGCCACCTCGCGCAGGGCCTGCCGTAGGAGATCGGCTTGGCCGGGCACCGATGGATAGTTGAAGTTGAGGTCGACCGCATCCGTGGCGACGACCTGCTGATCGATGCCGTGACCGGCGGAAACCGCGATATCACGCACGAACGTGCCGCGGCCCTGTTCCCGGCTCACCAGGCCCACCGCTTCCAACTCGGCGTACACCCGGGTTGCGGTCACCACGGCGATGCCTTCGCGGGCGGCGAGCCCGCGGTGTGTCGGCAGCCGCACGCCCGCGGCGAGCCGCCCCGCCCGGATGTCGGACGCGAGAGCGTCGACCAGCTTTTTGTACCGCGAGGCTGCCATGCACCGAATTGTATCCATGACAATTCTTTGACTGTCCTGTTCGTGGGTTCATACCGTCAGGACCTACCCCACATACGGAAGGACAGCTGCCGTGCACATCGCCATCCTCACGTTCGAGGGCTACAACGAGCTCGACTCCCTGATCGCGCTCGGCGTGCTCAACCGCATCAAGACCGACGACTGGCGCGTCACCATCGCCACCCCCAGCCCCAAGGTGACGTCGATGAACGGGGTGGTTATCGAACAGATGTCCACTCTTGAGGAGGCGTGCGCCGCTGACGCCGTCGTCATCGGCAGTGGCATCGCTACCCGCGAGGTCGTCGAAGACCCGGCGATCATGAACATCCTGCGTGGGCTGAACCCCGCGCGCCAACTCATCGCGGCGCAGTGCTCCGGCGCGCTCGTGCTGGCCAAGCTCGGCCTGCTCAACGACATCCCCGCTTGCACCGACCTGATCACCAAGCCCTGGGTCGTCGCCGCCGGCGTCGAGGTGCTCAACCAGCCCTTCTACGCCAAAGGCAACATCGCCACCGCAGGCGGCTGCCTGGCCTCGCACTACCTCGCGGCCTGGATCATCGCCCGCCTTGAGGGCAACGACGCCGCCGAAAGCGCGCTGCACTACGTCGCCCCCGTCGGCGAGAAGGAGGAATACGTCGAGCGCGCCTGGCGCAACATCACCCCCTACCTTCCCGCCCCCCGCACCGGCGCGCGTCTGACCAGCCAGTCGCAAGCAGCCACCGGCCAGGAAGCCACGCCCCCCGGCAGCCTGGCCGCTCGTTCGCGGCCCGCCCACCTACCGGACTCTTGGACAGGGAGACCACGAATGAACCGAGCGACCATGATGAGCAGCAATCTGGCCAGCCTCGGCCGGATCCGACTCGACGACCTGCACTGGGAGCAGCGCAGCTCCAGCCCCAACAAGAGCTAGGGGGACTCGAAGCTCGCCGACCTGCTGATGGGCCGGCACCTGGCACGAATAGAGGCGTTGACTTCGGCTTCCAGGGTTGCCGCGAGCATCCGTCGGGCGCCCTCCCGGACGATCGCGTCGATCAAGAAGCCGTTCGGCGTGGTGCCGTCGTCGTTGACTACGCTGAGCACGGGCATGCCTTCCCGACCGGTGCTGCGAACACCGGCCCACTCGATGACCATCAGTCGATCACTCGGGAAGGTACGCCCTTCGCGTGCTCCCCTAGGAGCGTGTCCCAGTAACCGACGCCGGGCTGGTTCTGGCATCGGATGATCGTTCCCTCGCCCGAAACGCGATGCCGCATTTCCGCCAGTGCCAGTGGCTCGCTCACGAGAGAGTCAGCGAAGGCTCGTGTTCCCGATCGCGGGCCTGTCCGTCTGGCACTCCGCGAAAGGCACAGCGCATGCACGTCGTTCCCGAGCTCAAGGTCCTGTACTTCGGAACTCCGGTGGTGCTGATCAGCTCACTCAACGAAGACGGCACGGCGAATCTCGCGCCGATGTCCTCGGCGTGGTGGCTGGGCCAGTCCTGCATGCTCGGTCTCGGCAACAACGCCCAGACCACCGGGAACTTGCTGCGGGAGGGCGAGTGCGTGCTCAACCTGCCCTCGTCGGCGATGGTCGATGCTGTCGACCGGATCGCGCTCACCACCGGGAAGCAGGCCGTGCCGGACTACAAGAAGGAGCAGGGCTACCGGTACGAGCCGGAAAAGTTCTCGGCAGCCCACCTGACCGAGCAGGCATCGGACCTGGTCCGGGCCCCCAGAGCCGCGGAATGTCCGGTCCAGCTGGAGTGCAAGGTCGCCTCGGCCCATCCCTTCGGCGGCCCCGAGTCGCACGCCACCGCCTTCGAGGTCGAAGTCCTTCGCGCCCATGTCGCGGAAGACCTGGTCATCCCGGGGACGCACTACGTGGACCCGCTCGGCTGGGACCCGCTGATCATGAAGTTCTGCGAGTTCTTCGGCGGCGGCCACAACGTTCACCCGTCGAGGCTCGCCGAGGGCTGGAACATGCCGCACCAGCTCCAGTCGACGGCCGCCTGAGCAGGCATCCGGCGGCCACCCGCCTGCATCTCGTGACCATTCGTGCGAGATGATCATGGTATGCGCCACAGGGACGGGTTTTTCGATGCCGAGCCGGTCGAGCCGAAGCAGCCGCGGGCACGTCCGACGGTGGTGGACAAGCGGTTCCGGGCATGCGACCCGCACCAGGTCCTGCTGCTGCCGCCGTCACTGGACGACTGGCTGCCCGAAGACCACCTGGCCCGCTTCGTCACCGACCTGGTTGACCAGGCGCTCGACGAACAGGTCCCGCCCGCACCACGCGGGCGCATCCCCAAGAACGCCACGCTCAAGGAGCGCTTGGCCCGCAAGTTGCGGACCAAGCCCGGCCGGAAGGCAAACAGTCGTCGCAAGGCCATCGTCGAACCCGTCTTCGGACAGATCATGACCTGCCAGAACGGCCGCCAACTCCTCCTGCGCGGCGAGGAAGACGCTCGAAGAGAATTGCGCCTCCTTGCCGCCTGCCACAACCTTCGTAAGATCTTCCGGCACACCGGCACAGCAGGGACCCCCGCCCTGGCCGGCTGACCAGCCTGGCCTCCCCGGCCACATCACGAGCCCTGCCGGCCGGACACCCTGCGGGGCAGACCCCCACCGGAGCTCCACAAGCCGCGACAGGGCCGCCGCGACCGATCCGCCGACCACAGGAAGCCGACGCTTGCTCGTTACTGACCCAAGCTCCTAGCTGGATCCACAGACCTTGAGCATGGCTCGTACCAGTCATCACCAGAACTGCCATGGCAACGAGCCCAAACGCCAACAGTTCACCGACGGCCTGGCGTGCGTGCCGGTCGCAGTCCTCAACGAGCGGCCGTGACCAGCAGCCGGGTTGTCGCTGTCGCTCACCAGTCCCGGGTGACGATCAGCTCCTCCACGTCCGCATCCGTGAAGCCATAGGCCGCCGCGACAAACCAGAAGTTCTCAGCGATCTCCTCGCGCGCTACCGTCTCGATCTCACTCCCGGCCGCCTCGAACTCCGCCTGCAGCAGGTTGAACTCATCCGTCGCGGCCTGTGTGAGCACATACAGGGCCGCCAGATCCGAAGGCCGCTCAGCCTCAATCCGCTCGCACAGCCGCAGCAGAATCGCCCTGCCCTTGTCGACGACGTGATGGGGAAAGTACGTGTCCGCGTACAGCGGCTGCAGAAACGCACGTCCCGCTACCTGCTCGTTTGTGATCGACATAGCACCCCACCCCGCATAGAAGAACTGACGCGCCGATCATGCACCAGACCACTGACAAAGCGACGCCGCCCAGGTGCGCCTGGGTGCGTCGCGACCAGCCCTCTCGCAACAGGCCCTCAGCCCTCAAGCCATCCGGAGGCGGGGGGGGGCCGTCCGGCCGCGGGCGCCCGCCCGGCCTGGAGCCAACTCCCCGCGACAGAAGGCACGTTATGCGGCCGGGGACGGCGGGCCGGGCGGGCTGTTGAGCGACGCAAATCACCACACCCCCCGACTACAGCCCGGCGCGGGAAATGGGTAGTCTCAGACCGAACCACCTAAGTTACCGCTTAGTAGTTCCGTTTTCGCAGGTTCGAGGAGTCCGCCCATGCAACTCGCCGCGATCATCGTGTCGCTGGTCCTCATCGTGGTCGGTACAGCGCTGTTCGGCCGGGCCGTCCTGGCGATCTACCACTTCATACGGCTCGGCCAGCCCGTCGCCGCCCAGACCCGCACGGACCGCCCCCTCGTACGCACCCTCACCGTGGTCCGGGAGTTCGCCGGCCACAGCCGGATGAACCGCTGGGGTGTCATCGGGGTGGCGCACTGGTTCGTGGCGGTCGGCTTCTACACACTGCTGTTGACCATCGTCAACGCCACCGGCCAGCTCTTCGAGCCCGATTGGCTCCTGCCGGTCATCGGCGACTGGACCCCCTACAACGTCTTCGTCGAGTTCCTCGGCACGATGACGGCGCTGGGCATCATCACCCTGATCGCCGTCCGGCAACTGAGCCGGGCCGGCCGCGCGGGCGGCAAGTCACGCTTCGCCGGCTCCAAGACCGGCCAGGCCTACTTCGTCGAGTACGTCATCCTCACCGTGGGCGTCTGCATCGTGGTGCTGCACGCCCTGGAAGGCGCCCTGCACCACGTCGAGCACTACGAGGCCTCGTTCTTCATCTCCTACCCGCTGCTCGCCTGGTTCGAGGGAATGAGCACGCCCACCCTGCACACCCTCACCTACTTCTTCGCCGGCCTGAAGATCGGGACGTCGTTCATCTGGATGATCGTGGTCTCGCTGAACACCAACATGGGTGTGGCCTGGCACCGTTTCCTGGCGTTCCCGAACATCTG
>NZ_JBHVYO010000063.1:0-44233 GCF_042880655.1 Streptomyces sp. NPDC058295
GTGACGGCCCGCCCCACTCGACTCCTCCCGTGGGGCCTAGCGTCAGTGGGATCCGATACCGCCCCCGCCGAACGAGCCACTGCTGCCGCGGCTCCAGCGCGGCCGGGTCTTGTCCCCGCTCGACCGGGTCTGCATGTTGGTCAGTTCGTACGGCGTGAGGGGACGGCCGCCCTTCGGCATCCGTGGCACCTCGTCGGGTTCCCGGTTCTCGCGTATCTCGTGCACCGCGCCGTCGGGCGGGAGGTGCGGCTGCTCGTCGGGGCGCGGCCTGGCCGGCTCGCGCGACTTCACCCGCGTGCCCAGCCAGAAGCTGCCGCCCAGCACGGCCAGCAGGGCCAGCCCGACCACGAACATCCCGAGGCTGAGCAGGCCGCTCGCGGCGGCCAGCTGAACGCTTGCGTTAGTCATATCAGACGAATACCCACCAAAAGGGACATGAACCCGCCACTCCGGCCTCGTGACTCTCCGTCGGCGACGCCTCGCACACGGCGGCCGGCGCCGCCTCCGGGTGGCCCGCGGGTTTCACGCACCGGACCGGCATACGGGTTTCGTGCCGCCGCGCCCGGCTACCCGTCAGGGGTGACTCCGACGACATCCCAGACGTACCAGACATCGCAACAGGAGCTCTTCCGGTTCCTGGAGGACCGCTTCGCCTGCGCCCAGGCGTGCACCGAGTGTGCGCGGGAAAGTGCGCTGCGCGCGAGCCTCGTGGATCCGGACGGGACCGACGATCAGGCGCTGCTGCGCCGCAAGGGCATCATGTGCGCGGAGGTGTGCGACGCGACCTGTCGTGTGCTGTCCGAGGACAACCGCCTGGACGAGGCCGGCATCCGCGCCCAGCTGGAGTGGTGCCGCACCGTGTGCCTGGAGACCGCCCACGTCTTCGACAAGCACCCGGGAGCCGAGGAGGGCGCCGCCGCCTGCCGTGCCTGTGCCCAGGCCTGCACGGAATTCATGGGCACGCTGGCCTGAGGTCCGGCGCCCGGGGCCTGAAGGAAGAGGGTCCCTGCCATTCCCAATTTCTGAAACACGTTCTACCGTGTGCGCCGTCAGGACCGGCTTTGGGGAGCCAGGAGGCGCCGTGCACCTCGACCACACGCCCGAGCAACTGCGGCTGCGCACCGAACTGCGCGCCTACTTCGCCGAGTTGGTGCCGCACAACGCCTACGCCCGGCATATCGACCCGGTCGCCGCGAAGCGCTTCTACCGCAAGACGATCCGCCGGCTCGGCGAGGACGGCTGGCTCGGCGTCGGCTGGCCCGAGGAGTACGGCGGCCGCGGCCTCACCCCGATCGAGCAGTTCGTCTTCTTCGACGAGGCCGCCCAGGCCGGCGTGCCGCTGCCGCTGATGGCGCTGAACACGGTCGGACCCACGATCATGCGCTACGGCACCGACGAGCAGAAGGCGTACTTCCTGCCGAAGATCCTCGCCGGTGAGATCGACTTCGCGATCGGCTACAGCGAACCCGACGCGGGCACCGACCTCGCCGCCCTCAAGACCCGCGCGGTGCGCGACGGCGACACGTACGTCGTCGACGGGCAGAAGATCTGGACGACCAACGGCGACACCGCCGACTGGGTGTGGCTCGCGGTGCGCACCGACCCCGAGGCCCCGCCGCACAAGGGCATCACCATGCTCCTCGTGCCGACCGGCGACCCCGGATACTCCTGCACGGTGATCCGCACCCTCGCCTCGCACGACACCACCGCCAGCTACTACGAGAACGTGCGCGTCCCCGTCTCGCGGCGCGTCGGCGCCGAGAACCAGGGCTGGCGGCTGATCACCAACCAGCTCAACCACGAGCGGGTGACCCTCGCCGCGCACGGCACGATGGCGATCCGCGCCCTGCACGACGTGCAGCGCTGGGCGACGGAGACCAAGCTCGCCGACGGCCGCCGCGTGGTCGACCTGCCCTGGGTGCGCCGCCTGCTCGCCCGGACCCATGTGAAGCTCGACGCGCTCAAGCTCCTGAACTGGCAGATGGTCGGCGCCCTCCAGAACGGCACCCTCACCCCGCAGGACGCCTCCGCCGTCAAGGTCTACGGCTCGGAGGCCCGCCGGGACGCCTACGCCTGGCTGATGGAGGTCGTCGCCGCCCCCGGCGCACTCCAGGAGGGCTCGGCGGGCGCCGTGCTGCACGGCGAACTCGAACGCGGCTACCGGTCCGCCGTGATCTTCACCTTCGGCGGCGGCAACAACGAGATCCAGCGGGAGATCATCTCGTGGATCGGCCTGGGGATGCCGCGGGTACGGCGTTAGCCTGCCGGTATGAAGGCCGACCCCGGGCTGTTCGGCCCGTCGAGTGTGACCTGGCAGCTGCACGGCGACCCGATGATGTGGGTCGCCGGGGTCCGCGCGCTCTACCTCCAGGCACTCCACCCGCGTGCCGTGCGCGGGGTCATGCAGAACTCCGACTTCCGGCGCGACGCCTGGGGCCGGCTGACGCGCACCGCCGACCTCGTCGGGACCACGACGTACGGCACCACCGAGGCCGCCGAGAAGGCCGGCGCCCGCGTCCGCAGGATCCATCGGCTGCTGTCCGCGACCGACCCGGACACGGGGGAGCGGTACGGCGTCGACGAACCCGCGCCGCTGCTGTGGGTGCACTGCGCCGAGATCGACTCCTACCTGCACGTCCTGCGCCGCTCCGGCTACCCCCTCTTCGACGCCGACGCCGAACCGCTACCTCGCCGAACACCGGTTCAGCGCCCGCCCGGTGGGACTCGACCCCGACGCGGTACCCGCCGACCGGACCGCCATGGACGCGTACTTCGACAAGCTGCGCCCCGAACTCGCCGCCGGGGCGGAGGCGCACGACGTGGACGACTTCCTGTCGCGGCCGCTGGTCCACCCCCTGCTCGTCCCGGCGCGCGCCCTGATGTGGCGGCGGGTGGCGCACCTGACGTACGCCTCTCTGCCGCCGTACGCCCACCGGCTGTACGGCAGACGGGCCCCGAAACCCGCCACCGTCACCAGGGGGTTGGGTGCCATGGGCACCCTGCTGCGCTGCGTTCCCGCACGTGTGCGGTGGCAACTCCCGCCCGAACACGTCCTGCAAGCCATGGCGAGGCTCGGCCCGGAAGCCCGCCCGGCCCCGTTCAAAGTCGGGCGATAGGCCGCCATACTGGACCGGCCAGGGGGAGGCCGAAAGCAACGGGGGCGGCGGCGCGCTATGGCGGAGAGCAGGGTGATCCAGGGCCGGTACCGGCTGCTGGACCGGATCGGGCGCGGTGGCATGGGCGAGGTGTGGCGGGCCCGTGACGAGTCCCTCGGCCGACAGGTGGCGGTGAAGTGCCTCAAACCGATCGCCCCGCACCACGACCCGGCCTCCGGGCGCGTCCTGCGGGAGCGGTTCCGGCGTGAGGGCCGCGTCGCGGCCGCGCTCCAGCACCGCGGGGTGACGGTCGTCCACGACTTCGGCGACAGCGACGGTGTCCTCTTCCTGGTCATGGAGCTGCTCGACGGCAGCAACCTGTGCCAGTTGCTGGACGACAACGAGCGCCGTCCGCTGCCCGTCGCCGACGTCGTGGAGGTCGCCGACCAGGTCGCCGCGGCCCTCGCCTACACGCACCGGCAGGGCGTGGTGCACCGCGACCTGAAGCCCGCGAACATCGTGCGGCTCGCCGACGGCACGGTGAAGATCTGCGACTTCGGCATCGCCCGCCTCGGCCACGACATCGGCTTCACCTCCCGTCTCACCGGCACCGGCATAGCCATGGGCACCCCGCACTACATGTCTCCGGAACAGATCGGCGGGGAGGAGGTCGACCAGCGCAGCGACCTCTACTCGCTGGGCTGCGTGCTGTACGAGATCGCCACCGGGGCCCCGCCGTTCGACCTGGACGACCCCTGGGCGATCCTCGTCGGCCACCGGGACACCCCGCCCCGGCCGCCGCGCGAACTCCGCCCCGACCTGCCCGACCACCTCGACCGGATCATCCTGGACCTGCTGGCGAAACGGCCCGACCAGCGACCCCAGGACGCCCGTGAGATCGTCCGGCGCATCGCCGCCGCCCGCACCGCACCGGGGTACGTACCGACCCTGGTGACACCCCGGCCCGAGCTGCGGCCATCCGGAGCCGCCGGCCGCGAGCCGCGGCTGCCGTCCTGGACGCAGGGCATGACGACCGGGCACAAGGCCACCGGTGCCGCACTGCGGGTCACGCCGCCGGACGCGGGGGCGGCCCTGACCGGCGAGTGGATCCCCCGGCCGGTGCTCGGCGCGGTCCCCGCCCCGCCCGCCCCGGACACGCCGTCCCCGCAGGCGATCGCCGCGCTCGCCGGACGGCACGGCGCGGGCCTCAGCCTGGGGCGGCTCGGCCGCTGGGCGGAGGCCGGGGAGGTGCACCGCGCCGTCGCCGCCGAACGCGCGCACCTGCTCGGCGCGGACCACCCCGAGACGCTCGCCAGCCGCTACGAGGTCGCCTTCACCCTGAGCCGCACCGGCCGCGCCGCCGACGCGCTGCGCGAGTACCGGCACGTGGCCGCCGCCCGCACCCGGGTGCTCGGCGCCGACCACGCCGACACGCTCGCCACCCGGCAGGAGATGGCCTACGTGCTCGGCCGGCTGGGCCGCCACTTCGACGCCCACCAGGTGTACGCCTCGGTCCTCGCCGCCCGGGTGCGCACGGCGGGCCCCGACCACCCCGACACCCTGCGCTGCCGCCACAACCTCGCCTTCAACCTCAGCAGGCTCGGCCGGCTGGAGGAGTCCTACCGGATGGCGAGCGAGGTGGCCGTCGCCCGGGGCCGCGTCCTGGGTCCCGCCCATCCGGACACCCTGGTCACCCGCTACGAAGTCGCCTACGCGCTGGGGCAGTTGGGTCGCTGGCCGGAAGCCCTCCAGACCTACCGCGAGGTCGCCGCGGCCCGCACGCAGGCCCTCGGCCCCGACCACCCCGACACCCTCGCCGCCCGCTACGAGACCGGCATCAGCCTGGGCCGCCTCGGCCGCAGCGCGGAGGCGCTCCAGCTCTACCGCGACCTCGTGGACGACCGCACCCGCATCCACGGCCCGGCGCACCCCGAGACCCTGCGGGCCCGCCACGGTCTGGGCGTCAACCTCGGACGGCTGGGCCGCTGGGAGGAGGCGCTCGCCGAGTCCCGGGACGTGTGCGCCATCCGGGAGCGCGTGCTCGGCGCCGACCACCCCGACACGCTGGTCAGCCGCCGCGAGGTCGCCGTCGGCCTGGGCTGGCTGGGCCGCTGGACCGACGCCCTGACCGAGTACCGCAGGGTGGCCGCGGCCCGCGAGCACCTGCTGGGCGCCGACCACCCCGACACCCTCGCCGGCCGCAACGACGAGGCCCACTGCCTGGAACGGCTCGGCCGGGGGCAGGAGGCGGTCGAGCTGTACCGGAGGGTGGCGGTGCTGCAACAGCAGCGCGCGGCGGGCGGAGCGTAGGCCTCCTCGGGCCCAGCCCGGCTCCGTGTGCAGCCACCCGGCGCGGGAGTGGCCGTGACCACCTCTGGCCGACCTTGATCGGGTCGTGTTACGAAGAACCATGCCTGAACACGAGGGACACGCGGGACACGCGGGACACGAGGATCACCGGGGACACCGCGCCTACGACGCCGTGATCGTCGGTGGGGGCCACAACGGACTGGTGGCCGCCGCCTATCTGGCCCGGGCCGGCCGGTCCGTGCTGGTGCTGGAGCGGCTCGACCACACCGGCGGCGCCGCCGTCTCCACCCGCCCGTTCACCGGCGTGGACGCCCGGCTGTCCCGCTACTCGTACCTGGTCAGCCTGTTGCCCCAGAAGATCGTCCGGGACCTCGGGCTTGACTTCCGCGTTCAGGGCCGCACCATCTCCTCGTACACCCCCGTGGAGCGCGGCGGGCAGCACACCGGACTGCTCGTCGGCGGCGGCGAGGAACGGACCCGGGCGGCGTTCGCACGGCTGACCGGCGGCGAGCGCGAGTACGCGGCCTGGGAGCGCTTCTACGGCATGACCGGACGCCTCGCCCGGCGGGTCTTCCCCACCCTCACCGAACCGCTGCCCACCCGGGACGAGCTGCGCCGCCGCGTCGACGACGAGGAGGCCTGGCGGACCCTGTTCGAGGAGCCCGTCGGCGTCGCCGTCGAGGAGCGCTTCACGGACGACCTGGTGCGGGGTGTGGTCCTGACCGACGCCCTCATCGGAACCTTCGCCGACGCCCACGACCCCTCCCTGAAGCAGAACCGCTGCTTCCTCTACCACGTGATCGGCGGCGGCACCGGCGCCTGGGACGTGCCCGTGGGCGGGATGGGCGCGCTGACCGACGCCCTCGCCACCGCCGCCCGGGAGGCGGGCGCCGTCCTGGCCACCGGGCACGAGGCCGTACGCATCGACACGGACGGCCGTACAGCGGAGGTCACCTACCGCACCGCCGAAGGGGAGGGCGTCGCCACCGCCCGGCACGTCCTGGTGAACGCCTCGCCGCAGGCCCTCGCGGCCCTCACCGGCGACGCGCCGCCCGCCCCCGCCGAGGGCGCCCAGCTCAAGGTGAACATGCTGCTCAAGCGCCTGCCCAGGCTGCGGGACGGCTCCGTCGACCCGCGCGAGGCGTTCGCCGGCACCTTCCACATCGCCGAGGGCTACGAGCAGCTCGCCACCGCCCACGCCCAGGCGGCCGCCGGTGAACTGCCCGCCGCCCCGCCCTCGGAGATCTACTGTCACTCCCTGACCGACCCCACCATCCTCGGGCCGGACCTCGTGGCGCGGGGCTACCAGACGCTGACCCTGTTCGGTCTGCACACACCCGCCCGGCTCTTCGAGCGGGACAACGACGCCGTGCGCGAGGAGCTCCTGAGGACGACCCTCGCCCAGCTCCAGGCCCACCTCGCGGAGCCCCTCGCCGACTGTCTGGCCACCGACGCCGACGGCCGCCCCTGCGTCGAGGCGCGGACCCCGCTGGACCTGGAGCGCGACCTCGGGCTGCCCGGCGGCAACATCTTCCACCGCGACCTGGCCTGGCCGTACGCCCAGGAGGGCGCCGGCCGCTGGGGCGTCGAGACCCCGCACGCCAACGTGCTGCTGTGCGGCGCGGGCGCGGTGCGCGGGGGAGGGGTCAGCGGGGTGCCGGGACACAACGCGGCGATGGCGGTGCTGGAGGAGCCGGCCGCCGGCTGAGCGGCTCCGGGATCAGGCCTGCATGCCGCCGTCGACCCGCAGGACCGTGCCCGTGACGTAGGACGCCCGGTCGCTCAGCAGCCAGGCCGCGGCCTGGGCGACCTCGTCCGGGTCGGCGGCGCGGCCCAGCGGGGTGAGCGCGTTGAGGTGGCCGACGATTCCGGGGGTGTCCGCCTCCCAGGCGTCGATCATCTCCGTCAGCGTCGTACCGGGCGCGATGGCGTTGACGCGGATGCCCTCGGGGCCGTAGGTGGCGGCGGCCGACGCGGTCAGGCTGTTGAGCGCCCGCTTCGCCGCGCCGTACACGGGCAGGGCCGGGTTGGCCATCAGGCTGCCGACGCTGGAGGTGTTCACGATGGCGCCGGTCCCCGAGGTGGCGCGGATCGCGGCGATCTGTGCCTTCATCGCCAGCCAGGGCCCCTTGAGGTTCACGGCGAGGACATGGTCGAAGTCGGCCTCCGGGAGCTGGTCCACGGGGCCGGGCGGCTGGATGGTCGCCGCGTTGTTGAAGGCCACGTCGAGCCTGCCGTACAGCTCGACGGTCCGGTCGACGGCGGCCCGGACGCTCGCCGGTTCGGCCAGGTCGCAGCGCACGTACTCCGCGGTGCCGCCGGCCGTCCGGATTTCCTCGGTCACGGCCTTGAGCTGACTCTCCGTGCGGGCCGCGAGGAGCACCCGGGCGCCTTCCCGGGCGAACAGCCGTGCTGCGGCGGCGCCGATGCCGCGACCGGCGCCGCTGACGAAGGCGACCTTGTCGGCGAGCAGGCCCGCGGCCGGATGGGACGGGGTGCTGGTCGTTGTGTTGTGGTTCATGCCGACGAGCCTGCGCCCGGCCGCGCCGCCCATCCAGGCACAGCCGGTACCTGGCTGGGCGCACGGCGGTGCGCGCACACTGGGGACGTGGACCGACGAGAACTGGCCGACTTCCTGCGCGGTCGACGCGAGCGCCTCACCCCTGCCGACGTGGGGCTGCCCGCCGGGTCGCGCCGGCGCACCCCCGGGCTGCGCCGCGAGGAGGTGGCCCAGCTGGCGTTCATCTCGACCGAGTACTACACCCGCCTGGAGCAGGCCCGCGCCCCGCACCCGTCCCGCGAGGTGCTGGCCCAGATCGCCCGCGCCCTGCGGCTGTCGGACGCCGAGCGCGACCACCTCCACCACCTCGCGGGCACACCGCCAGGACCCCCGCCCGGCCCCTCGCGCGAGGTACGGCAGAGCATCGTCGACCTGCTGCACCGGCTGCCGCAGGCCGCGGCGATCGTCCTGTCGGCGACCTACGAGGTCATCGCCTGGAACGATCTGGCCGCCGCCCTCCTGGAGGACTTCTCCGCGCTGCCGCGGCGCGACCGCAACCTCGTCCGGCGGGCCTTCCTCGAGCCCCGGCGCGACGGTACGAGGCTGTACGGCGTGTCCGACGCCGACGAGTTCGCCCGGACCGCGGCCCAGCACCTGCGCGGCGCCGTCGGCCGCTACCCGGGCGACCCCGAACTGACCGCGCTGATCGACGAACTGCTCACCGGCAGCGTCGAGTTCGCCGAGCTGTGGGCGGCCCACGAGGTGGCCGCGCGGCCCACCCTGTGCAAGACCTTCGACCACCCCCTCGTCGGTCTCGTCACCGTGAACTGCGATGTCCTGGACATCACCGACCGCGACCAGCAAGTGGTCATCTACACGGCCGCCCCGGGCTCGCCGTCCGAGGAGGCGCTGCGGCTGCTCTCGGTCGTGGGCACCCAGCGGATGGACGTGCCCGGCTGAGGACAAGCAAATCTGACGGAGTATCAGAAAGAGGCTTCCGTCGTCGCACCGGCTGCGGCATCCTGCGCCCATGCAGACGGAGCTGAGCAATCAACTGGGAGTCGAGCACGCCGTCTTCGGCTTCACGCCGTTCCCCGCCGTCGCCGCGGCCATCAGCCGCGCCGGCGGCTTCGGCGTGCTCGGCGCGGTCCGCTACACCGCGCCCGACGACCTCAAACGCGACCTCGACTGGATCGAGGCGCATGTCGACGGCAAGCCGTACGGCCTCGACGTCGTCATGCCCGCGAAGAAGGTCGAAGGCGTCACGGAGGCGGACGTCGAGGCGATGATCCCCGCGGCGCACCGGCAGTTCGTGCAGGAGACCCTCGCCAAGTACGGGGTGCCCGAGCTGGCCGAGGGCGAGGCCTCCGGGTGGCGGATCACCGGCTGGATGGAACAGGTCGCCCGCGGACAGCTCGACGTCGCCTTCGACTACCCGATCCGGCTGCTGGCCAACGCCCTCGGCTCCCCGCCCGCCGACATCGTCGCCCGCGCCCACGAACAGGGCGTGCTCGTCGCCGCCCTCGCGGGCAGCGCCCGGCACGCCCGCAAACACCAGGAGGGCGGCATCGACGTCGTCGTCGCCCAGGGCTACGAGGCGGGCGGCCACACCGGCGAGATCGCCTCCATGGTGCTCACCCCCGAGGTCGTCGAGGCCGTCGACCCGCTGCCGGTCCTCGCCGCCGGCGGCATCGGCAGCGGACAGCAGATCGCCGCCGCCCTCGCGCTGGGCGCCCAGGGCGTCTGGCTCGGATCGCTCTGGCTGACCACCGCCGAGGCCGATCTGCACTCGGCCGCCCTCACCCGCAAACTCCTCGCGGCCGGCTCCGGCGACACGGTCCGCTCCCGCGCCCTCACCGGGAAACCCGCCCGCCAGCTGCGTACCGAATGGACCGACGCCTGGGACGCAGCCGACGGGCCCGGCACCCTCCCCATGCCGCTCCAGGGCCTGCTCGTCGCCGAGGCCGTCTCGCGCATCCAGAAGTACGAGGTCGACCCCCTGCTCGGCACGCCCGTCGGCCAGATCGTCGGCCGGATGAACGACGTCCGCAGCGTCCAGGCCGTCTTCGACGACCTCACCCGCGGCTTCGAACGGGCCGTGGACCGCGTCAACCGCATCGCCGGAAGGAGCGGCACATGACCAGCACACCCCCCGCGGGCTTCTGGGCCCAGGCGGCCCAGGACCCCGACCGCACGGTCCTGATCGCGCCGGACGGAGAGGCCTGGAGCGCCGGACGGCTGCACGCCGCCGCCAACCGGCTCGTGCACGGGCTGCGGGCCGCCGGTCTGGAGCGCGGCGACGCCTTCGCCGTCGTCCTGCCCAACTCGGCCGAGTTCTTCACCGCCCATCTCGCCGCCACCCAGGCCGGCTTCTACCTCGTCCCCGTCAACCACCACCTGGTGGGCCCCGAGATCGCCTGGATCGTCTCCGACTCCGGCGCCAAGGTCCTCCTCGCCCACGAGCGGTTCGCCGACCAGGCGCGCCGGGCCGCCGACGAGGCCGGTCTCCCCGTCACCCACCGGTACGCCGTCGGCGAGGTCGAGGGTTTCCGGCCGTACGCCGAACTCCTCGACGGACAACCGGAGTCGCCGCCCGCCGACCGCACCCTCGGCTGGGTCATGAACTACACCTCGGGCACAACGGGCCGCCCGCGCGGCATCCGGCGCCCGCTGCCCGGAAAGCTGCCCGAGGAGGCGTACCTCGGCGGATTCCTCGGCATCTTCGGCGTCCGGCCGTTCGACGACAACGTGCATCTCGTCTGCTCGCCGCTCTACCACACGGCGGTGCTCCAGTTCGCGGGCGCGTCCCTGCACATCGGCCACCCCCTGGTCCTGATGGACAAGTGGACGCCAGAGGAGATGCTCCGTCTCATCGACAACCACCGTTGCACCCACACCCATATGGTCCCGACCCAGTTCCACCGTCTGCTGGCCCTCCCGGCGGACGTCCGGGCACGCTACGACGTGTCGTCCATGCGGCACGCCATCCACGGTGCCGCGCCCTGCCCCGACCATGTGAAGCGGGCGATGATCGACTGGTGGGGCACCTGCGTGGAGGAGTACTACGCGGCCAGCGAGGGCGGCGGTGCCTTCGCCACGGCCGAGGACTGGCTGAAGAAGCCCGGCACGGTCGGCAAGGCCTGGCCCATCAGCGAACTGGCGGTCTTCGACGACGACGGCAACCGCCTGCCGCCCGGCGAACTCGGCACGGTCTACCTGAAGATGACGACCGGCGGTTTCGCTTACCACAAGGACGCCGACAAGACGCGGAAGAACCGCATCGGCGACTTCTTCACCGTCGGCGACCTCGGCGTGCTCGACGAGGAGGGCTACCTCTTCCTCCGTGACCGCAAGATCGACCTGATCATCTCGGGCGGCGTCAACATCTACCCGGCCGAGATCGAGTCCGCGCTGCTCGCCCACCCCGCCGTCGCCGACGCCGCCGCCTTCGGCATCCCGCACGACGACTGGGGCGAGCAGGTGAAGGCCGTGGTCGAACCGGCCCCCGGCCACGCACCCGGACCCGACCTCGCCGCCGCCCTCCTCGACCACTGCGCCGAACGGCTGGCCGGCTACAAGCGCCCCAGGAGCATCGACTTCATCACCGAGATGCCCCGCGACCCCAACGGCAAGCTCTACAAACGGAGGCTGCGGGAGCCTTACTGGGAGGGACGGTCCCGGCCCGTGTGAGCGAGGCCCGGGAGGCGTGTGACGCGGGTGGCGCCCCTTCCCCCGGAGGCGCCGGCCCGACGGCCCGGCGGGCGTCCCGGGCCGCCGGCGACTTGACCCGCCCCGGCCGCCGCCCGAGGATCATCAGTCATGACGCCCGGACATGGCAGCACGGTCGACGGGGTGCTGCGGCGCAGCGCCCGCCGCACCCCGGCACGCGTCGCGGTGGAGTACCGCGACCGCACCTGGACCTACGAGGAACTCGACGAGGCCGTCTCGCGCGCGGCGAGCGTTCTGCTCGGCGAGGGTCTCGCCCCCGGCGACCGGGTCGGCGCCTACGGCCACAACTCCGACGCCTACCTCATCGCCTTCCTCGCCTGCGCCCGCGCGGGCCTGGTGCACGTCCCCGTCAACCAGAACCTGACCGGCGAGGACCTGGCGTACATCGTCCGCCAGTCGGGCAGCGCGCTGGTCCTCACCGACCCGGACCTGGCCGGCCGGCTCCCGGCCGGCAGCCGGACGCTGCCGCTGCGCGACACGGCCGGCTCGCTCCTCGCCCGGCTGCCCGCGACTCCCGCGTACGACGGCCCCGAACCGCGCTCCGAGGACCTGGTGCAGCTGCTCTACACCTCGGGCACCACGGCGCTGCCCAAGGGCGCGATGATGACCCACCGCGCCCTGGTGCACGAGTACCTGAGCGCGATCACCGCCCTGGACCTGAGCGCCGGCGACCGCCCCGCGCACTCCCTCCCGCTGTACCACTCGGCGCAGCTGCACGTGTTCCTGCTGCCCTACCTCGCGGTCGGCGCGACGAACATCGTGCTGGACGCGCCCGACGGCGACCGCCTGTTCGACCTGATCGAGGCGGACCGCGTCGACAGCCTCTTCGCCCCGCCGACCGTGTGGATCGGCCTGGCCAACCGCCCCGACTTCGCGACCCGTGACCTGAGCGGGCTGCGCAAGGCGTACTACGGGGCGTCGATCATGCCTGTGCCCGTGCTGGAGCGGCTGCGCGAACGCCTGCCCGGGCTGGGCTTCTACAACTGCTTCGGGCAGAGCGAGATCGGTCCGCTCGCCACCGTCCTCGCCCCCGACGAGCACAAGGGCCGGCTGGACTCCTGCGGGCGCCAGGTCCTGTTCGTGGACGCCCGTGTCGTCGACGAGAACGGCAAGGACGTGCCCGACGGCACGGCCGGCGAGATCGTCTACCGGTCCCCGCAGCTGTGCGAGGGCTACTGGGACAAGCCCGAGGAGACCGCGGCCGCCTTCCGCGACGGCTGGTTCCACTCCGGCGACCTCGCCGTGCGCGACGCCCACGGCTACTTCACGATCGTCGACCGGGTCAAGGACGTCATCAACTCCGGTGGGGTGCTGGTCGCTTCCCGCCAGGTCGAGGACGCGCTGTACACCCACGACGCCGTCGCCGAGGCCGCCGTGATCGGCCTGCCCGACGAGAGGTGGATCGAGGCGGTCACGGCCGTGGTCGTCCCGCGCGGCGAGGTCACCGAGGAGGAGCTCATCGCCCACGCCCGCGAGAACCTCCCCCACTTCAAGGCGCCGAAGCGGGTGCTGTTCGTCGAGGAGCTGCCGCGCAACGCCAGCGGCAAGATCCTCAAGCGGGAGCTGCGCGAACGGTTCGCGTCATGACCCCCGCAGGTCCGCGATCCGCCTGATCTTGCCCACCGACCGCTCCAGCGACTCCGGATCGACGATCTCGACGGCCACCGACACGCCGATCCCGTCCTTCACGGCCGCCGCGATGGTGCGCGCGGCCGTGTCGCGGTCCTCGGGGGTCGCGTCGGGGCGTGCCTCCGCGCGGACGGTGAGGGCGTCGAGGCGGCCCTCGCGGGTCAGGCGGAGCTGGAAGTGGGGCGCCACGCCCGGCGTGCGCAGCACGATCTCCTCGATCTGGGTGGGGAAGAGGTTCACCCCGCGCAGGATGACCATGTCGTCACTGCGTCCGGTCACCTTCCGCATCCGCCGGAAGGCGCGGGCCGTGCCCGGCAGCAGCCGGGTCAGGTCACGGGTGCGGTAGCGGACGACCGGCATCGCCTCCTTGGTCAGCGAGGTGAAGACCAGCTCGCCCTCCTCGCCCTCCGGGAGCACCTCGCCGGTGATCGGGTCGACGACCTCGGGGTAGAAGTGGTCCTCCCAGATGTGCAGACCGTCCTTCGTCTCCACGCACTCCTGCGCGACCCCGGGACCGATCACCTCCGACAGCCCGTACAGGTCGACGGCGTCGATCGCGAAACGGTCCTCGATCTCCTGGCGCATCCGTTCCGTCCACGGCTCGGCGCCGAACACCCCCACCCGCAGCGAGGTGGAACGCGGGTCGACGCCCTGGCGCTCGAACTCGTCGAGCAGCGTGAGCATGTAGGAGGGGGTCACCATGATGATCCGGGGTTCGAGGTCCAGGATCAACTGCACCTGACGGGACGTCATGCCGCCGGAGGCGGGGATCACCGTACAGCCGAGGCGTTCGGCGCCGTAGTGGGCGCCGAGGCCACCGGTGAACAGGCCGTAGCCGTAGGCCACATGGACCGTGTCACCGGGCCGCCCGCCCGCGGCGCGGAGCGAACGGGCCACCATGTCGGCCCACATGGCCAGGTCGGCGTCCGTGTAGCCGACGATCGTCGGGCGGCCGGTGGTGCCGCTGGAGGCGTGGATGCGGCGCACGTGGTCCCGGGGCACGGCGAACATCCCGTACGGGTAGTGCTCGCGCAGGTCGGCCTTGGTGGTGAACGGGAAGCGGGCCAGGTCGCCGAGGGCGCGGCAGTCGTCGGGGTGGACGCCCGCCTTGTCGAAGGACTCGCGGTAGAAGGGCACGTGGGCGTACGCGTGGCGCAGCGAGGCCCGCAGCCGCTCCAACTGCAGGGCGCGCAGGGCGCCCTCGTCGAGGCGCTCGCCCTCGTCCAGCAGGTTCCTCGCATCCGTCATGGGACGTTCTCCCTCGTCTTCCTGGTCACCCTCGTCGGACCATGCCGACACGGTCATCGAATCATGCCAATACGGACGACCGATCATTCGGTCGATCTTCCTCGGGATCAGTAATCCAGGCCGGCCGGCCGCAGGCAAGAGGGCGGCCGTGACTTTCGCCCGGGCGAACTCCGTTGCGGACCGGTCCGGCCCGCGTCGAGGATCGGGGCATGCATACCTTCACCGCCCCGGACGGGACCGAGCTCGCCTACCACGTACGGGGCGAGGGCGAGCCGCTCGTCGTCCTGCCCGGCGGCCCCATGCGCGCCTCCGCCTACCTCGGCGACCTCGGCGGTCTCGCCGCCCACCGCCGCCTCGTCCTCCTCGACCTGCGCGGCACCGGCGACTCCGCCGTCCCGGCCGACCCGGCGACCTACCGCTGCGACCGGCAGGTCGACGACGTCGAGGCGCTGCGCGTCCAGCTGCGACAGGAGCGGATCGACGTGCTCGCCCACTCGGCGGGCGGCAGTCTCGCGCTGCTGTACGCGGCCCGGTACCCGCACCGGGTGTCGCGGCTCGCGCTGATCACCGCCACGCCGTGGGCCCTGGGCCGGCCGGCCACGGCCGAGGACCGGCTGACGGCGGCTCGGCTGCGCACGGACGAGCCATGGTTCGCGGCGGCGTATCCGGCCTTCGAGGCATGGCTCGCGCGCGGGGACGAGCCGGACTGGGAGGTCGTCGGCGCCTTCTTCCACGGCCGGTGGGACGCCGCCGCCCGTGCCCACGACGCCGCCGCGGACGAGCAGACCAACTCCGAGGCGGAGAAGGGGTTCCTGGATCCGGAGGCCTTCGACCCGCCCGTCCTGCGGGCCGCCCTCGCGGACCTGACCGCCCCGGTCCTGGTGCTCGCCGGCGAGGTGGACGGCGGCCCCCGGCCCGCACTCGCCCGGCTCCTCGCCGACGCCTTCCCGAACGCCGAGTTCGCCGTACAGCCCGGCGCCGGCCACTATCCGTGGCTGGACGACCCGGAGTGGTTCGCCGGACGGACCGGCGCCTTCCTCGCCGGCACACCGGTCGCCGGTTCGGTGCCGCCCGCATAAACTGAGGGTGCCTCCACCAGCGAACTCGAGCCGCGGAGTGGGCCATGCCCGACCAGCCGAAGCTCCCCATCGTGTACGTGCGGGGATTCGCGGGCGACACCTCGGGAATCAACAGTGCCGTCCAGGACCCCTTCTACGGTTTCAACGAGGGATCGACGCATGTGCGCGTCGGACCGGACGACAAACCCGCCTTCCACCAGTTCGAGAGCCCGTTGCTGCGGCTGCATCTCGACGAGGGGTACCAGATCCTGGTGCGGGGCGGCCAGGAGACGTATCTGGACACCCATGACGCGATCCCGTCCGACAGCATCTGGATCCACCGCTTCTACGACGTCTCGGCGAGCACCTGGAGCACGAGCCCCAGGAAGTTCCGCCTCGAGGACGCGGCCGAGGACCTGCTCCGCCTCGTCAGGAGGCTCAAGGAGAAGAGCGGCGCGCCGCGGGTCCACCTCGTGGCCCACTCCATGGGCGGCCTCGTCTGCCGCTGTCTGATCCAGAAGATCCTCCCCGAGCTGGGTGAGGACCCGGCGGACCACGTGGACAGGTTCTTCACCTACGGCACACCGCACGGGGGCATCGCCTTCGACGTCGGGTTCGGTCTCGTCGAGCGGCTGATGGCCGCCACCGGCATCAGCGGCGCCGACGTCTTCGCCCCCCGGCGCATGTACGAGTACCTCACGCCCGACTCCCAGCGCGAGGACGGCGGCCCGCCGGAGAACTGGGACCCGCGGGAGATCCCCGAGGGCGGCTTCCCGCCGCACCGGGTCTTCTGCCTGGTGGGCACGGATCCCACCGACTACGACGTCGCCCACGGCCTGTCCGCGCGTGCCGTCGGCGCCCGCAGCGACGGGCTGGTGCAGATCGACAACGCCCAGGTGCCCCACGCGCACCGGGCGTTCGTCCACCGCAGTCACAGCGGACGCTACGGACTCGTCAACTCCGAGGAGGGCTACCAGAACCTCCAGCGCTTCCTCTTCGGCGACCTGCGGGTCCAGGCCGATCTGGTCGGCCTCCGGCTGCCCCGGGAGGGCCGCGGCACCAGCTGGCAGGCCGAGGTGCGGCTGGCCGTGCGCGGGCTGCCCAGCGTGATGCACGAACAGCTGGCAGCCCACTGGTGCCCGATCCAGCTGCCGGAGCCGCACGGCGACGGCACGGCCGCCGAGCCCGTCCCGCTGGCGACGACGTTCCTCAACAGCAAGGCGCCCCGGCCCCCGGAGACCCCCACGCTGCGTTACGCGCTGCACCTGCGGATCCTGTCGCTGCGGGAACGGGACGGGATCCTGCGCTTCACCGACCACCTCGAACAGACCGCGGACTTCGCCGACATCCTCGTCGTCGACATCGGCTCCACCGAGCGGGGCCCTGGTGTCTGGGCCGTCTGGAACTCGGACCTGCCCGGCGCCATCTGGGAGCACCGGCCCACCGGCACGCCGTGCGGCGACGAAGACCCCCGCGGCGGCGTCTGGCTGGCCCACATCCCCCTCCCCGCGACGGCGGCACCGATCCTCGGGGAGGAGGCGAGTATCCGGCTGGCGGTCACGCCCTGGGGCTGACGCCTCGCGGCCGACGCCAGGCCGGGTCAGCGGTCCTCGGCGACCGCCACCTCACGCGCCCACCGGTAGTCCGCCTTCCCGCTCGGCGAGCGGCGGATGGCCTCCGCGACCACCAGCTGACGCGGGATCTTGTAGCCGGCGAGCCGGGAGCGGCAATGACGCTGGATGTCCTCCAGCGAGGGCCGCGCGGCGCCGTTGCGCACCTGCACGACCGCCGCCACATGGTTGCCCCACGTCGGATCCGGCACCCCGGCCACCAACGCGTCGTACACGTCCGGATGGGACTTGAGCGCCTGCTCGACCTCCTCGGGGTACACCTTCTCGCCCCCGGTGTTGATGCACTGCGAGCCGCGCCCGAGGACCACGACCACGCCCTCCTCGTCGACGGTCGCCATGTCACCGAGCAGCACCCAGCGCTCGCCGTCCTTGCGGAAGAAGGTCTCAGCCGTCTTCGCCGGGTCGTTGTAGTAGCCGAGCGGCACGTGCCCGCACTGGGCGACCCGCCCGACCTCGCCCGCGGCGACCGGCTCGTGGGTGGCCGGATCGACCACCCGGGTACGGGAGTTGACGCGGACCCGGAAGCCGCGTTCGGGTCCGGAGTCGTCCGTCGCCGTGCCGTTGAACCCGGACTCCGAGGAGCCGAAGTTGTTCAGCAGCATCGCGTTCGGCATCAGCGCCCGGAACTGGCGGCGGACCGTGTCCGACATGATCGCGCCGGACGAGGACACGCTGAACACCGACGAGCAGTCCGTGCCCCTCAGGGGGCCTTCGAGCGCGTCGATCAACGGCCGCAGCATCGCGTCGCCCACCAGGGAGATGCTGGTGACCTTCTCCCGCTCGATCGTCCTCAGTACTTCCTCGGGCGCGAACTTGCGGTGGATCACCACACGTTGACCGAAGTTGAAGCCGATGAAGGCGGTGAGGGTGGAGGTGCCGTGCATCAGCGGCGGGGTGGGGAAGAAGGTGATCCCCGTACCGCCGGCCGCGACCCGTTCGGCGATCTCCTCCGGCTTCTTCACCGGTTCACCGGTGGGTGAGCCGCCGCCCAGCCCCGAGAAGAACAGGTCCTCCTGACGCCACATCACCCCCTTGGGCAGACCGGTCGTGCCACCGGTGTAGATGATGAACTGGTCGTCGCCCGAACGGACCGGGAAGCCGCGCTCGGCAGAGCCGCCCGCCTCGGCTTCCGCGAAGGAGGTGAAGCCGTCACCCGACGGCCCCACGCGTATCAGGTGCCGCAGCGCCGGCGTCTGCGGCAGCGCCGCCGCCACCCGGTCCGTGAACTCCGCGTCGAAGACCAGCGCCACCAGATCCGCGTCCCGGTAGAGATAGACCAACTCTTCTTCCACGTAACGGTAGTTGACGTTGACCGGCACGATCCGGGCCTTGAGGCAGCCGAGCACCGTCTGGAGGTACTCGACGCCGTTGTACAGATGCAGGCCGAGGTGCTCGCCGGGGCGGATCCCGCTGTCGAGGAGGTGGTGCCCGACGCGGTTGGCCGCGGCGTCGAGTTCCGCGTAGGTCAGACGGCGTTCCGCGCCCGTTCCGGGGTGGTCGACGTACACGAGGGCCTCACGGTCCGCCGCCACGTCGACGACCGACTCGAACAGGTCGGCAAGGTTGTACTCCACCGTTCCTCCTGACCGGGGGGCCTGGTTCTCCGACGGTTCGTCGGTCATCTGAGCAAAGGGGGCGGCAAGTGGGAAGGGCTCGCGCCAATAAATCTGACTGACTGTCAGAAAACCCTTGAACTGCCGTCACGCCTCCTGCAACCTGTTCTCGTTCTTTCCGAGGGGAGACCTGCGATGAGCGGCACCGAACACCTCACCGTGCGCCGCGAAGGCGCCACACTCGTGCTCACGCTCAACAGACCGGAGGCCAGGAACGCGCTCTCGATCGCCATGCTCGTCGGCCTGTACGACGGCTGGCTCGAGGCCGACGCGGACGACTCCGTCCGTTCGATCGTCTTCACCGGCGCGGGCGGCTCCTTCTGCGCAGGCATGGACCTCAAGGCCCTGGCCGGCCGCGGCATGGAGGGTGAGCGGCACCGGGACCGGCTCAAGGCCGACCCCGACCTGCACTGGAAGGCGATGCTCCGCCACCACCGCCCCCGCAAGCCGGTGATCGCCGCCGTGGAGGGGTACTGCGTGGCCGGCGGCACCGAGATGCTCCAGGGCACCGACATCCGCGTCGCGGGCGAGTCCGCCACCTTCGGACTCTTCGAGGTGAAACGCGGCCTCTTCCCGATCGGCGGCTCGACGGTCCGGCTGCCACGCCAGATCCCGCGCACCCACGCCCTGGAGATGCTGCTCACCGGCCGGCCCTACACCGCCCGCGAGGCCGCCGACATCGGGCTGATCGGGCATGTCGTCCCCGACGGCACCGCCCTGGAAAAAGCCCTGGAGATCGCCGAACGCGTCAACGCCTGCGGGCCACTTGCCGTGGAGGCCGTGAAGGCGTCCGTGTACGAGGCCGCCGATCTGACCGAGACCGACGGCCTCGCCGCCGAACTCACCCGGGGCTGGCCGGTGTTCGACACCGACGACGCGAAGGAAGGTGCGCGTGCCTTTACGGAGAAGCGGGCGCCGGTCTACAAGCGTGCGTGACGCTCCGCCGGGTGAGCGGGTGGTGCATGTCGTTCGCGGTCTGCGGGGCCGTCGTGGCTGGTCGCGCAGTTCCCCGCGCCCCTTGCGGGGCGCCCCCCTTGACGTCGGCTTCCCGAGGAGGCAGCCCCGATGCCCGAAGTTCTCAAAGCGCCGCTGGTCGTCGAGTTTCCGTTCACCCGGTCTCTCGGGCCCGTCCAGAGCGCCTTTCTCACCGGTCTGCGCGAGCGGGTCGTTCTCGGGGTGACGACCACCGACGGCCGCACCCTCGTCCCGCCCGTCGAGTACGACCCGGTCACCGCCGACGACCTGCGTGACCTGGTCGAGGTCGCCCCCACCGGCACGGTCACCACCTGGGCCTGGAACCACGCCCCCCGCCGCGGACAGCCCCTCACCACCCCCTTCGCCTGGGCCCTGGTCCGGCTCGACGGCGCCGACACCGCCCTCCTGCACGCCCTCGACGCCCCCGGCCCCGACGCCGTCCACACCGGAATGCGCGTCCGGATCCGCTGGGCCGAGCAGCGCACCGGCGCCATCACCGACATCGCCTGCTTCGAGCCGCACGACGGCGAGCCGGCCGAACTCACGGGCAGCACCGGCGAGTTCGCTGACCCGGTCGGCGGCATCGTCGCCGCCGCCCGGCTCGACTACACCTACTCGCCCGGCCGCGCCCAGACCGCCTACATCAACTCCCTCGCCGACCGCAGGACCGTCGGCGAGCGCTGCCCGTCCTGCCGCAAGGTGTACGTGCCGCCGCGCGGCGCCTGTCCCACCTGCGGCGTCCCGACCGGCGAGCAGGTCGAGGTCGGGCCGCGCGGGACCGTCACCACCTTCTGCATCGTCAACATCAAGGCGAAGAACCTCGACATCGAGGTGCCCTACGTCTACGCCCACATCGCCCTCGACGGCGCCGATCTCGCGCTGCACGCCCGCATCGGCGGCATCGCCTACGACCAGGTGCGCATGGGCCTGCGCGTCGAACCCGTGTGGACGGACGGCGCCCGCTACCCCGACCACTACCGGCCGACCGGCGAACCCGACGCGGACTACGACGCCTACAAGGAGCTGCTGTGACCCGGGACATCGCGGTGGTGGCCTTCGCGCAGACCGACGTCCTGCGCACCTCCGACGAGCTCTCCGAGGTCGAGATGCTCATGCCGGTCCTGCACAGCGTCCTGGACCGCACCGGCCTGAAGACCGCCGACATCGACTTCACCTGCTCCGGCTCCAGCGACTACCTCGCCGGCCGGGCCTTCTCCTTCACCCTCGCCCTCGACGGCGTCGGCGCCTGGCCCCCCATCTCGGAGTCCCATGTAGAGATGGACGGCGCCTGGGCCCTGTACGAGGCGTGGACCAAGCTGCTCACCGGCGACGCCGACACCGCGCTCGTCTACTCCTACGGCAAGTCCTCACCCGGCTCCCTGCGCGACGTGCTCACCCGCCAGCTCGACCCGTACTACGTCGCCCCGCTGTGGCCCGACTCCGTCGCCCTCGCCGCCCTCCAGGCGCAGGCCCTGATCGACGCGGGCGACACCGACGAGAGCGAACTCGCCGCGATCGCCACCCGCAGCCGCCGGGTCGCGACCCTCAACTCCCGCGCACAGCTCCGTGGCGCGGTCCCCCAGGGGGACTACGTCGTACGGCCGCTGCGCACCGGCGACTGCCCTCCCGTCGGCGACGGCGCCGCAGCCGTGATCCTCGCGGCCGGGGAGCGGGCCCGCGAACTGTGCTCCCGGCCCGCCTGGATCAGGGGCATCGACCACCGGATCGAGGCCCACTCGCTCGGCGTGCGCGACCTGACCGACTCGCCCTCCACCCGCCTGGCCGCCGAACGGGCCGGCGCCTTCGAACGACCCGTCGACACCGCCGAACTGCACGCTCCGTTCAGCGCCCAGGAGGTCGTCCTGCGCAAGGCGCTGCGGCTCGACGACAGCGTGCGGGTGAACCTGTCCGGCGGCGCCCTCGCCGCCAACCCGATGATGGCCGCCGGCCTCATCCGCGTCGGCGAGGCCGCCGCCCGCATCCACCGGGGCGAGTCCGACCGCGCCCTCGCCCACGCCACCTCCGGCCCGTGTCTCCAGCAGAACCTGGTCGCCGTACTCGAAGGGGAACCGCGATGAGCAAGGAGCCCGTGGCCGTCGTCGGGATCGGCCAGACCAAGCACGTCGCGGCCCGCCGGGACGTGTCGATCGCGGGGCTGGTCCGCGAGGCCGCCCGACGCGCCCTCGACGACGCCGAGCTGACGTGGGCCGACATCGACGCCGTCGTCATCGGCAAGGCCCCCGACTTCTTCGAGGGCGTCATGATGCCCGAGCTCTACCTCGCCGACGCGCTCGGCGCGGTCGGCAAGCCGATGCTGCGGGTGCACACGGCCGGCTCGGTCGGCGGGTCCACCGCGCTCGTCGCCGCGGGCCTCGTCGCGGCCCGCGTCCACGGCACCGTGCTGACCCTCGCCTTCGAGAAACAGTCCGAGTCCAACGCCATGTGGGGACTGTCGCTGCCGATCCCCTTCCAGCAGCCCCTGCTCGCCGGGGCGGGCGGATTCTTCGCGCCACATGTGCGGGCCTACATGCGGCGCAGCGGCGCCCCGGACACCGTCGGCTCGCTGGTGGCGTACAAGGACCGGCGCAACGCGCTGAAGAACCCCTACGCCCACCTGCACGAGCACGACATCACGCTGGAGAAGGTCCAGGCCTCGCCCATGCTCTGGGACCCGATCCGCTACTCGGAGACCTGCCCCTCCTCCGACGGCGCCTGCGCGATGATCCTCACCGACCGGGCCGGCGCCGCCCGCGCGCCCCGGCCGCCGGCCTGGATGCTCGGCGGCGCGATGCGCAGCGAACCGACCCTGTTCGCGGGCAAGGACGCCGTGTCCCCGCGGGCCGGCCGGGACTGCGCCGCCGACGTCTACCGGCAGGCCGGCGTCACCGACCCGCGCCGCGACATCGACGCCGTCGAGATGTACGTACCGTTCTCCTGGTACGAGCCCATGTGGCTGGAGAACCTGGGCTTCGCCGACGAGGGCGAGGGCTGGAAACTGACCGAGGCCGGGGTGACCGAGCTCGACGGCGACCTGCCCGTCAACATGTCGGGCGGCGTCCTGTCCACCAACCCCATCGGAGCCTCCGGCATGATCCGCTTCGCGGAGGCGGCGCTCCAGGTGCGCGGCCAGGCCGGGGAACACCAGGTGGAGCGGGCCGGGAAGGTCCTCGGGCACGCCTACGGCGGCGGCTCGCAGTTCTTCTCCATGTGGCTCGTGGGAGCGCGGCCACCGCAGTCCTGAAAGGTCCCCCTCACGTGCTCTGTCGGCGTCCGGGACCGATCGCTAGGCTGACCCGCGGACGACGAACCGGGAGGAGCACGGACGTGGCCGAGAGCACCATCCAGCAGCAGCCGCTCACGGGCTGGGACAAGCCGGAGCTGGACCTCAGCAACGCCGAGTGGCAGTCCAGCAGCCGGGGGCGGGGGGATGTCCAGATCGCCTTCGTCGAGGGATTCATCGCGATGCGCAACAGCGGCAGCCCCCAGAGCCCTTCCCTGATCTTCACGCCCGCCGAGTGGGGCGCGTTCGTGTCGGGGGCGCGGGAGGGGGAGTTCGACCTGACCTGAGACCCGTGTCGGCCGCACGGCCGGCACCGGAAGCCTGCCCGGACCAGGGGACCCGACGCGGGAGGCGGGCGGACAGGCGTCGGCCGCCACCGCCCGGGGAGTGACGGCCCCCCGGGACGACGAACCGCGTCCCTCCCGGCGGTCGCCGGACGGCGCTGTCCACGTACCATGGCGGCATGTCGTTCCTCCGCCGCCGCAGCGCCACTCCCGCCGGGCCCGACTTCGACGTCCTGGCCATGGATCCGGGCGACTGGCCCGGCAATCTGGGTGCCGGGCTGCTGCCCGCCCCCGACGGCAGCTGCCAGGGCGTCTTCCTGCGCTACGACCTCTTCGGCGGCCGCGGCCCCGCGATGATCATCGGCAACCTGCCCGAGGGCTCCCCGGCCCGCGAGGTGGAGGAGGGCGAGGTCCCCTTCGAGGTCGCCCAGCTGCTGCTCGCGCTGGAGAACGACGAGGAGGTGAGCGTCGTCGGCACCGAGGACATGCCGGTGATGCAGGGCGACAACCTTCTGATCGTGCGCCGCCTCAAGCTCTCCGAGGGCCGGATCTCCTGCGTGCAGTTCGACCGCAGCGACAACGTCCTGGTGACCATCGCCGCCTGGGACCGCCCCATCACGGACGACCTGTACGCCCTGCTGAAACCGCTCCCGGCGGAGCTGTTCCAGCAGGGCTGAGGCGCCGCTACGACGTGGAGGACATCAGCTGCACGTCCGCGGCTCGCACGAACGCCACCCGGTGGCCGTACTGGATCTCGTAGTACTGGTCCTCACCGATCACGACCCGGTGCGAGCCGGTGGCGAAGGTGACCGCGTAGTAGTACTCGCCCGGCACCTTGTCACCGACCACGTACTTCTGGCCCTTCGGCAGGGTGTACGGAAGCGGTGACACCGCCTGGGCCGGGACGCCCGCCGGGTAGGCCGACGCCTCGGGGTAGGCGCGGCCGTAGACCGGGACGCTGTCGCGGCCGTCCTTCGGGGTGATCACCTGGCCCGCCGCGGGCACCGCCGTCGGCCGGTCCTTCGGGTTGTGGAACCACGCCTTCTGACCCAGATACCAGATCGCCGTCCAGTCACCCCACCGGTCGGCGACCGCGTACTGCTGGCCGGTGGACACCCGCGAGGAGATGTCGTTCACGCCCGTGGTCGGGGCCGAGCCCTGGCCGATGTCCTTGATCAGGGCCGACTTCTCGTCGTGGTCGGAGTACAGCCGCACCGCGCCCGAACCGTGCGCCGCGCACGGCCGGCCCTTGGTGACGCAGTCCGTGTACACCGGCTGGTTGGCGAGGTAGTCCGGCCGGATCGTCACCAGACCGCCGCTCCTGCGGGCCGACGCCGCGAAGGGCCGGTCCAGCAGCTCGAAGTAGTGCCGCCAGTCCCAGTAGGGGCCCGGGTCGGTGTGCATCCCGGAGACGGTCGCGGTGGTCGGCCCCGGCACGTTGTCGTGGCCCAGGACGTGCTGCCGGTCCAGCGGGATGCCGTACCGCGCGGCCAGGTATTTCACCAGACGCGCCGACGACCGGTACATCGCCTCCGTGTACCAGGAGTCCGGCTGGGCGAGGAAGCCCTCGTGCTCCAGGCCGATCGACTTGGCGTTGACGTACCAGTTGCCCGCGTGCCAGGCCACGTCCTTGGCCTTCACATGCTGGGCGACATGCCCGTCGGTGGAGCGCAGGGTGTAGCTCCAGGACACATAGGTGGGGTCCTGGACCATGTTCAGCACCCCCTCCCAGCCGCCCTCGGTGTCGTGCACGACGATGTACTTGATGCTCGGCGCGGCGGGCCGGTCGCCGAGGTCGTGGTTGCCGTAGTCGTTGTCGCCGAACTGCTCGTACGGCGCCGGGATCCACTCGCAGGACACCGTCGTCGGGCACTCGGTGCCGGCCGTGGAGGTCGTGCGCAGGCCGGTCTTCCCCAGCTGGCCGGTCCGCGGGGCCAGGTCCGGCACGGCGGCCAGGGCGACCGGCCCACCGGCGTCCGTGATGCGCTCCGCGCCGGTGCGGAGCACGTCGAAGACGTCGTCGGCGTAGTCGGCGGCCGTCGCGCGGTCCTCCGCGCCCGAGAAGCGCGCCACCGCGCCGTACCAGTCCGCCGGGTCGCCGCTCAGCGGCTCGCCCAGGCTTTGCTGCGCGGCGGCCAGGAGCGCGGCGCCGCCCGCGATGTTGGCCGCGGGGTCCGTGCGCAGCTCCTCGGCGCTCAGGCCGGTCAGCTCCGCCGCCCTCGGCAGGGTGCGCAGCCGGGCCGGGAGCTCCTCGCCGGCCGGGAGCGGCGTCCGCGGGACACGGGCCGGGCGGGCTGAGTCGCCACGGGCGTCCTCCGCGCCCTGGCTGTGGTGCGGGGCCGCGGCGAGCGCCGTACGCGCGTCGGTGAGGTGCATCGGTCCGTAGCCGCCGGTCACGCTCGGCGCTCCGGCGTGCGTGTCCCAGCGGGACTGGAGATAGGAGACGCCCAGCAGCAGGCTCCGCGGCACGTGGTACTCGGCGGCCGCGACGGCGAAGGCCCGCTGGAGGCCGGCCGCCCCGGCAGCCCGGGAGGTCGAGGGAGCGGTCGCCTCGGCCGGGAAGGCCGCGCCGAGCAGCGGCAGCAACAGAGCCGCCGACGCCAGGGCGCCTGCGGCTCTACGGGGGTGTCTGCCAGGTCCGGGGTGAGTGACGGGTTTTCGCAATGCGGCCTCCTGGGACGAGCGGGCGGGGCGTGCGGGGCCGGACATGAGCCATCTGTCACCGGCTTGCCGACAACCCGTCAATCATGCCCACAGACAGGCGATTTCCCTTGTCAAGACACCGCTGACGCACCGCGGGGGCCCGCGCGGCGCCGCCGTTCAGGCGCAACCGCGGAACCCCCGTCCCCTCAGCGCGTGCCGACCGCCGCGCGCACGGCCCGGCGGGCCAGCTGGCAGTCGTCGTGCAGCCGTCGCAGCAGCAGGCGCTGTTCCTCGCCGGACGGCGTGCCACCCGGATGGCCCCCCGGAGCCGCCGGGGTGACGTCGTGCATCGAACGCTGCACGGCCGTCTCGTAGGTACGGATCTCGCGGGTCAGGACCAGCATCAGGTTCACCAGGAAGGCGTCCCGGGAGGCCGGGCCCGCCAACTGGGCGATCTGGCTGATCTGACGGCGCGCCACCGGCGCGTCGCCCAGCGCCGACCACAGCGTCGCCAGGTCGTAGCCCGGCAGATACCAACCCGCGTGCTCCCAATCCACCAGCACTGGACCGGCCGGTGAGAGAAGGATGTTCGACAGGAGGGCGTCGCCGTGACAGAACTGGCCCATGCCCTGCCGGCCCGCGGTGGCCGCGATGCCGTGCAGCAGCTTCTGGAGGTCGCCGAGGTCCCGGTCGGTGAGCAGACCCAGCTCGTGATAGCGGGAGATACGGGCGGCGTAGTCCAGCGGGGCGTCGAACGTCCCCGCCGGCGGCCGCCAGGCGTTGAGCCGGCAGACCGCGCCGAGTGCCGCCCGGACGTCGGCCCGCGGCGGGGCCTCGGTGGGGTGCCGCTGGAGTGCCGCCACCCGGCCCGGCATCCGCTCGATCACCAGTGTGCAGTTGTCCGGGTCCGCCGCGATCAGTCTCGGCGCCCGCACCGGAGGGCGGTGCCGGACGAACGTGCGGTACGCGGCTATTTCGTGCCGGATCTGCTCGGCCCACACGGGGGAGTGGTCGAGTAAGCACTTGGCGACCGCCGTGCTGCGGCCGGTCGTACCGACCAGCAGCACCGAGCGTCCGCTGCGGCGCAGCACCTGGACCGGCGCGAACTCCGGGCAGATCCGGTGCACGGACGCGATCGCCGTGCGCAGCTGGGCGCCCTGGGGGCCGGACAGGTCGAGTCTCCCGCTGAGCGGTGGGGTGCCGAGCCCCGCGGGACGCCGGGTCGGACCGGCGCCGAGCGCGGGACCCGCCGACCGCGCGGCGGGGTCGAGGTAGGGGCCGCCGCCGCCCGGGCGGGTGTGCAGCGACCGGGGCGGGGCGGACACGGAGGACGATGCTGCGTACATGGGAGAAACAGATCCCTTCGTGTGCCGGACGTCAGAGCGCTGCCCCGACCGGTCCTTTCGGGTGCACCCTGGGGAATGTCCCTCGGCGACCGGGTCGGGGTGGCGCTTTCCTACCTGACACCCATCGCCCAGTGGCACACCATCTGGCGAACCCTGGCGAACCCTGGCGAATAGTCGCCCGGCAACTTTCACCGGGCTACTGTCAACTCAGCCGAGAACCTGGGGGCTTGACGTGAGCGGACAACCCAACACCCGCCTCTCGGACCTGTTCGGCCTGGCCGGCTGGTCCAAGGGTGAACTCGCGAGGCTGGTCAACCGGCAGGCGGCGGCCATGGGCCACCCCCAGCTGTCGACCGACACCTCCCGGGTGCGGCGGTGGATCGACACGGGAGAGATCCCGCGTGATCCGGTACCGCGGGTGTTGGCGGCTCTGTTCACCGAGCGTCTCGGCCGTGTCGTGACCATCGAGGACCTCGGTCTGGTCCGGCACGGGCGTACAGGGAATCGGCCCGGCGGCGGGAGTGTGGAACATCCCGACGATGTGCCGTGGGCGCCCGAACGGACTGCTGCGGTCCTCACCGAATTCACGGGAATGGACCTCATGCTCAACCGACGCGGCTTGGTGGGCGCGGGTGCCGCGCTCGCCGCGGGCTCAGCTCTCAGCAGTGCCATGTACGAGTGGCTGCACACCGACCCCACCCTCTCCTCCGACGCTCCTGTCATCGACCATCCCCTCCTGCACCACGCCGACCCCGCCGGGTTCGACCGCTACGAGGCCGCCCCCATCGGAACGGAGGAGGTGGACGAACTCGAGCGCTCGGTGGAGGTGTTCCGGGCCTGGGACGCGGCCCGCGGAGGCGGGCTGCAACGCAAGGCCGTGGTGGGACAGCTCAACGAGGTGGGCGGCATCCTCGCCTACCACCATCCCACCCATCTCCAGCGGCGCCTGTGGGGCGTCGCGGCCAACCTCGCCGTCCTCGCGGGCTGGATGTCGCACGACGTCGGTCTGGAGCCCACGGCCCAGAAGTACTTCGTCATCGCCGCCCATGCCGCACGAGAGGGCGGTGACCGCCCACGGGCCGGCGAGGCGCTCTCCCGGGCGGCCCGTCAGATGGTCCACCTCGGGCGGCCCGACGAGGCCCTCGACCTGATGAAACTCGCCCAGTCCGGATCCGGCGACAACGTGACCGCGCGCACCCGGGCGATGTTCCACACCATCGAGGCCTGGGCGCAGGCGTCGATGGGCAAGGGCCAGGCCATGCGCCGTACCCTCGGCCAGGCGGAGGACCTCTTCGTCTCCGACAAGGGCGACGTCACACCGCCGTCCTGGATGCAGACCTTCAAGGACGAGGATCTGTACGGCATGCAGGCGCTGGCCTACCGCACGCTGGCCGAGTTCGAGCCACAGGCGGCCGCGCATGCCCAGTACTACGCGGAGAAGGCGCTGGCGCTGCGCGTCGACGGGCGGGAACGGTCGAAGATCTTCGACCATCTGTCCATGGCGTCCGCCTGCTTCATCGCCGATGACCCCGAGCAGGCGGACCGGTTCGCGCGGCTGGCCCTGATGTCGATGGGATCGAACTCCTCCCGGCGCACCTGGGACCGGCTGAGCCAGATGTACCGGCTCACCGCGCAGTACGCGGGCTACCCGAGGATCAGCGAACTGCGGGAGGAGATCAGGCTGGCGCTGCCGAAGCAGAAGGGCAGCCGGGGGAGCAAGGGGGGCAACGGCACCCAGGTGTAGGCGGGTTGTCGTCGGTCGGTCCACTCACCGGGTGACCCGGGCGACCAGCACGCAGGCGTCGTCGGCGCGTTCGCTCTCGCCGCACTCCTCCACGACCATCCGCACGCACTCCTGTGCGGTGCGCGCCCTGTCCAGACGAGGGGCCAGGCCGAGGAGGCGGTCGGCGGGTGCCAGCCCGTCGGTGTGCAGCAGAAGGAGGTCGCCTTCTTCGAGGGTCTCCTCGGCCTGCCCGTAGGCGGCGCGTGCGGTGGCTCCCAGGAGCACGCCCTCCGGTGCGTCCATCCGACGTCCCGTCCCGTCGCGGAACAGCAACGGGACGGGGTGTCCGGCCTGCGCCCACGTCAGGGTGCGGGTGTCCGGCCGGTAGCGGCAGCAGACCGCGCTGCCCAGGGCCGGTTGGACCGTGGCGTCCAGTAACTGGTTGAGCCAGGACATCAGTTGGGCCGGCCAGGTGCCCGCCATGGCCATTCCGCGCAGGGCGCCCAGCAGCATCGCCGTGGTCGAGGTGACGGCAGGGCCGTGGCCGGTGAGATCACCGACGCTCAGCAGCGTCTGCCCGTCGGAGAGTTCGAGCGCGTCGTACCAGTCGCCGCCGATCTGCGAGGTCGTCGCGGCGGGCAGGTAGTGGGCGGCGAGGTCGAGGGAGCCGGGGCCCTGGTGCGGCAGGCGCGGGGAGCCGCGCCACGGCGGCAGCACGGCCTCCTGGAACTCCACCGCGAGCCGGTGTTCGGTCTGGGCCCGGTGCCGCTGCCGCTGGAGCGAGTCACGGCTCTCGCGCACCGCCCGCTGGCTGCGGCGCAGTTCGCTGACGTCCCGCAGCACGGCCCACATCGAGGTGGTGCCGCCCTCGGTGTCGAGCACGGGCTCGCCCATCATGTGCACGGTGCGGTGCTCGCCGTCCGGGCGCACGACCCGGAACTCGCCGTCGATGGGCCGGGCGTCGATCAGACAGTCCGTGACCATAGCCGTCAGCTTCGGCCGGTCCTCGTCGAGGACGAGCGCGGGAAGTTCGTCGAGGGTGAGCGGGGGAGCGGCGGGATCGCGGCCGAGGATCCCGTAGAGCTCCTCGGACCAGACGGCCTCGTCCGTCAGCAGGTTCCACTCCGCGCTGCCGACCCGGCTCAGCAGCGCCTCGCGCCGTGAAGCGACCGGTGCGGCGGGCACGGGCTCGGCGGCCGGCACGGGCGGCGGACCGTCCCGCAACTGGGCCAAGTGCGCGTCGAGGTCGTCGAGTTGGTGCAGTGCCAGATCGCAGAGCGCGCGCTGCCAGCGCCCCTGCGGGTCCGCCGTGTCGCTCCGGGTGTCCTGCCGTACGGCGTCCATCTCGCCCTTGAGCCGTCGTGTCTGCGTGATCAGCGCGTCGACCGAGCCGCGCCCCGGCGGCTGGGCGGCTGAGCGGTCCGCGGAGACATGGGGCGGCATGACGCACTCCGATGGGGGACGGTACGGCGAAGGCTGACACAAGGGCCGTTACGACTGTTGCACAGCCCGCGACGGCGTGTAAGGGATTTGGCAACACACGATTCGGTGGTGCTTCTGGCATATGCCAGTGTCTTCACGGAGGGGTGGCGGGAGGTGGTCGGCGGGCGCCGGAAAGGGGTCAAGTCGTAGGTGACGTACGTGACTTGGGGGACTCCTGAGGGGGTCGAGGTGACCATCGGTCGCATGTTCGCCGGGCTGATGTTCCAGGCAACGGCCGCTGTGATGCAGGTCACAAGAATTGGACACCGCTTTCGCGTAATGCAAGTGGCCCCGGCGAGGTCGTACATGCATGGACATCACTCTTGAACAACCCGTCCGCGCCCGCTTGATCACCGCGGAGGACCAGGAGCTGCCCGTGCCCGCCACGCTCCGCTACGACTCCACCGACCCGTTCGCGGTACACGTCGACTTCCCGCCGGAGGTCTCCCTCGCGGGTGAGGCCGTCACCTGGACCTTCGGCCGGACCCTGCTGGAGCAGGGTGTGAGCGGTCCGGCCGGGACCGGAGACGTGCACATCTGGCCCTGTGGGCCGGTCCGTACGGTGGTGGAGTTCCACTCTCCGCTCGGCCTGGCCCTGCTCCAGTTCGAGACGGGCGCCCTGCGCCGGTTCCTGCTGCGCAGTTACGCCGTGGTCGCGGCGGGCCGGGAGGATGTCGGCGCCGCCGTCGACCAGGGGCTGGAGGCCCTGCTCGGCAGTGCCTGAGCCCCGTCGGGTGTCAGTGACCGCCCGCGGTGTACAGGCCGGGGCGCGGGGCGAGTTCGACCGCGACGCGCATGTCGCTCTCCAGGGCGCGGATCCCGGCCTCGGCGACGACGGAGGCCGCGTAGCCGTCCCAGACGGTCGGGCCGGTGACCAGACCGCGCCGGGTGGCGTCGACCCAGGCCTGCACCTCGCGGTCGTAGGCGTCCGCGAACCGCACGAGGTAGTCCTGGGGCACGTCCGCGGCGGCGGTGCCCCCTGTGGTGACGAGCATCCCCTGGTCGTCGCCGATGCGCGCGCTGCCCGCCTCGCACACGGCCTCGCAGCGCACCTGGTACCCGAAGCCGCAGTTGACGAAGACCTCCACGTCGACCAGGGCGCCCCCATCGGTCTCGAAGAGCACGAACTGCGGGTCGAGCAGGCCCTGCGGGGCGCCGGCGGAGGGACGCGGGCGCCGCACGGTGACCGCGGTCAGCTCCTGGCCGAGCAGCCAGCGGGCCGCGTCGATCTCGTGCGACACCGAGCTGTCGATCAGCATCGCGCTGGTGAAGCCCGGCGGTGAGGAGACGTTGCGGTGCACGCAGTGCAGCATCAGCGGCCGCCCGAGCCGCCCGTCGTCCAGCAGCGCCTTCAGCCTGCGGTACCCGGCGTCGTAGCGCCGCATGAACCCGATCTGCGTCAGCCGCCGCCCCAGCCGGGCCTCCGCCTCCAGCACGCGCAGCGCCCCGGCCGAGTCCGGCACCATGGGCTTCTCGCACAGCACCGGGAGCCCGCGGGCGAAGGCCGCGAGCAGCGCCTCCTGGTGCGCGGGGCCGGGCGAGGCGATCAGCACGGCCTCGACGCCGGGCGCGTCGAGCGCGGCCTCGGCCTCCGGGTGGACCGTCACCCCCTCGATCCCGGCCACGGCCTCCTTCGCGCGCGCGGCATCGGGATCGGCCACGGCGGCGACCCTGGCTCCGCTGACCACGCGATCGAGGCGGCGTATATGGTCGGCCCCCATGTGTCCGGCACCCAGCACGGCCACGCCCAGCAGGTCACTCACGCGTACTCACCATCCCGGTCGACGATCACGCCGTAGCGTACGCCGCCGGTGAGAGCCGCCGAGCGGGCCCCGACCAGGGCAACCGGCCGACCGGTGCGACCGACCGGCCAGGGCCATGGGGCCGGCCAGGGTCATCGGGCCGGCCGCCGTGGTGCGGGTCAGTAGCGCAGTACGCCTGCCATCCCGTCCGCGTCGCCGAGTGCGCCGTCGGGTACGAAGCGCACCTCGGCGCCCGTCTCCAGGCACTGCTCGACGATCTCGTCCACGATGTCCTCTCGGGCGTCGAGATCGCCGCTCTCGGCGGGGACGAGATGGTCGCCGCCGTCGCGGACCGTGACGCGGTAGTTCTCCTCCACGGCCAGCAGCCGGATCCGGCCCTCCCGGGCGTTCTGCCAGAGCTCGTCGACGCCGGCCGCGAACGTCTTGTGTCCACGGGCCGAGTCGAGCTCACGGGCGACGGCGGCGGTGTTCCGGCGGGCCTCCGCGTCGTGCAGCGGGCGCACCGCCTGCCACACGGAGTCGGGTGTGCCGTGGGAGAGCCCGCCGTGCGCGACGTGCACCGCGTTTCGGGTGGCTCCGCCCAGCTCGTCGAGGAGCGACAGCGCCGCCTGCTCGCCGGTGACGTACAGCGGTCGCGGGTCCTCGCGCAGCAGTCCGCCCAGGGCGGTGTCGGCCTCGCGCAGGAAGTGGCGGGTGTCCTCGTCGCGGAACGTGCTGGGCAGGTCGCCGATCCGCTCCATGCGTTCGGCGTCGAAGTTCGGCTGGCTCCTGACCAGCGGGAAGCCGGCGGCGTGCTCCTCGGTGACCCGGTCGGCGCCGCCGTTCCACAACGTGACGCGGTCGGCGGAGACCGACAGGACCCAGAACGGGCGTTCGGCGGCCTGGGCCGAGACGAGGTTGCGGGTCAGAAAGGTGTCGGAGAGCACGACGCGTTCGGGGACGGCACGGGCGAGGGACCACACCTGGTGCTCGCCGGGGGCGGCGTAGATGACCAGGCCGGCCTCGGTGTGCGCCAGGTCGACCTCGGCCAGGGCCCGGTCGAGCTGGTCGGCGACGTCGGCGCGCCGCTCGCGGCTGACCGCCGGGTCGGTATCCAGCTGTTTCTTCGCCTCGGCCACGACATTGCGCAGCCGGACCCGGTCCTGGGTGTTCTCGGGTTCCCGCCGGTGCGTCGGCGTCAGCACGGACACCGCGGGATAGGGGCGCGGGCGCCGCAGTTCGGAGAGGGTCGCTGGGCTGAGTGCGTGCTCCATATCAGCACGATAGGTCCCAATCACCGTTCAGGCATTTGGGGCAATATCAATACATGTCAGGGCGCCCGCGTTGTCACGGTCGCAGCGGTGGCCGACGGACGCTCCCCGACCGCCGGCGCACCGCTTCCGTCCCTCCGTCGTAGGGCATCCATGACGCAGACCGAGACCGAGACCGGGTCCCGGCCGACCACCGCGAAACTGAGCCTGCCGCTCACCACCATGGTCGTCGGCTCGATGGTCGGGGCCGGCGTTTCTCCCTGCCGAGCCGGTTCGCCGAGGAGAGGGGTGTCGCCGGTGCGCTGATCGCCTGGGCCGTCGCCGGCACCGGCATGCTGATGCTCGCCTTCGTCTGCACCTTCCACCCCGACTAGGCGGGCGCCACCGTGTGGTGGGGCGACCCCGAACTCGACTGGGGACAGGCGACGGCTTTCCGGTGGGCGTCCGACGGTGACGGCGGCCCCCTCCGCCGGTTACCGTACGCGTCAGTAACCGGGACCGGTCCGGACCGCACCGCAGGAGGCACCCATGCCGCAGCTCGAAGTCGACGGCGCAGCACTGACGTACGACGACGAGGGCCCGCGCGACGGCGACGGGGTGCCCCTGGTGTTCGTGCACGGCTGGACGGCGAACCGGCACCGCTGGGACCACCAGGTGGCGCACTTCGCCGAGCAGCGCCGGGTGATCCGGCTCGACCTGCGCGGGCACGGCGAGAGCAGCGGTGCGGGCGTGAAGACGGTCGCGGAGCTGGCGACGGACCTCCTGGCCCTCCTCGACCACCTGGAGATCGACCGGTTCGTGCTGGTCGGCCACTCGATGGGCGGGATGATCTCGCAGACCGTCGCCCTCTCCCACCCCGAACGGGTGGAGCGCATGGTGCTGGTGAACTCCATCGGCCGGATGACCTACAGCCGGGGCAGGGGCCTGCTGATGGGCGTCTCCACCCTCGTCCCCTTCAAGCTGTTCGTCGCCACCAACATCCAGCGGGCCTTCGCCCCCGGCTACCCCCGCGAGGAGATCCGCGCGTACATCAAGTCCTCCGCGGACACCCCGCGCGAGGTGGTCATGACGCTGTACGGCGCCATGCGTGCCTTCGACGTGCTGGACCGGGCCGGGGAGATCCAGGCCCCCACCCTGATGATCCACGGCTACCACGACATCCAGCTCCCGGTGCAGCAGATGCTGCGCATGGCCAAGGCCTATCCGGACGCCACCGTCCGCGTCCTCGACGCGGGCCACGAACTCCCGGTCGAGAAGCCGGCCGAGCTGACGGCGGCGATCGACGCCTTCGTCAGCGTCAAACCCTCGTAGCCGTTGCGGCCGTTGTAGGCCGCTGTTGTAGGCCTCGGGGGCCTCGCGGCCGTCCGCCGCGGGGCCGCTAGCCGAAGCTGTCCGGGTCCGCGGCCTTCCAGTCCGTCTCCCAGGACGGTGGTGGTCCGGAGAGCAGTTCTCCCGGCGCCAGCCACTCGTACAGCTCCGCGTAAGAACGGACCGTGCCCGGCCGCGTCCGCCGGACCAGATGGGCGGGGGTGAGTTCGGCCGGCTCGCGGATGCCCATCGCCGCCATGATCCGGACGGCGTCACGCACCGTCTCCCGCTGGTAGTGCCGGACCCGCCGGGCCTTGTCGGCCACGTTCAACGAGCGTGCCCGCAGCGGGTCCTGGGTCGCGACGCCGGCCGGGCAGGTCCCGGTGTGGCACCGCAGCGCGCCGACACACCCGACGGCGCGCATCATCGCCCGGGCCGCGTTGGTGTAGTCGGCGCCCTGCGCGAGACGCGTGACGATGTCCGAGCCGGTGGCCACCCGGCCGCTCGCCCCGATCCGGACCCGGTCCCGGAGCCCGACGCCGACCAGGGCGTTGTGCACGGTGATCAGACCCTGGGTGAGCGGCATACCGAGGTGCCCGGCGAACCCCGCAGGTCCGGCGCCGGTGCCACCCTCCGACCCGTCCACCACCACGAAGTCGGGCGTCAGACCCTCCGCCACCATCGCCCGGCACACCGCGAGGAACTCCCGCCGCGAGCCCACGCACAGCTTGAACCCGGTCGGTTTGCCCCCGGCCAGCTCACGCAGCCGGGCCAGGAACAGCACCAGTTCACGCGGCGTCGAGAAGACCCGGTGCGAGGGCGGCGACACCACCGTCTCGCCCACCGGGACCTTCCGCTCCCGCGCGATCTCGGCGCTCACCTTCACCCCCGGCAGCACCCCGCCGCTGCCCGGCGCCGCCCCCTGGGACAGCTTCAACGACACGCACCTCACCTCGGGCAGCGCCGCCTTGTCCGCGAACTCCCGTGCGTCGAAGCCGCCGTCGGCGTCGCGGCAGCCGAAGTACCCCGTCCCGATCTCCCAGACCAGGTCGCCGCCGCCGCGCAGATGGTGCTCCGACAGCCCGCCCTCCCCGGTGTCCTGCGCGAAACGCCCCAGCGCCGCACCCCGGTTGAGGGCGAGCACCGCGCGCGACGACAGCGCCCCGAAGCTCATCGCGGACACGTTCAGCAGCGCCATGTCGTAGGGCTGGGAGCAGTCCGGCCCACCCACCCGCACCACCGGCGGCTCCTCGGCCGGCTCGACCGGCCGCAGCGACGGCACCAGATACTCGTACGCGTCCCGGTCGCCGCCGAACGGCTCCCGCGGGTCGCCGCGCCGGGCACGCGCGCGCACCTGCTCCGTCCGATACCGCAGCCGCCCGACCAGCGGGTGGGTGCGCAGTTCGGAGCGGCGGCGCTGGAGCAGGTCCCAGCCCCCCAGACAGGCCGACGCCAGCAGCGGTCCGGCCGCGAGCCACCACCAGGCGGACCGGGCGGACGAGGCCACCGTCGTCCCGGCCGCGAGGAGGCAGACGAGCAGCAGCGGCAGGAACCGGCGCACTCAGCCGTCGTCCTCGTCGGGCCCGCAGGAGCTGCCGCTGGGCGGGAGGGAGCCGTAGAGCAGAAAGTCGTCGACCTTGCGGTGCACGCACTTGGACGACCCGTAGCCGGTGTGGCCGTCGCCCTTGTTGTCGAGCACCACGGCCGGGGCACCGAGACGCTTCGCCGTCTCCACGGTCCAGCGGTACGGCGTCGCCGGGTCCCCGCGCGTGCCGACCAGCAGCATGTCCGGGGTGTTCAGGTCCTTCACCTCGTCGCGGATGAAGTCGGTTCCCCCGGGGCGGCCGTAGCACATCAGGACCTCGGTGAGGCGGTACTGCCCGAAGACCGGAGAGGCCTTGTCGTACGCGGCGCGCAGCCGCTCGAGGTCCGCCAAGATCTGCGCGGCCGTGGGGCGGTCGGGATCGTCGGCGCAGTTGATCGCCATCAGCGCCGCGGGCAGGTTGTCGAGGGGGATGTCCTCCTCGTCGACGAGCGCCCCGGGGGTGGGCTCGCCGCGGCCCGCGGCCCGGAGCGGGAACGGCAGCGGCAGGGCGAAGCCGCCGGTCGCGAAGCTCAGGACCCCGCTGGCGTCCCCGCTCTCGATGAGCTGCGCCAGCGCCCGTTCCAGCAGGGGCCACAGCTCCTTGCTGTACAGCCCCTGTCCGATCGCGCCGACGAGGTCCTGGCCGGAGAAGTCGTCGCCGAAGTCGGTCGGCACCGGGTCCTCGTCCAGCGAGCGCACGAGCCGGACGACCTCCTCGCGGGCCACGCGCGGATCCTGCCCGAACGGGCAGGCGATGTCCTTGGTGCACCAGCCGACGAAGCCGTCCAGCGCCACCTGCTGCCCCCGGGCGCCCGCGAGGCCCTGCTCGGTGAGCGGCTCGGTCAGGGTGTCCACGCCGTCGAGGACCAGCCGGCCCACCTTGTCGGGGAACCGGGCGGCGTAGACCGCGCCGAGCCGGGTGCCGTACGAGAACCCCAGGTAATTGAGCTTCTTGTCACCGAGTGCCGCGCGCAGCACGTCCAGGTCCTGTGCCGCGTCGACGGTGCCTATGTGCGGCAGCACCGGCCCCGAGTGCTCGGCGCAGTCGACGGCGACCCGCTTCAACCGGGTGAGGAGCGCCTGGGGATCGGCGAGGGCCGAGTCGGCGTCCAGGGAGGCCAGTCCTCTGTCCGCGCCGTCCCCGCAGCTGACGGGGGAGGAGCGGCCGACCCCCCGGGGATCGAGGCTGACCACGTCGTAGCCGTTGGTGAGATCCATGAACTCTTTTCCGCCATAGGCGAGTTCGGGAACACCGGGGCCGCCGGGGCCGCCGAAGTTGAGCACCACCGAGCCGCGCTTGTCGCCCGTGGCCCGGTAGCGGGCGAGCGCGAGTTCGAGCGTGCCGGACTTGGGGTGGCGGTAGTCGAGCGGGACGGTCAGGTCGGCGCACTGGAGGTCCTTGGGCATGCGGTCTCCGTCGCACGCCGACCAGGTGACCTTCTGGCCGTAGAACCGGGAGAGGCCGGGACGGTCGTCCCCGGCGGCGTTCCGGTTCGCGGTCGCCGTCGGCAGGCCCGCGCCCACCAGGGTCAGTGCGGCGGTGGCGGCGAGCGCGCAGCGTCGCAGCCCGGGCCGCGTCGGCAGCTTGGCCAGCATCAATGCCTCCAGGGACGCCCGCAGCGGTCCGGGAACGGCGCCCTCGCTCACGATAGGCGGCCTGCCGACGACCCGCCTCCGGGCGGACGGGGGCCACCCCGCGCCCCCTCGCGGGTTGCGCCGCGGGCGCCCCGCAAGGCCCGTGCGGCGGGGCTGACACCAGTTCGACGAGGGAGTCTGAGAGGGATCGCAAAGGTGACCCAATGGGGTGAAAGGGTGTTCTGGCATTACCCAGATGGTGCGCCGACGTTCTACCGGGTGCGGGCGAGTGCCCGCGATTCAAGTCTGGAAGGCAGGGACCCATGAGACGGGTAACCCGAACCGGTGTGATGGCCGTCGCCGCAGTTTCCGGCGCGATGGCTGTGACACTGCCCGCACACGCCGACTCCGCGGCGGACGGCTCCGCGGCCGGCTCGCCCGGACTGATCTCCGGCAACGCTGTCCAGCTGCCGGTGCACCTCCCGGTGAACCTGTGCGGGAACACGGTGAACGTGGTGGGCGTGCTGAACCCCGCCGCGGGCAACACCTGCGCCAACAAGGGCGCGATGGCCGCTTCCGGGGCGCACGGCGCGTCCTCCGGCGCTGGGGCCGCCACACACGGCGCGTCCTCCGGTGGTGGGGCCACCGCACACGGCGCCACGCAGGACTCCCCGGGCGTCGTCTCCGGCAACGGTGTCCAGTTGCCGGTCCACCTCCCGGTGAACGTCAGCGGCAACAGCGTGAACGTCGTCGGCATCGGGAACCCGGCGCTCGGCAACGAGTCCGTCAACGTGTCCGAAGAAGAGCCTCCGCCGCCCGTCGAGCCGGCGCCGCAGCCGCCGACCCGGCACAACCCGCCCTCGGAGCCGCAGCACCCCGGCCCGCGGGCCGTTCCGCAGAAGCCGGCCGTCGCGCCCCAGCTCGGGGTGCCCGAGGCCGTGTCCTCGCTCGCCCACACGGGGGCCGACGCCACCCTGCCCGCCGTAGCCGGCAGCGCGGCCCTGCTGCTCGGCGGTCTGGCCCTCCAGCGGCGGTTCCGCCCGCACGCGGACCGCTGAGCCGACCTCCTCGGAGCGGGAGTGCGCAGGCCCCCTCGGTCGTACCGGGCGGGAGCAGGGGGCCTGCGGCGGTCCGGCGCGCCGCACGCGTGGTGCCGTCGAAGCGCGGAGTGCGAGCGGGCGGGTCCGCCTCAGCCGCCGTGGAACCGCCGGTGCAGTGCGTGTACCTCCTCGACCAGCTCGGGAACCGGTCCCTCCACCGTCACTCCGGGGGCGATCTCGTGCACCGGCAGGGTCCGCACCGGCGGGGCGGGTGCACCCCACTCGCCCAGCCAGCTCGCGAGCTGCTCGGACGAGGCGATGTACACGATCCGGCCCAGGCCCACCCACGCGTGGGCGGCCGCGCACATCGGACAGTGTTCGCCCGACGTGTAGACCGTCGCCGCGGCACGCTCCGCGGACGACAGACGGGCCACCGACCAGCGGGCCAGCTCGAACTCGGGGTGCCGGGTGCGGTCGCCGGAGGCCACCCGGTTGTGGTCCTCGGCGAGCACCGTGCCGTCCGCGCCCACGAGTACCGAACCGAACGGTTCGTCGCCGACCCGCAGTGCCTCGGCGGCGAGTTCCACGCAGCGGCGCAGATACGGCAGTTCGGCGGCCTCGACCATGGCGTACGGCTCCTCGACGGTTGACCCGGGCATCGCCGCCCAGCCTAGGCTCGGCTCCGCGCGACCGGAAAGGCGTGCCGGCGGCCCAGCGCGACCGCGGTGAGGGCCAGCGCGACCAGCGGCAGTGCCGTCCACGGCAGGGCCCCCGCGCCCAGCGCCCCCAGGACCACGCCTCCGGTCAGCGAGCCGCCCGCGATGCCCGCGTTGTACACCGTCGTCTGGAGCGAGGTCGCCACGTCGGAGGCGGCGGGCCCCGAGGCGTTCACCAGCGCAGTCTGGATGAGGGTCGGCGCCCCGCCGAAGGCCACTCCCCACAGGGCGACGGAGACCAGGAGCACGGCGGGCGCGTCGGCGTACCGGCCGAGGGCGAGCATGACCGCCGCGCACAGGGCGAGCGCGCCGAGCAGCGTGGCCCGCGGGCGCCGGTCCACCAGCAGGCCCGTCCCCCAGATCCCGGCCACCGTGGACGCCCCGAACACCAGCAGCACCACATCCGTACGACCGGACCCCGCGTGCTCGGTGAAGGGCGCGATGTACGTGTAGAGCACCTGGTGGCCCAGCAGGAGGAACAGGGTGACGGAAAGGATCACCGGGAGCCCCGGCAGCAGGGCGACCCGGGCCAACGGCACCCGCTCGCCCCGTGCCTCGCCCGGGAAGTCGGGGACCCGCCACCACACCCAGCCCACCAGCAGCACGGCCAGTCCGGACAGCAGCCCGAACGCCGCACGCCAGCCCACCACCTCGGCCAGCGCCGTCCCGGCGGGCACCCCCAGCGACAGCGCGAGCGTGATGCCGGCGAGCACGACCGCGATCGCCCGGCCGCGTCGCTCGGCGGGCACCATCCGGGCCGCGTAGCCGGCGAGCATCGCCCACAGCGTGCCGCCCATGACACCGGCGACCAGGCGCGCGGTGAAGGTGAGGCCGTACGAAGACGACAGCGCGACCACCGCGTTGCTCAGCGCGAAGCCCAGCAGGGTGCCGACGAGGACCGGCCGGCGCGGCAGGCCGCGCAGCAGCGCGGTCACCGGGATCGCGGCCACGAACGACGCCACCGCGTACCCGGTGACCAGGAACCCGACCCGGGCCTCGGGGACGCCGAGGGCCGGCGCCATGCGCGGCAGCAGCCCGGCGGGCAGCAGCTCGGTGACCACGGCGGTGAAGGCGGCCGTGGACAGGGCGAGCAGCCCCGGCCAGGGCAGGGAAGCGGGCACGGCGGTGCCCTTGACCATGGAGGTGGTGGACATGCCACCATGGTCGAACATTCACATCAGTGTGAAGGCAAGCGTCGCCCGGTGCGCCGCTCGCGGAGCGACGGCGCCGAGCGGCGACGGCGAGGGACGGCGCCGAGCACGGCGGCGGCGCGCGAAGATCGGAGCGCGGCATGAAGATCGGCGACCTCTCCGGCCGCACCGGTGTCCCCACCCGGCTGCTGCGCTACTACGAGGAGCAGGACCTGCTGCACCCCGACCGCGGGGAGAACGGCTACCGCTCCTACGGGGAGGCGGCCGTCCGGGACGTCCAGCAGATCCGCGGACTGCTCGACTCCGGCCTCACCACCGAGATGATCCGCGCGATCCTGCCGTATCTCTCCGGCCCCGACGAGATCGTCCTGCCCGCCGAGCACCTCACCCCGGAGACCGCCGCCCTCCTCGAGGGGCACATCGACCGTATCCAGGCCCGGATCGACTGTCTGGCCCGCAACCGCGACCGGCTGAGCGCGTACCTGGCGGCGGTGCGGCCGGACGGCGTGGCCGCGCCCCGCTCGTTCCCGCACCGGTAATTGCGTTGTCGCGGCCGGGCAGGGGTGCTGGAGTGGGCGCATGGATCATGCCGCGGTACTCGCCCTGTACGACCGGGACATGCGCGAAGGCGCGCGCCCCGAGAGCTCCGACGCGCGCGTCGAACGGACCGGGGCCGTGGTCCGCCATGTCGGCGGCGAGGGCGGCTGGAGCGGGGTGCTCTGGTCGGACCTGGACTCCACCGACGCCGACGCGGTGATCGCGGAACAGGTCGCCTACTTCACCGGGCTCGGGCACGAGTTCGAGTGGAAGCTGCACGGGCACGACCGTCCGGCCGACCTCGGGCAGCGGCTCACGGCGGCGGGTTTCACCGCCGACCCGGAGGAGACCCTGATGATCGGCGAGACCGGTGACCAGCTGGTCGACGCCGGGCCGCCCGAGGGCGTCCGTATCGTCCCCGTCACGGACCGGGCGGGTGTCGAGCTCATGGTCGAGGCGAACGAGCGGGCGTTCGGTCACGACGGCTCCTGGCTGCGGGACCTCCTGCTCGCCCGCCTCGCCGCCGACCCCGACGCGATCGTGGCCCTCCTCGCGATGGCGGGGGACGTGCCGGTGAGCTCGGCACGGATGGAGCTCATTCCGGGAACGAGGTTCGCGGGCCTGTGGGGCGGCGGCACCGTCGAGGGCTGGCGCGGCCGAGGTGTCTACCGCGCTCTGATCGCCCACCGCGCCCGCATCGCCGCCGACCGCGGCTACCGCTACCTCCAGGTCGACGCCTCCGCCCAGAGCCGCCCCATCCTCGAACGCCTTGGCTTCGCGCCACTGAGCACGACGACGCCGTACCTGTACACGCGGCAGGGCGGCACGCGGTAGGACAGCACGCGGTGCGGTAGGACGGCCGGGCCGACGCCCACCGCAGTCGGTCCGGGCGCTCACTGCGGCCGGGCCGATCTCGACCGATGGCCACTCGATACGGGTGCACGGCTGCGCCGAGGCGGGCGTCGCCGTCTCGCCCTCGGTGTCCGTCCCCGTCGAACGTCTCGGAGAGAGTGAGGGTCCGACGGGCGCGGCCGGATGCCGACGGGACGGCGATCGATCCAACCTCAACGCGGCCGCCGGATACACCCAGCGCAGCTTCAGCCTGAGCGGGTATGCCGGACAGACGGTCACCCTCAGGTTCACCAGCACCGAGGGCTCCAAGCTCCAGACCTCGTTCGTCATCGACGACACGGCGCTCGACGTCGCCTGACGTCAGGCCGCAACCTCGCCTGATCGCAGGCCGGTCGGGCCGCTCCTCCCGGGCGGCCCGACCGGTCAGTGCCCTTCCGGGCGGAGGGACCAGGTGCGCAGCAGGACTTCGCGGCCCTTGGCCTGCCGGGGCACGGGCGGCTCGTCGGCGAGCGCGAAGCCGCACGCGTGGGCGACCGCCTCGCTCGCCGCGTTCCCCTCTTCGATGCACAACACCAGCCGCCGTGGCCGTAGTTCGCGCAGCGCGAGCTCCGTGACCAGGCGCACCGCACGGCCGGCGAGGCCCTGCCCGCGGTGCTCGGCGCCGACCCCGTAGGCGAGTTCGGCGTCCCGCTCGTCCGACGCGCCGCGGAACAGCAGCACCTCGCCCTTCGGGCGCCCGCCGTCCGTGGTGATCGCGAGCTGCGCCGCGCGTCGTTCGGCCCGGCTCGTGCGCGCCCTGTCGAGGTAGGCACGGGCCGCCCGGGTGTCGAAGGGGGAGACGACCGGGGTCCACCGGGCGATCTCGGGGTCGTCGTACACCTCCACCAGGGCGTCGAGGTCGTCGTCGGTCCATTCGCGCAGGGTGATCCCCACCCCTTCGAGCCGCAGCGGTGCGGGCGGCACGATGAAACTCCCCTTGGTCTGCATGGGTCGATCCTGGGCGGCTGCGGCCCGATTGACATGCAGGTAATTGCCTGCCTAACTTGAGGTGTGCGATCGGGAGAAGGCCCGGGGGTGGACCCGGGCGCGGACAAGGTCTTCAAGGCGCTGGCCGACGACACGCGCCGCCGGCTTCTCGACCGGCTGCACGAACGCAACGGCCAGACGCTGGGCGAGTTGTGCGCGCACATCGACATGGCGCGCCAGTCGGTGACCCAGCACCTGGCCGTCCTGGAGGCCGCCCGGCTGGTCACGGCGGTGCGGCGGGGGCGGGAGAAGCTGCACTACCTCGATCCGGTCCCGCTCCACGAGATCCAGGAACGGTGGATCGACAAGTTCGAGCGCCCGCGGCTGCGCGTGCTCTCCGACGTCAAGCGACGATCCGAGGAAGCCATGACCGACAAGCCCGCCTTCGTGTACGTCACCTACATCGCCAGTGCGCCGGAGAAGGTCTGGGACGCGCTCACCGACGCCGACCTGACCGCGGCCTACTGGGGACACGCCAACGTGTCGGACTGGCGGCCCGGATCCCGCTGGGAGCATGTGCGCACCGACGGCTCCGGGATCGCGGACGTCGTGGGGACCGTCGTCGAGAGCGAGCGCCCCATCCGGCTGGTCACCAGCTGGGGGGCGCCCGGCGACGAGGGCCGGCCGGACCGGCACTCCCGGGTCACCTTCGACATCCGGCAGCACGCCGATATCGTCCGGCTCACCGTGACCCACGAGGATCTCGACGGCGAGGGCGAACTCTCCGACGCGTCGAGCGGCTGGCCTGCGGTCCTGTCCAACCTCAAGTCGCTCCTGGAGACGGGCCGGACGCTGCCCCAGGAACCGTGGCTGGTGTCCGGGCCCTGAAGCCCGCGAGAGGCCACCGGGCGACGCGCGGTACGACGGCCGGGTCGGTCCGCACG
>NZ_JBHVYO010000064.1:0-43243 GCF_042880655.1 Streptomyces sp. NPDC058295
GGCGGGGCGCGCGGCCGCGCCCCCGCGGCCGCCCCGCCCCCCCCCGCGGCGACCCCGCCCTAGGCGGGACCGGCTCCGCGGCTCCAGGAGGCCCGTGCGACCTGGCGCGTCAGTCTCCTGGCGCGCCACCCCGTCACGCGGTCCGCGTACACCGTGCCCTCCAGGTGGTCCGCCTCGTGCTGCAAGCATCTGGCAAAGAATCCGGTGCCGTGCACGGTGATCGGCTCGCCCCTCACCGTGAACCCCTCGACCACCGCGTGGTCGTGGCGCTCCGTGCCCGCCTCCAGACCCGGCAGGGACAGACAGCCCTCCGGGCCGCGCAGGACGATGCCGTCGGCCTCCACCAGCCGGGGATTCACCACATGGCCCAGGTGACGGACGTCCTCGTCGTCGGGACAGTCGTAGACGAAGACCCGCAGCGCCTCGCCCACCTGGTTCGCGGCGAGGCCCACGCCCTGGGCCGCGTACATCGTGGCGAACATGTCCTCGACCAGGCGGGCGAGTTCGGGGCCGAAGTCGGTGACGTCCTCGCAGCGGGTGTGCAGGACGGGGTCGCCGAGCAGGGAGAGGGGCCGGACGCGCCCGTGGGCGCCCGGGATGGAGCCGTGTCGCATGGCGGCAAGGGTACGGTCCTTTCTGACACGCGCATGCCGCTCACGGGCGTGAGGTGGTGCCGGGATTCGGGAGTGCGAATGGATCTCGATAGGCTGACCACCCACCACGTTGCCGTACGGCAGAGGCGCGGCGCGTACGCAAGGAGGATCGAGAACTGATGGCAGGCAACTCGGACCCGCTCACGCCGCGGGCCAAGATCGCCGTGACCGCCGGCAAAGCGGTCGCGGCGGCGTCGCGCGCCGCGGGGCGCGGCAGCGGTTCGGTGATCGGCGGCCGGGTGGCGCTCAAACTCGACCCCGACCTTCTCGCCCGGCTCGCGCAGAACCTGGACGTCATCCTCGTCTCGGCGACCAACGGCAAGACCACCACCACGCGGCTGATCGCCGAGGCACTGCGCGCCGCCGGGCCGGTCGTGTCCAACGCGCTCGGCGCCAACATGCCGGCCGGCATCACCTCGGCCCTCGCGGGCGGTTCGGACGCCAAGTACGGCGTCATCGAGGTCGACGAGAAGTACCTCGCGGGCGTGGCCCGGGACACCGCCCCCAAGTGCATCGCGCTGCTCAACCTCTCCCGTGACCAGCTGGACCGCGCGGCCGAGACCCGCATGCTCGCGGAGAACTGGCGTGAGGGGCTCGCCGGTTCGAAGGCCGTCGTGGTCGCCAACGCCGACGACCCGCTCGTGGTGTGGGCCGCCTCCTCCTCCCCCAACGTGATCTGGGTCGCCGCCGGGCAGATGTGGAAGGACGACGCCTGGTCGTGCCCGTCCTGCGGCGGTGTCATGCAGCGGCCCGGCGACGACTGGTTCTGCGGCGAGTGCGGGTTCCGGCGTCCGACGCCGAGCTGGGCGCTGTCCGGGGACCACGTGCTCGACCCGCACGGGTCCGCCTGGCCGATCCACCTCCAGCTGCCGGGCCGCGCCAACAAGGCCAACGCCGCCTCCTCCGCCGCCGTGGCCGCCGTCTTCGGGGTGCCGCCGCAGGTGGCGCTGGAGCGGATGTACTCCGTGCAGGCCGTCGCCGGACGCTATGACGTCGTCCAGTTCCAGGGTCGTGACCTGCGGCTGCTGCTCGCGAAGAACCCGGCGGGCTGGCTCGAGACGTTCAGCCTGATCGATCCGCCGCCCACCCCGGTGATCCTCTCGGTCAACGCGCGCGGCGCCGACGGCACCGACACCTCCTGGCTGTGGGACGTCGACTACACGCGGCTGACCGGCCACCCGATCTTCGTCGTCGGTGACCGGAAGCTGGACCTCGCGGTGCGTCTGGAGGTCGCCAACCAGCACTTCCAGGTGTGCGAGAACCTCGACCAGGCCGTGCAGCAGGCACCGCCGGGCCGGATCGAGGTCATCGCGAACTACACCGCGTTCCAGGACCTGCGCCGCCGCGTCGGCAACTGACCACTAAGGACGTTTCCATGAGCGACAACCAACTGCGGCTGGTGTGGATCTACCCGGACCTGCTGAGCACCTACGGCGACCAGGGCAACGCCCTGGTCGTCGAGCGCCGCGCCCGGCAGCGCGGCCTGGACGTGGCGCGCCTCGACGTGCGCAGCGACCAGCCGATCCCGACCTCCGGTGACATCTACCTCATCGGGGGCGGCGAGGACCGGCCGCAGCGACTCGCGGCGGAGCGGCTGCGCCGGGACGGTCACCTGTACCAAGCGGTCCAGAACGGCGCGATCGTCTTCGCGGTGTGTGCCGGGTACCAGATCCTGGGCCACGAGTTCGTCAACGACCTCGGCCAGCGCGAGCCCGGTCTCGGCCTGCTGGACGTGACCACGACGCGCGGCGAGGGCGAGCGGTGTGTCGGCGACGTCCTCGGGGACATCGACCCGCGGCTCGGTCTGCCCCCGCTGACCGGCTTCGAGAACCACCAGGGCGTCACCCACCTCGGCCCGACCGCCCGCCCGCTCGCCCGCGTCTCGCTCGGCAAGGGCAACGGCACCGGCGACGGTACCGAGGGCGCGTACAACGACACCGTGTTCGGCACGTACATGCACGGCCCCGTGCTCGCCCGCAACCCGCTGATCGCGGACCTGCTGCTGAAGCTGGCGCTGGACGTGAACGCGCTGCCGCCGATCGACGACCACTGGTACGAGGCGCTCCGCAACGAGCGCATCTCGGCCGCGCAGCAGCCTGCGTAGCAGCGGCCCGCGCAGGCCCGGCCCAGCGGCCGCCTGCTCGGACGCTGTTGCGCGGCAGCCTGCGTGACCGTGTGTTCACCTGATTTTCAGGGTGTCGTCAGCAGCCCGTCTGACGGTGCATCCGCACAGGTGAGCAGGCACGTCCAGCAGGCGGACGCGTGCTTCGGCCCCGCCCCCTCATGCCGCTAGGGTGGCGGGGATTCGAGCCGGACAATGTGGTCCGGACCGGCCCACGTGGAGAAGGTTGTTTCGGGCTATGCGCATTGGTGTCCTCACGTCCGGCGGCGACTGCCCCGGCCTGAACGCCGTCATCCGGTCCGTCGTGCACCGTGCCGTCGCCGACCACGGCGACGAGGTCATCGGCTTCCGGGACGGCTGGAAGGGCCTCCTGGAGTGCGACTACCTCAAGCTCGACCTCGACGCGGTGGGCGGCATCCTCGCCCGCGGCGGCACGATCCTCGGCTCCTCCCGGGTCCAGCCCTCGCATCTGCGGGACGGCGTGGAGCGGGCCAGGGGCCATGTCGCGGAGCTCGGCCTCGACGCGATCATCCCGATCGGGGGTGAGGGCACGCTCAAGGCGGCGAAGCTGATGTACGACAGCGGGCTGCCCATCGTGGGCGTGCCGAAGACCATCGACAACGACATCGCCGTCACCGACGTCACCTTCGGTTTCGACACGGCGGTCGGGGTCGCGACCGAGGCGCTGGACCGGCTGAAGACCACCGCCGAGTCCCACCAGCGGGTGCTCGTCGTCGAGGTCATGGGACGGCACACCGGCTGGATAGCGCTCCAGTCCGGCATGGCGGCCGGCGCCCACGCCATCGTCGTACCGGAACGGCCCTTCGACATCGACGAGCTGGCCCGGCGGGTCGGCGAGCGGTTCGAGGCGGGCAAGCGGTTCGCGATCGTCGTCGCGGCCGAGGGCGCGAAGCCGAAGGCCGGCAGCATGGCCTTCGACGAGGGTGCGAAGGACATCTACGGGCACGAGCGGTTCGCCGGGATCGCCCGGCAGCTCTCCATCGAGCTGGAGTCCCGGCTCGGCAAGGAGGCCCGGCCGGTCATCCTGGGGCATGTGCAGCGGGGCGGCACGCCGACCGCGTACGACCGGGTGCTCGCCACGCGGTTCGGCTGGCACGCGGTGGAGGCGGTGCACCGGGGCGAGTTCGGGAAGATGACGGCCCTGCGCGGGACGGACATCGTGATGGTGCCGCTGGCGGACGCGGTCGCGACGCTCAAGACCGTTCCCGAGGACCGGTACGAGGAGGCGGAGACCGTGCTCTAGCCCCGTCCGGTCGGGTGCGGGTCCGCCGTGACGGCCCCGCGCCCCTGGGAGAGGGCCGTTGCCCCCGGTGACAGAGGTCGCCGGGGGCTTCTCTACTCTGGTGGGCGGCAGGAAACGTACAACCCCCCACGAATCAGGAGCCGGCGGCATGGGACACAGCGGGCACGGCATGACCATGGATCTGCCGCCGTTCACGCTGGGGCGGGGCCTTCAGTGGTCGGCGGACCCGTTCTTCCTCGTCGGCTGTCTGGTGGGGCTGGGGCTCTACGGCTGGGGCGTCCTGCGGCTGCGCAGGCGCGGGGACGCGTGGCCGGTGGGGCGGACCGTGTCGTTCGTCGTCGGGGTGCTGACCATCGGGCTCGTCATGTGCACCCGGCTGAACGACTACGGCATGGTCATGTTCAGCGTGCACATGGTGCAGCACATGGTGATCAGCATGCTGTCGCCGATCCTGATCCTGCTGGGCGCGCCGATGACGCTGGCGCTGCGTGCGCTGCCGGCCGCCGGGCGGGGTCGCAAGGGGCCGCGTGAGCTCCTGCTGATGCTGCTGCACAGCCGCTACATGCGGATCGTCACCCATCCCGCGTTCACCATCCCGCTGTTCATCGCGAGCCTGTACGCGCTGTACTTCACGCCGATCTTCGACTTCCTGATGGGCTCCCGGGCGGGGCACCTCGCGATGATGGTGCACTTCCTCGCCGTCGGTGTGGTGTTCTTCTGGCCGATCATCGGCGTGGATCCGGGGCCGGACCGGCCGGGCTATCTGATGCGGATGCTGGAGCTGTTCGCGGGCATGCCGTTCCACGCGTTCTTCGGCATCGCGCTGATGATGGCCTCGCAGCCGATGGTCGAGACGTTCGAGAACCCGCCCGCCTCGCTCGGCATCGACGCGCTCTCCGACCAGAACGCGGCCGGCGGCATCGCCTGGGCGTTCAGCGAGATCCCGTCGGTGCTGGTGCTGATCGCGCTGCTCTTCCAGTGGTACGGCTCCGAGCAGCGGCAGGCCAAGCGCAAGGACCGGGCCGCGGACCGCGACGGCGACCAAGAGCTGGAGGCGTACAACGCCTATCTTGCGTCGCTCGACACACACGGGCGCTGAACCCGGGGCACCATGGAGGGGACGCGCCCTGCGGAGGGCGGCCCCGAGGAAGGTGTCGCGATGGCAGGTACCACGGACAGTTCCACGAAGACCATGGGGGTGCTCACCGTCGGCGGACTCGTCGCGGTGACCGCCTACACGGTGGCGCTCGGCAGCAACGGCTGGCTGTGGTTCGGCTGGGTCGTGCTGGGGCTGATCACGCTCGCCATGATCATGACGCGGCCCGGCCCTGGCCACCGGTGAGGCGGGCCGCCGAGTGGACGCCCGGCTGGTACTTCGGCAGCCGGGCGGTGATCTTCATCCCCGCCCCCAGGGCCGTCTCGATGACCAGGCCGTAGTCGTCGCCGTACACCTGGCGGAGCCGGTCGTCCACGTTGGACAGGCCGATGCCCCCCGAGGGGCTCACCTCGCCGGCCAGGATGCGGCGCAGCGCGACCGGGTCCATGCCGGCGCCGTCGTCCTCGATGACGACCAGGGCCTCGGCGCCGGCGTCCTGGGCGGTGATCTGGATGTGGCACCGGTCGGCCTTGCCCTCCAGGCCGTGTTTGACGGCGTTCTCCACGAGCGGCTGGAGGCAGAGGAAGGGCAGGGCCACCGGGAGGACCTCGGGGGCTATCTGGAGGGTGACGGCGAGGCGGTCGCCGAACCGGGCCCGGACCAGCGCCAGGTAGTGGTCGATGGCGTGCAGTTCGTCGGCGAGGGTGGTGAAGTCGCCGTGCCTGCGGAACGAGTAGCGGGTGAAGTCGGCGAACTCCAGGAGCAGCTCGCGGGCGCGTTCGGGGTCGGTGCGGACGAACGACGCGATCACCGCGAGCGAGTTGAAGACGAAGTGCGGGGAGATCTGGGCGCGCAGGGCCTTGATCTCCGCCTCGATCAGTTTCGTACGGGACTGGTCGAGGTCCGCCAGCTCCAGCTGGACGCTCACCCAGCGGGCCACCTCCCCGGCCGCCCGGACCAGGACGGCGGACTCGCGGGGCGCGCAGGCCACCAGGACGCCGTGCACCCGGTCGTCGACGGTGAGCGGGGCGAGCACGGCCCAGCGGACGGGGCAGTCGGCGTGTTCGCAGGTGAGCCGGAAGGCCTCGCCGCGCCCGCTCTCCAGGGGGCCGGCCAGCCGTTCCATGATCTCGGTGCGGTGATGTGAGCCCACGCCGTCCCAGACCAGCACCTCGCTCTCGTCGGTCAGGCACAGCGCGTCCGTGCCGAGCAGGGTGCGCAGTCTGCGGGCCGATCTGCGGGCCGTCTCCTCCGTGAGGCCCGCCCGCAGCGGGGGTGCGGCGAGCGAGGCGGTGTGCAGGGTCTCGAAGGTGGCGTGCTCGACGGGGGTGCCCAGGCCGCCCAGGTTCTCGGGGCGGGCGGTGCGGCGGCCCAGCCAGAAGCCCGCGGCGAGGAAGGGGAGGATCGCGATGCAGACGCCCGCCAGGAACCCGCTCATGACTTCGCCTCCGCCGCTCGCAGCTCTTCCGTGCGCAGTTCCTCGGGCAGGTGGAACCGGGCCAGGATCGCCGCGGTGCCGGCCGGGACCCGCCCCGGGGTGGCCAGGGACACCAGGATCATGGTGAGGAAGCCGAGCGGTACGGACCACAGCGCGGGCCAGGCGAGCAGCGCGTGCAGGCCGCCCGTGCCGGGGAAGCCCGCCATGGTCGCGGCGACGGCGGCGAACGCCGAACCGCCGCCCACCAGCATCCCGGCGGCCGCGCCGGGCGGGGTCAGCCGTCGCCACCAGATGCCGAGGACGAGGAGCGGGCAGAAGGAGGACGCGGACACCGCGAAGGCCAGCCCCACCGCGTCGGCCACCGGCAGCCCGCCCACCAGCGGGCTCGCGGCGAGGGGTACGGCCATGGCGAGCCCGGTGCCCAGCCGGAAGTGCCGGACGCCCCGGGTCGGCAGGACGTCCTGGGTGAGCACGCCGGCGACGGCCATCGTCAGCCCGGACGCGGTGGACAGGAACGCGGCGAAGGCTCCCCCGGCGACCAGCGCGCCCAGCAGGTCGCCGCCGAGCCCGCCGATCACCCGGTCGGGCAGCAGCAGCACGGCCGCGTCGGCGTCGCCGCTGAGGGCCAGCTCGGGGGCGTAGAGGCGGCCCAGGGCGCCGTAGACGGGCGGCAGCAGGTAGAAGGCGCCGATCAGGGCGAGGACGGCGACCGTGGTGCGGCGGGCGGCGACTCCGTGCGGGCTGGTGTAGAAGCGGACGACGACGTGCGGCAGGCCCATGGTGCCGAGGAAGGTCGCGAGGATCAGGCCGTAGGTGGCGTACAGGGGGCGTTCCTCGCGGCCGGCGGCGAGGGAGGTGGACATGCCGCCGTTGCTGCCCCGTTCGGCGACGGGGACGGCGGTGCCCTCGGCGAAGGTGAGGCGGGTGCCCCGCTCGATGTGGTGGGTGCCGACGGGGAGCCGGAGCACGGCGTCCTGGTGCGGGCGGCCGTCGACGCGGCCGTCCACCGTCACGGTCAGGGGGCGGTCCAGTCTGAGGTCGAGGGTGTCGTCGACCCGGACGACGCGCTGGTCGCGGAAGGTGGCCGGTTCTCCGAAGGCGTCGCGGGGCGCGCCGTCGCCCTGCCAGGCGAGGACGAGGAAGAGGGCCGGGACCAGGAGGGCGGTGAGCTTGAGCCAGTACTGGAAGGCCTGTACGAAGGTGATGCTGCGCATGCCGCCGGCGGCGACGATCGCGGTGACGACGACCGCGACGATCAGCCCGCCGAGCGAGTCGGGGGCGCCGGTCAGGACGGTCAACGTCAGCCCCGCGCCCTGGAGTTGGGGCAGCAGGTAGAGCCAGCCGACGCCGACCACGAAGGCGCCCGCGAGCCGCCGCGACGACTGAGAGCCGAGGCGGGCCTCGGCGAAGTCGGGGAGGGTGTAGGCGCCGGAGCGGCGCAGCGGGGCCGCGACGAAGAGGAGCAGCACCAGATAGCCGGCGGTGTAGCCGACCGGGTACCAGAGCATGTCAGGCCCCTGGACCAGGACCAGCCCCGCGATGCCGAGGAAGGAGGCGGCGGAGAGGTACTCACCGCTGATGGCGGCCGCGTTGAGGCGCGGGCCGACGGTGCGGGAGGCGACGTAGAAGTCGGAGGTGGTGCGGGAGATACGCAGGCCGAAGGCGCCGACGAGGACGGTCGCGACGACGACGAGCGCGACGGCGGGGACGGCGAAGGCCGAGTTCATCGGTCCTCGACCAGGCGTATGAAGTCCCGCTCGTTGCGTTCGGCGCGACGCACGTACCAGCGGGCGAGCAGCACGAGCGGGGCGTAGAGACAGAAGCCGAGGACCGCCCATTCGAGGCGGTGGGCGTCGGGCATCGCCGCGAAGAGCAGCGGCAGCGGGCCCACGAGCAGGGTGAGGACGGCGAACACCGCGAGCGCGGCCCGCAGTTGGGAGCGCATCAGGGAGCGGACGTAGGTGTGACCGAGGGTGGTCTGCTCGTCGATCTCGGTGCGCGGCCGGTAGTAGCCGGAGGCGCGCAGGGTACGACGGACGGGCCCGGTGACGACGACACGCCGCTCGGCGGGGTCCTGGTGGGGCACGGTCAGGGCCTCCTCATCAGCAGGTCGCGCAGCTCTCGGGCGTGGCGGCGGCTGACCTGGAGCTCCTCGCCGCCTACCAGGACGCTCACCGTGCCCGCGTCCAGGCGGAGTTCGCCTATGTGGCGCAGCGCGACGAGATGGCGGCGGTGGATGCGGACGAAGCCGCGGGCCCGCCAGCGCTCCTCCAGGGTGGACAGCGGGATCCGGACCAGGTGGCTGCCGCGGTCGGTGTGCAGCCGGGCGTAGTCGCCGCGGGCCTCGACGTGGGTGATGTCGTCGACGGCGACGAAGCGGGTCACCCCGCCGAGTTCGACGGGTATGTGGTCCGGGTCGGGCTCGTGCACGGGGATGCGCGCGGCGGCGCCGCGCCGTTCGGCGGCTCTGAGTTCGACGGCGCGGCGGACCGCCTCGGCGAGCCGTTCCTTGCGGACGGGTTTGAGGACGTAGTCGACGGCCTTGAGGTCGAAGGCCTGGACGGCGAAGTCCTCGTGGGCGGTGACGAACACGACCAGGGGCGGCCGCGCGAAGCCGGTGAGGAGCCGGGCGAGGTCGAGGCCGTCGAGGCCGGGCATCTGGATGTCCAGGAAGACCACGTCGATGGCTTCGGGGCCGTCGGGTCCGGACTCCAGGGCGCGGTTGATGCGGCGCAGCGCCTCGGTCGCGTCGCCGGCGCCCTCCGCGGTGCCGATCCGGGGGTCCGCGGTGAGCAGGTAGAGCAGCTCCTCCAGCGAGGGGCGTTCGTCGTCGACGGCGAGGGCGCGCAGCATGAAGGTGGAGTGTAGGGGCGATCCGCACGAGTGGACATGCACCGGGGTGTGGACGTATGCGCTGGATACAGTGCCCGCATGAACAGCGCGCCCGCCCCTTTCGACGAACTCGACCGGAAGATCGTCACCGCTCTGATGGCGAACGCCAGGACCAGCTTCGCCGAGATCGGGACGGCCGTCGGTCTGTCCTCGACGGCGGTCAAGCGCCGGGTGGACCGGCTGCGGGAGACCGGGGTGATCACGGGTTTCACGGCCACCGTGCAGCCGTCGGCACTCGGCTGGCGCACGGAGGCGTACGTGGAGGTGTACTGCGAGGGCGCCGCGCCCCCCAGACGCCTCGCGGAGGTGGCGCGCAACCATCCGGAGATCACCGCGGCGATGACGGTGACGGGTGGGGCGGACGCGCTGCTGCATGTGCGGGCGCGGGATGTGGAGCACTTCGAGAACGTGCTGGAGCGCATCCGGTCCGAGCCCTTCATCCGGAAGACGATCAGCGTAATGGTGCTGTCCCATCTGCTGCCGGACAGCCCCGAGGCGGGCGCGAGCCAGCCCGCTCCCGAATAAACCTGCGATGGCGCAGTGAACCTGCGTTGACCAGGCACATCACGCAGCATTCCTGCGTCGACGCGCAATGCTTGTTCCTTGTCGGGCGTCCCGGTCAGTTCCTACCTTGGTGTCAACCCCCAGTGGACTCCGCAGGAAAAGGGAAAGGTGGAGGTACCTCACTGTGACCGAAACCCGTGTGCGGCGCCCTCGGCGCTTCCTCGTCTGTGAACCCAGACATTTCGCCGTGCAGTACGCGATCAACCCCTGGATGCGTCCCGACAGCCCCGTCGACGTCGACCTCGCCCAGGAGCAGTGGCAGGGGCTGATCCGCGCCTACCGGGCCCACGGCCACACCGTGGACACCGTGGAGCCGGCCCCCGGCCTCCCGGACATGGTCTTCGCCGCGAACTCGGCGGTCGTGGTGGCGGGCCGGGTCTTCGGCTCCCTGTTCCACGCGCCCGAGCGGCGGCCCGAGTCCGTCCACTACGACACCTGGTTCAAGGCGGCGGGCTACGACGTCCACCGGCCGGATTCCGTCTGCGAGGGCGAGGGCGACCTGGTGTGGACGGGCCGGTACGTGCTGGCCGGCACCGGCTTCCGGACGACCCGTGAGGCACACCGGGAGGTGCAGGAGTTCTTCGGTCACCCGGTGATCAGCCTGACCCTGGTGGACCCGCACTTCTACCACCTGGACACGGCGCTGTTCGTCCTGGACGACGACAACATCTCGTACTACCCGGAGGCGTTCTCCTCCGGCAGCCGTGAGGTGCTCGCCCGGCTGTATCCGGACGCGGTTCTGGCCACCCGCGACGACGCCATGGTGTTCGGCCTGAACTCGGTCTCCGACGGGCGCCATGTCTTCATCGCGCCCCGGGCCGAGGCACTCGCCTCCCGTCTCACCGAGCGCGGCTATGTCCCCGTCCCCGTCGACCTCTCGGAGTTCCAGAAGGCCGGCGGCGGCATCAAGTGCTGCACCCAGGAGATCCGTTCATGACCGCACCCGTCGTCCCGACGCGCACCTCCGCCGATCTGATCCGCGCCGAGGAGCCCGTCCTCGCGCACAACTACCATCCGCTGCCCGTGGTCGTCGCCGGCGCCGAGGGTGCCTGGGTGACGGACGTCGAGGGCCGCCGCTACCTCGACATGCTGGCCGGCTACTCGGCCCTCAACTTCGGCCACCGGCACCCGCTGCTGATCGAGGCGGCCCACCGCCAGCTGGACCGTCTCACCCTCACCTCCCGTGCCTTCCACAACGACCGCCTCGCCGAGTTCGCCGAGCGGCTCGCGGGGCTGACCGGCCTGGACATGGTCCTGCCGATGAACACGGGCGCGGAGGCGGTCGAGAGCGGCATCAAGGTGGCCCGCAAGTGGGCGTACGAGGTGAAGGGCGTACCCGCCGACCGGGCGACCATCGTCGTGGCCGCCGAGAACTTCCACGGCCGTACGACGACGATCGTGAGCTTCTCGACGGACGAGACGGCGCGGGCGGGCTTCGGACCGTTCACCCCCGGCTTCCGGATCGTGCCGTACAACGACCTGGCCGCGCTGGAGGCTGCCGTCGACGAGACGACGGCGGCGGTGCTGATCGAGCCGATCCAGGGCGAGGCGGGCGTCGTCATCCCCGACGACGGCTATCTGGCCGGGGTCCGGGAGCTGACCCGCCGCAGGAACTGCCTGTTCATCGCGGACGAGATCCAGTCCGGGCTCGGCCGTACCGGGCGGACGCTCGCCGTGGAGCACGAGGGGGTCGTGCCGGACGTGCTGCTGCTCGGCAAGGCGCTGGGCGGCGGCATCGTGCCGGTGTCGGCGGTGGTGGCCCGGCGGGAGGTGCTGTCGGTGCTGCGGCCGGGCGAGCACGGGTCGACGTTCGGCGGCAATCCGCTGGCCGCCGCGGTGGGCACGGCGGTGGTGGACCTGCTGGAGACAGGTGAGTTCCAGCGCCGGGCGACCGAACTGGGCGTGGTCCTGCGGGACGGGCTGACCGGGCTGGTCGGCAAGGGCGTCGTCGGCTTCCGGGCGCGCGGGCTGTGGGCGGGTGTCGACGTGGACCCGGCCCTGGGCACCGGCCGCGAGGTGAGCGAGCGCCTCATGCGAAAGGGCGTCCTGGTCAAGGACACCCACGGCTCGACCATCCGGCTGGCGCCGCCACTGACCATCACCGGCGAGGAACTGGGCTCGGCGCTGGCCGCCTTGGAGAGCGTGCTGACGCGCGACGTCTGAGGGACGCGCCCCGCGAGGGGCGCGGATTCCCGGCCGCGCCGGCGCGCGGCCACCGCCTCCCGGGTGGCTCGGCCGCTGTCGTGCAGGCAGGGTGAAGATTGAGTCAGGAGGTGGTAGACCACTCTCAGCTACAGAGAGGTCGGCCGTGGGCACACACGACGAGGACGACGTTGCCCGCCGGTGGTTCGACGTGGCGGACACCGCCCCCCTGCTGCTCGACGCTCGGGGGGTGGTGACGAGTTGGACCAGGGAAGCCGAGCACATGCTGGGGTATCCGGCCACCGAGGCGGTGGGCGAGGACCTGGCCGGACTGCTCGCCCACGGGGACGCCGGACGACTGGCGTACGTCATCGAGCGGTGCCGTCGGGACGGCGGCTGGGCCGGGCTGCTGTCCGCCCGCCGCCGGGACGGGCGGCCGGTGTCCGTGATGGCGCGGTTCACCTCGGCCCGTGAGCCCGGCGGCAGCGCGCGCTGGCTGGTCCTGCTGAACGAGATGGCCGACGCCCCCGGCTGGGACATGAGCCGCGCGGTGCTGGAGCAGATGATCGGCGGCTCCCCGATCGGTATCGCGATGGTCGACTCCGACCTGCGTTTCGTGTGGTCGAACGCGGCCCTGACCCAGTTCGGCGGCGGTCCGCCCGAGAGCCGGCTCGGGCTGCGGCTGGCCGAGGTCCAGCCGGGGATGAACTCCGAGGCGATCGAGGCACAGATGCGACGGGTGCTGGCGACCGGCGAGCCGGTGCTCGGCTACGAACTCGTGGGGCGGGTACGGGCGGCGCCGCACCGCGAGACGGCGCACATGCTGTCGTTCACCCGCCTGGACGACGAGCACGGCGCCCCGATGGGCGTCTACTACACGGTCGTGGACATGACCGAGCGGCATCGCGCCCGGCAGCGGCTCGCCCTGCTCGACCGGGCCGGCCGGCGCATCGGCCGCAGCCTGGACATCGCCCGGACCGCTCAGGAACTGGCGGACGTGGCGGTGCCGGGGTTCGCCGACCTCGTCACCGTGGACCTGCTGGAGCCGGTGTTGCGGGGCGCGGAGCCCTCGCCCGGCCAGGCCTGGGACGACGCGGACGCCTCCGTCACCCTGCGCAGGGCGGGACGGCGGGCGACCGGCGATCCCGGGGTCGCGACCGACAGCCGCGAGGTCGTGCACCGGGGCGGCTCGCCCGCGGTGCGCTGTCTGGCCGGCGGGCGGCCCTGGCGGACCGAACGGCTCGATCCGCTCGACCCCCTCGATCCGCTCACCGAGGAGTGGATCGCGGGCCTGCCCGCCGGTACCGAGCCGCCCAGTGCCCTGATCGTGCCGGTCCGGGCGCGTGGCGTCACCCTCGGCGTGACCACGTTCCTGCGGCGCCACCGGCACGAACCCTTCGGCGAGGACGATCTCGCGCTCGCCGAGGACCTCGTCTCCCGGGCGGCCGTCTGCGTGGACAACGCGCGCCGCTACACGCGCGAGCGCGACGCGGCCCTCGTGCTCCAGCGCAATCTGCTCCCCCGCCGGCTGCCCGAGCAGGACGCGGTCGAGGTGGCCGCCTGCTACCGGCCGGCCGACGAGCTCACCGGTCTCGGCGGCGACTGGTACGACCTGATCCCGCTGTCGGGTGCGCGGGTGGCGCTGGTCGTCGGCGAGGTGCCCGGGCACGGCATCGACGCCGCCGCGGCCATGGGGCGCGTACGGACCGCCGTGCGCACCCTGGCCGCCCTTGACCTGCCGCCGGCGGAGATCCTCGCGCACCTCGACGACCTGGTCGCCCGCATGGACGACGAGGAGGGCGTGGCGGCCGATTCGGAGCCGCGGGAACCGCGGTCGGACGGTGCCCGGACCGTGGGCGCCGCGTGCGTGTACGTCGTGTACGACCCCGTCGACGGGCGATGCGTGATGGCCGCGGCGGGGCACCCCGCCCCGGCCGTCGTCCTGCCCGACGGCACCGTCACGTTCATCGAGCTGCCCCAGGGGCCGCCGCTCGGCGCGGGCGGGCCGCCCTTCGAGTCGGCCGAGGTGACCCTGCCGGAGGGCAGCACGCTGGCGCTGCACACGGACGGTCTGCTGGCCCGGGGCGAGCGCTGGGCGCTGGACACCGACCGGGAACGGCTGCGGCAGGCCCTGGAGCAGTCGGCGGACACGCTCGAGCTGCGCTGCGGGACGGTGATCGACGCCCTGGTCCCGGCCCGTCCGTACGACGACGTGGCCCTGCTGATGGCCCGGACCCGTCGGCTACCGGCCGAGCGGGTCGCCGACTGGGAGCTGCCCGCCGACCCGGCCGCGGTGGCCGAGGCCCGCAAGACCGCGAGCCGCCGGCTGGCGGAGTGGGGTCTGGCCGACCTGTCGTTCACCACCGAGCTGGTCGTGAGCGAGCTGGTCACCAACGCCATCCGGTACGCCACCGGACCGATCCGGCTGCGGCTGATCCGCGAGCGCACCCTGCTCTGCGAGGTCTTCGACGGCGGCACCACCGCACCGCATCTGCGCCATCCGCGCGCCACCGACGAGGGCGGCCGCGGGCTGCTGCTGGTCTCGCAGGTCACGCAGCGGTGGGGCACCCGCTTTCTCCCCGAGGGAAAGATCATCTGGGCCGAGCAGTCGCTCACGGATCCCGACGCCTGACCGGCTCCGCGGAGCGGTCCGCCCACCCCATTCTTCACATCACATGAGAAAATGGCGCAAGACCGGCGGATGGGGCGCGGCCATGAACGACAGGGCGATCGACTACACGGCGGTGTTCCAGGCGTTGCCGGGCGCGGTGGCGCTGTTGACGCCCGAGCTGGTGTACGCGGACGCCAACCGGGAGTTCCTGCGCGTGTCCGGCCGTAGGCGCGAGCAGTTGATCGGCCGGCATGTCTTCGAGGTCTTCCCCGACAACCCCAACAACGACGGGGCCGCGAGCGGCATGCGCAATCTGGAGGCCTCGCTGCAGCGGGTGCTGGCCACCGGCGAGCGGGAGGCCATGGCGCTCCAGCGGTACGACGTCGAGTCGAGCGAGCGGCCCGGCGAGTGGGACGAGCGCTACTGGAGCCCCGTCAACGCGCCCGTGTACGGGCCGGACGGCTCGGTGGTGCTGATCGTGCACCGGGTCGAGGAGGTCACCGAGCTGATCCGGGCCCGCGGCCGCCGCGGGACGGGCGGGGACGGAGCGCGGGCGGGCAGCCGGGGCCGTGTCCTGGAGGCCGAGCTGTACACCCGCGCCCGCGAGCTCCAGGAACTCAACGAGCGGCTGCGGCTGGCCCACGCCCGTGAGCGCGAGGTGGCCCTCGCCCTCCAGGAGGCGATGCTGCCCGCCGGCCGGCAGGTCGGGCACCACCGGGCCGCCGTGCGCTACCGGCCGGCGGTCGGCGCGCTCAACGTGTGCGGGGACTGGTACGACCTGGTGGACCTCGTCGGCGGCAACCGCATCGGCGTGTCGGTCGGCGACGTCGTCGGGCACGGTCTGGAGGCCGCCGGGGTGATGGGCCAGCTGCGCAGCGCGCTCAGCGCGGCCTCCCGGGTCGCGGCGGGCCCGGCCGAGGCGCTGAACGTCCTCGGGCGGTACGCGCACGTCGTGGACGGCGCCGAATCGGCCACCGCGGTCACCACGTTCATCGACTTCGACCACCACATCATCACCTACAGCAGCGCCGGGCACCCCCCACCCATGCTCGTCCACACCGACGGCCGGGTGGAGTTCCTCGACCGGGCCACCGACCCCCCGCTCGACGCCCGGCCCACGCCGGTCCCCCGGCCCCAGGCACGCACCGCCTACGACAGCGGCGCCACTCTCGCCCTGTACACCGACGGACTCGTGGAACGGCGGCGCGAGGACATCGACACGGGCCTCGCCCGCCTCGCCGACGCCCTCGCGCGCCACCGGGAGTCGGACCCGGAGTCCCTCGCCGACGCCGTCCTGCTGGAGTTGCTGCCGCCCGGCGGCGCGACCGACGACACGGCGCTGGTGATCGTGCGGCTGTGAGGGTCCGCGGCCGTGAGAAGCCCTCGTCCCTACGCCTCGTCAATCACGTCGGATTCGTCAGTCACGTCGACCTCGCCGGCCTCGTCGGATTCGTGGCCCGAAAGAACCACCCGGTTCGACGGTCGGCGCGGCCGCGGCCCGGTCGATGGCCGGCCCGGTCGTACGCGAGCCGAAATTCGACGGAGGCGCGCTTTCACTGATTCCGAGGCGAATCCGCACGCAATCACCTGCGTCGGCGTGTCGAGCCGTGTCACAGCACCTGCCGCGGCGGCGGAAAGTATTTTGATGAATTACCGGAAAAGCGCGTCCCGACCCTGCGGGGTTACCGAGAGGGCAGACTTTTCGGATCCTTCGGCCTCCGGGCCCATACGGAAGATGTACGTAAAGGCGATGCGGCCGTCAGGGGAACTTCCGGGTGTCAGCGCCTGAGCGCACATGTGGCCCACTTCCAGGGGAAGCTGAACAAGTTGGTGGCATTACGTGTCCGAGCCGGCGGGATCTCTTGTCAGGCGGATCGAGCGTTGGCGAATATGCATGAGGCCGAGGGCTCGCAGCGAGCGGTTCTTCGCGCGGCTTCGCCCCGCGCTTCCGCACAGTCGGCCCCGGCACCTACACTTACAGCCCACGACTTACCGGCTGACCAGCCGGAACACGGCGGTTGGGCGAACCCGCTGGAGTGAGGAGCCACCCTTTGTTCTACTACGTGCTCAAGTACGTCTTGCTGGGCCCCCTGCTGAGACTGGTCTTCCGACCGCGGATCGAAGGCCTCGAGCACGTACCGGAGTCGGGTCCGGCGATCGTCGCCGGGAACCATCTGTCGTTCTCGGACCACTTCCTGATGCCCGCGATCCTCAAGCGCCGCATCACCTTCCTCGCGAAGGCCGAGTACTTCACGGGCCCCGGCATCAAGGGCCGGCTGACCGCCGCCTTCTTCCGCAGCGCGGGCCAGATCCCGGTCGACCGCTCCGGCAAGGAGGCCGGCCAGGCCGCGATCCGTGAGGGCCTCGGCGTGCTGAGCAAGGACGAACTGCTCGGTATCTACCCGGAGGGCACCCGCTCCCATGACGGCCGCCTGTACAAGGGCAAGGTCGGGGTGGCCGTGATGGCGCTCAGGGCTCAGGTCCCCGTCATCCCCTGCGCGATGATCGGCACCTTCGAGGCACAGCCGCCCGGCAAGGTGATCCCGACCCTGCACCCCGTGGCGATCCGCTTCGGCAAGCCCCTCGACTTCTCCCGCTACCTCGGCATGGAGAACGAGAAGGCGGTGCTGCGCGCGATCACCGACGAGATCATGTACGCGATCCTGACGCTGTCCGAGCAGGAGTACGTGGACCAGTACGCGGCCGACGCCAAGGCGGAGGCGCAGGCGGCCGCCAAGGCGGCCAAGGCGGAGCGGGAGCGCAAGTTCCCGCGCCTGCCGTCGCGTTGACGTTCCATCACTGGCTGATGCCTCGCCAAGACGCCTGAAAGGGCGGCCGGATCGCTCCGGCCGCCCTTCGCTGTCGCTCAGGCGGTTACGGCTTGGGCGTGGCGTGCGGCGCGCAGGTCACGTCCGCGGTGTCCAGCTTGCCGGTGAGCAGGTAGGCGTCCACCCGGGAGTTGATGCAGGTGTTCACCAGGCCGGTCACTCCGTGGGAGCCGGCGTCCTTCTCGGTGATCAGGCGGGAGCCCTTGAAGCGCTTGTGCAGTTCGACGGCACCCTCGTACGGGGTGGCCGCGTCATCCGTGGACTGCACGATGAGCACCTGCGGCAGGCCCTTGTGGGTCTTGACGTCCACCGGGGTCTGCTGCTTGACCGGCCAGTAGGCGCACGGCAGGTTCATCCACGCGTTGGCCCAGGTCATGAACGGGTAGTCCTTGTTGAGCCGCGTGTTGTCGCTGTTCCACTTCCGCCAGCTGGTGGGCCACTTGGCGTCGGTGCACTCGACGGCGGTGTAGACGGCGTTGCCGTTCTCCGAGGAGATGTTGCCGGCCGTGTCGGTCAGGTCCGGGGCGGCCGCGTCGACGAGCGCCTGGGTGTCTCCCGCGAAGTACTTGCTGAAGACGGTGGCGACCGGGACCCACGAGGAGTCGTAGTACGGGGCACTCTGGAAGAAGGAGATCAGCTCGGCCGGACCGACGATCCCGCCGATCGGGTTCTTCTTCGCGGTGGCGCGCAGTTCGAGCCACTTGGCCTGGACGGCGGCGCGGGTGGTGCCGAGGTGGAAGGTCGCGTCGTTGGCGGCGACCCAGTCCTGCCAGTCCTTCCAGCGTCCCTCGAAGGCGACGTCCTGGTCGAGGTTGGCCTCGTACCAGATCTTCTCGCGAGAGGGGTTGACCACGCTGTCGACGATCATGCGACGCAGGTGGCCCGGGAACATGGTGCCGTAGACGGCGCCGATGTAGGTGCCGTAGGAGACACCCAGGAAGTTGAGCTTCTTCTCGCCCAGGGCGGCACGGATGACGTCCAGGTCGCGGACGGTGTTCGGGGTGGTCATCTGCGCCAGCACGGCCTTGCCGCTGCGCTCGGCGCATCCGTCCGCGTACTCACGGGCGAGTTTGATCTGGGCGAGCTTGTCGGCCTCGCTGTCCGGGACCGGGTCGGCCTTCGGCGCCTTGACGAACTCCTGCGGGTCGATGCAGGAGATGGGCGCGGAGTGGCCGACCCCGCGCGGGTCGAAGCCCACGAAGTCGTAGGCCTTCGCCACGTTGGTCCAGACGGGGGCCTTGGTGGTGACGCGGCGCGGGAAGCGCAGGCCCGAGCCGCCGGGGCCGCCGGGGTTGTACACGAGCGCGCCCTGGCGCTCCGCGGCGGTGCCCGTGTTGCCGATGCGGTCGACGGCCAGCTTGATCTGCTTGCCGTTCGGCTTGGCGTAGTCGAGCGGCACGGTGACCCAGCCGCACTGGATCGGCTTCTCCAAGCCCCAGTCGGCAGGGCAGTCCTGCCAGTTGATGCCGGCCTTGCCGGCGCGCTCCGCTGCGATCGCGGCTCCGCGCGCCTCCCGGTCCTGCCCCGGACGGCCGCTGGTCGCGCTGGCCGTGGGCGCCGCGAATGCGCCGGCGAGCATCGTCGCGGCGACGAGTACGCCGGCCGAGCCGAGCGCCGTGGTGCGCTTGTTCGGTCGTATGTCCTTCAAGTGGGAACTCCCCTACCTGGTGATGGCGGCATGGGGATCCTCGCGGCTGTGAGGCACCTGAGAAAAGGTGTCGTTGACCTTCTTTGCCAATCCGATAACCGGAAAGTGATGTACCGCTCACCGGATGTCGACATCGGCGAGCGCTTCGTCCAACGCCCGCCGCAGCCGCAGCGCGTCGGGCGCGACGGCGGTGACGAGTGCCGCCGGCCCGGCCAGCGGCATGACACGGGCGTGCTCACCGACGTTCCGGGCCTTCGTCGGAGCCTTGAGGAACTCAGGGCGCACGACGACGAGTTGACCCACCGCACGATACTCCGCCAGGACGGCGGGCCCGTCCCAGCCGCCGGGCGCGCCGGGCCCGCAGGCCAGTTCCTGATCGAGGACGACCCGCCCGGCGACCCGGACGGTGAGTCGGCTGGTCAGCCTCCCCGGCTCCTCCCCCACCCGGCCGAGCACCTGCTCCTCGCGCAGGACGAGCCGGGCGTCGGCCCCGAGCTCGGCCCGGGTGGTGACGAACAGATCGCTCCCCTTCGCCGAGATCAACTGCTCGGGCAGCCAGCGCAGTTCACCACCGTCGGCGACCGTGAGGCGTACGTCGTAGTGGGCCTCGTCCTTCGCCTGCCCCGGCAGGGCGATGGTGGCGGCGGCCGAACCGACGTGCAGCCGGGCGCCGTTGCCGACCTCGGCCTCGACGGCGAAACGGTCGCCGCCGAGAGGCCCGCTCATCGCGCCGACGAGCATGACGCGCGCCTCGCCCGCGGTGCCCCGGGTGCGACGCAGGGCGAGCGGGCCGTCGCTCTCGAGGACGGGCAGGGAGGTCCCCCCGCGTCCGTCGTCCCTCGCCGCGATCCGCGCGGTGGCGTGCACTCCGCTCATGTCACGCCGTCCAGGCGGCGAACTGGGCCCGCACCCACGCGGCGACGTCCGAGACACCGCCCTCGCCGCGCAACGACTGGAAGACGACCGGCAGTTCGGCCCGCTGGGCCTTGGCGTCGGCGGCCATCCGGGCGAGGTCGGAGCCGACGTACGGCGCGAGGTCGGTCTTGTTGACGACGAGCAGGTCGGCCGTGGTGACACCGGGCCCGCCCTTGCGGGGGATGTCGTCCCCGCCCGCGACATCGATGACGAAGATCTGCGCGTCCACCAGGCCCTTGGAGAAGGTCGCGGTCAGGTTGTCGCCCCCGGACTCGACGAGGATCAGGTCCAGCGGGCCGACCTCGTCCTCCAGGTCCTCCACGGCCTCGAGATTGGCGGAGATGTCGTCCCGGATCGCGGTGTGCGGACAGGCGCCCGTCTCGACGGCCGTGATCCGCTCGGGCGGCAGCACGGCCTCCCGGAGCAGGAACTCGGCGTCCTCTCGGGTGTAGATGTCGTTGGTGACGACGGCGAGGGACAGGTCGTCCCGCAGGGTGCGGCAGAGCGCGGCGACGGTGGCGGTCTTGCCGGACCCGACGGGACCGCCGAGCCCGATACGGAGGGCGCGCCGCGAGCCGTCGGTCCGACGGGCGTCGGCGCCGACGGCGGCGGGCCCCTGGTGGGAGTGGTCAAGATGCACAACGGCTCCTATTCGCCCAGGCTGGGTGATTCAGCCCGTCCGGCGTTTGAGGACGAGGCCCGTTTCAGGGCCGGACGGGGTCTGGGGGCAGCGCCCCCGGGTCGGGAAGGGGTCGGCGGGGGCGGGACCCTCACGAGGCGAACAGCCGCACCGGCCAGCCGGCATGCGCCTCCGCCCCGATCTCCAGCAGCGGCGCCGAAGCCGCCGGCAGCGCGTCGACGCCCCGGGTCGGCACGGCCGCCCCGCAGGACACCGCCCGGTCGACCACCCGGTCCAGCTCCGGCGCCAGCCGGGCCAGCACCGCCGTCGCCTCGAACGGGTCCAGGCTCAGCAGCCGCACCACGGCCGTCGCCGGTCCGCTCACGCTCTCGTAGACCGCGCAGTACGCGGCGTCCGCCGCCCCGAGCCCGGCCGCCCGCGCGGTCAGCCCCAACACCACCGGCTGATGTGCCCCCTTGGGAAACTCCCGTGCCAGGGCGTCGAGTTCGGTGCTCGGCCAGGCCGCCCGGGCGGCCCGCATCAGCTGCCGGCCCAGTTTCCTGGCGGTCAGCCGAAGCGCCGGGGACGGGGTGCGGGCGTCCGCCGCCGCGTCCAGCTCCGCCGGGTCACCCCCGGCCGCGGCGGCGGCCGCCAGCGCGGCGGTCACCAGCCCCGCGGTGTGCAGCCTCCCGCGGAGGAAGGCCTCCAGGCTCGTCGCGCCGGTGATCCGTCCGGCCCTGACGGCCTCCTCCGCCCCGCCGGAGTGCGCGTGTCCTCCGGCGGGGAAGCGGCCGTCGGCCAGGACGAGCAGTGCTGCCCTTGTCACATCGACGTCCTCAGAACAGAGATCGGCATCGGCATCAGAACAGGAAGTAGCGCTGTGCCATGGGCAGTTCGGCGGCCGGAGTCGCCTCGACCAGCTCTCCGTCGATGTGCACGGCGAAACTGTCGGGGTCGACCTGGACGCGCGGCCGGGCGTCGTTCTCCCGCATGTCCGCCTTGGTGACTCCGCGCGTGGACTCGATGGCGACGAACTTCTTGCCCAGTTGCAGACGCTCCGGCAGTCCGTCCTCGATCGCGAGCGGCGCCACGAAGTTGAACGAGTTCGACGCGGGTGCCCGGCCGATCGCGCCGTACATCGGACGCGGCAGGATCGGCTGCGGCGTCGGGATCGAGGCGTTGGCGTCGCCCATCTGCGCGTACGCGATCTGCCCGCCCTTGATCACGAGGTGCGGCTTGACGCCGAAGAACGCCGGCTCCCACAGCACCAGGTCGGCGAGCTTGCCGCCCTCGACCGAGCCGATCTCGCGGGCCAGGCCCTGCGCGAGCGCGGGGTTGATCGTGTACTTGGCGATGTAGCGGCGTACCCGGTGGTTGTCCGCCCGGCCGTCGCCCGGCAGGGAGCCCCTGCGCCGCTTCATGACGTGCGCCGTCTGCCAGGTCCGCAGGATGACCTCGCCGACCCGGCCCATGGCCTGCGCGTCCGAGGAGATGATCGAGATCGCCCCGAGGTCGTGCAGGACGTCCTCGGCGCCGATCGTCGACGGCCGGATCCGCGACTCGGCGAACGCCAGGTCCTCGGGGACGGCCGGGTTGAGGTGATGGCACACCATCAGCATGTCGAGGTGTTCCTCGGCGGTGTTCACCGTGTACGGCCGTGTCGGGTTGGTGGAGCTCGGCAGCACGTGCGGCTCGGAGACCACGGTCATGATGTCCGGCGCGTGCCCGCCGCCCGCACCCTCGGTGTGGTACGCGTGGATACCGCGGCCGGCGATCGCGGCGAGCGTGTCGCCGACGAACCCGGCCTCGTTGAGGGTGTCCGTGTGGATCGCCACCTGGATGCCCGTCCGGTCGGCGACGGTCAGCGAGGCGTCGATGACGGCCGGCGTCGAGCCCCAGTCCTCGTGCAGCTTCAGACCGAGCGCCCCGCCCCGGATCTGCGACAGCATCGCGTCCTGCGAGACGGTGTTGCCCTTGCCGAGGAAACCGATGTTCAGCGGGTACTGCTCCATCGCCTCCAGCATCCGCGCGAGATGCCACGGGCCGGGCGTCACGGTGGTCGCCTTCGAGCCCTCGGCCGGCCCGGTGCCGCCACCGACCAGCGTGGTGACACCGGCGGACAGCGCCTCGTCGGCGATCTGCGGACAGATGAAGTGGACATGCGCGTCGACCGCGCCGGCGGTCAGGATCCGTCCGTTGCCGGCGATGATCTCGGTCTCCGGGCCGATGACCAGGTCCGGGTGGACCCCGTCCATCGTGTCCGGGTTGCCGGCCTTGCCGATACCGGTGATGCGCCCGTCGCGGATGCCGACGTCGGCCTTCACCACACCCCAGTGGTCGACGACGACCGCGCCCGTGATGACGGTGTCGGGCGTACCGTCCGCGCGGGTGGCGCGGGACTGTCCCATGGACTCACGGATGACCTTGCCGCCGCCGAAGACCGCCTCCTCACCGGCGAGTCCGGGGCCGCCGCAGCGGTCCTCCTCGATCTCGATCAGCAGGTCGGTGTCGGCGAGCCGGATGCGGTCGCCCGTCGTCGGGCCGAACAGGTCCGCGTACGCGGCACGCGAGATCTCAGGCATCGAGGGCACCTCCGGTCTCCCCGCGCAGACCCGGCACGACGCGGGCGCCGGCGAGGGGGACGAGTTCGACGTCGACGGGGATCCCGGGTTCGAAGCGCACGGCGGTGCCGGCGGCGACGTTCAGCCGCAGGCCGCGCGCGGCGGCGCGGTCGAACTCCAGACCGGGGTTGGCCTCGGCGAAGTGGTAGTGGGAGCCGACCTGGACGGGCCGGTCGGCGGCGTTGAGGACGGTGAGCCGGGTGACCTCGCGCCCCTCGTTGTAGACGACCGGGTCCGCGGCGAACAGGATCTCTCCGGGAATCATCGAGGCCCCCTCAGACGATCGGGTCGTGGACGGTGACCAGCTTGGTGCCGTCCGGGAAGGTGGCCTCGACCTGGACGTCGTGGATCATCTCGGGGATGCCCTCCATGACGTCGTCGCGGGTGAGCAGCTTGCGGCCGGAGGACATGAGCTCGGCCACCGTGCGGCCGTCACGCGCGCCTTCGAGGATGTGCGCCGTGATGAGGGCCACGGCCTCCGGGTGGTTGAGCCGCAGCCCGCGGGCCCGGCGCTTCTCGGCGACGTCGGCCGCCACGTGGATCAGCAGCCTCTCCTGCTCGTGCGGGGTCAGTTGCACGTCCCACCTCACATCCTCGCTCCGGACCGTGCGGGGCCCGGCTGCCGCGGCCACGGGGAAAAGACCCTGGTGGCATGGATCGGCAGGCTAGTTGGACCGCATTTCGAGCAAGTTAACCGAGCCGTGATCGATTCAGGCCCCCGACAGCGGGGCCGACACGCTCATCAACGCGCGCAGCCCGTCACGCAGCACCTCCACGGGGACGGGCCCGTACAGCGACTGCTGGACGAGGAAGCCCAGCACGACGGCGATCATCGTGCGCGCCACATGGTCGGGCGCCACATCGGAGCGCATCATCCCGGCCTGCTGGTAGGCGATGACGATCCGCCCCCACGCCTCGCGCACCCCTTGGTATCCCTCGCTCAGGACCGCCGCCAGCTCGGCGTTGCGCAGCGTCTCCGTCCACACCTGGATCACCAGCCGGGGGAAGGCCGACTGCCCGTCGACGGTCAGGTACTCCTGGGAGGCGAGGACCCGGCGGAGGACCGAGGACACGAGGTCGTCGGGGGTGGGCGGCGGAATGTGCCGGCTCTCCTCCTCGAAGGCCTCGCGGACCAGGCCCAGCACCTCGCCGACGATCGCGGCGATGAGCTCCTCCTTGCCGCTGAAGTAGCGGTACACCGCCCCGGCGGACAGGTCGACCTCCTTCAGCACGTCCTGCATGGACGTGGCGTGGAAGCCGTTGCGGGCGAAGCAGATCGACGCGCCGTCGAGGATCTGCCGGCGGCGGGCGTCGAGATGTGCCTGGGATACACGGGCCATGGCGCCCAACGTAGAACGAACATTCCTTCTTGACAAGAAGCCGTCCCGGCGGGACGGTGTGGACGAGAGATAAAACGAACGATCCTTCTTTTTAGCCCTCGGGCCCCCACCGCCCGTCCGCAGCCCGACCGGTCCGCAGCCTCACCAGTACCACCGCCGACCGCCCTCCGCCCGGCCGACCGCCCTCCGCCCATCCACAGCCCCGCCCCGTCCGACACGCCGTCCCGCCCGCCTCCAGGGGGAGTCCCCATGTCCGCCACCCGACGCCTGATCGCCGTCGTCCTGCTCGTGCCGACCCTCGCCGCCCTCGCCCTCTGGGCCTTCGCCTGGCCGGCCTCCCGCACCGCGCCCCGCGACCTGCCGCTCGGCGTGGCCGGTCCGCCCGCCGCGACCGCGCGGCTGGAGAAGCAACTGAACCGGCACGAGGGCGCCTTCGAGATCCACCACTACGCCGACGGAACGGCCGCCCGGGACGCCGTCGAGGACCGGACCGTATACGGCGCGGTGGTCGTCACCGCCGAGGGATCCGAACTGCTGACCGCCTCGGCCGCGAGCCCGCTCGTCGCCCAGCTGCTCCAGCAGGCGGTCGCGCAGCAGGCGACGGCCTCGGGCACCCGGGTGGAGACGGTGGACGTGGTGGCGGCTCCGGCCGCCGACCCGCGCGGCTCGGCCCTCGGTGCGAGCGTGCTGCCGCTGGCCCTCGCCGGGATCGCGGCGGGCGCGCTGGTGTCGTTGCTGGGCCTGCGCGGGGTTCGTGCCGTGCTCGGGCTGGTCGGCGCCGCCGCGCTGGTCGGGTCGGTCGCGGCGGCGCTGGCGCACAGCTGGCTCGGGGTGCTCACCGGTGACTGGTGGGCGGAGGCCGCGGTGCTGGGGCTCTCCACGCTCGCCGTGAGCGCGGCGGTCGCGGGCTGCGCCGCGCTGCTCGGCACGCCCGGCATCGGAGCCGTGTCGTTCGTGGTGATGTTCCTCGGGAACCCGTTCTCCGGGGCGGCCTCGGCACCGCGCATGCTGCCGGAGCCGGTCGGGGTGATCGGCCAGTGGCTGCCGCCGGGTGCCGGTACGACCCTGTTGCGCTCGGTGTCGTTCTTCGACGGAGCGGCGGCGACCGGCCCCGCGCTCACGCTGGTCTGGTGGGCCGCTCTGGGCCTCGGGGCGGTGCTGCTGGGCGCCCAGTTGAAGCCGGGACCGACCCGGGCCGAGCCGGCCACCGAGGTGCGGCGGTCCGCACTCGTCGCCTGAGCGCCCCGTCGCCGTCCCGTCGCCTGCCCCGCCCACAGGGCCGTGCACCCCGGATCAGGGGGCACGGCCTTTCGCGTGCCGTGTGCTCGTGCACCCAAGTGCCTACGACAGGTACTCCCTGCCCGTGCCCCTACGACGGATTCGAGCCCCGGTACTCCGCCGTGACCCCGAACCGGTGCTGTTCGCGGGGAGCGGACGCGACCTCGCGCACGGCGGTGACCGAGCTGATCACCGGCTCCTCCGCGGCCTTGTCGAGTTCGTCGAGTCGCTCCAGGTCAGCGGCGGAGACGAGGGCGACGAGAGGCTTGCCGTGGCGTGTCACGACGACACGTTCACCGCCGTACACCACGCGGTTGATCAGGTCGGCGAGTTCAGCCCTGGCTTGCGTCACCGGAATCTCGTAGGCCATACCCCCATTCTAACGTCACGTACATCCTGTACATTTTTTACAGATCCCGTCGGACGTAGAAGGCGTCGGACGGAGAAGGAGGGGGCTTCGATGAACCGACCGTCCGCCCGTCATGTCCTGCCCGAGTTCACCGAGCGCACGAGCTACGGGCACCGGACCATGGATCCGTACTCGAAGCTGCTGGAGGAGCGGATCGTCTTCCTGGGAACGCCGATCGACGACATCTCGGCGAACGACGTGATGGCCCAGTTCATGTACCTCGAGCACAAGGACCCGGACCGGGACATCGCGCTGTACATCAACTCCCCCGGCGGCTCCTTCAGCGCGATGACGGCCCTCTACGACACGATCCGGTACGTCACCTGCGACGTGGAGACCACCTGCCTGGGTCAGGCGGGCTCGTCCGCGGCGGTGCTGCTGGCGGCGGGCACGCCGGGCAAGCGGTACGCGCTGCCGGGCGCGCGGATGACGATCCGCCAGCCGTCCCTGCCCGAGCCCGTCCAGGGACAGGCGAGCGATCTCGCGATCCAGGCCGACGAGCTGGCCCGCATCCGCGCGAGCCTGGAGGAGATGCTCGTACGGCACACCGGGCGGACGCCGGAGCAGGTGACCGCGGACATCGAGCGGGACAGGTTCCTCACCGCCCAGGAGGCCGTGGAGTACGGCCTGGTGGACGGGATCATCCCCAGCCGCAAGGCCTCGGCCGGCGCGCCCGGCGGGAGGTGAGCCGCCGATGGTGCCCGAGCTGCCGCCACTGCCCGCGCTGACCCGCGCGGAGGCCGAGCTGATCGACGGTTACCTCGACGTGGTCGACATGCTCGGCCGGATCAACCCCGCCCACCACGGCGACACCTACCGCGGGCTGCGCGCCGCCCAGGCGCTGGTGACCAAGGCGACCGCGCTGCGCGACGCGCTGACGCTCATGCACCAGCGCGGCGAGAGCGAGCTGCACGCGCCGACGCTCGCGCGGGCGCTGCGCGTCCTGGACGGGGAGCGCCGCACCGCGCGCGTCACGCTGCCTCCGCTCTCCGACAGTTGACCCGAGCACCCCACCTCCGGTCCGGACGCTCGCGCCCAGGACGTGACGACCGGACCGGAGTTGAAACGACCCAGAAGAGGTACCCCCGTTCAGCGGAGCGTCTACTCCTCCCCCGACCCCTCCGCGGTTGCGCAAAAGGGCGCTCTTCGGGCGGAATAGCGGGCTCCACCGCTGGTGGGAGCCCCTGGGGTGCCTTGACACCTGATCGCCCATCAGGGTGTCCACCCGAACGGGTGAGTGGTGAGTAACCCCACAAATCCCCGGTTCCGTTGGGATTTTCGGACATCGGTGAGCCAAGATCCCTGACTGACGACAAGCCCCCGCCACAAGCGGCGGGGCGGTCCGGGCGGACGCCGAGTCCTGCCGCCGCCCGGATGACCGGTCGACAGGAGTGCATCGGCAGGAGTGGAGGACCCAAGCATGACGGGTCGCCGGAACGGTTCGTCTCCGTAGGAGAGGCGCCGGGCCGAGCAGCCCTTGGGGTGAAGCCGCAGCAGCGGCCGGGCAACTTCGCCAGCCCGAATCCGACAGGTCATCCTTCACAGGCGGCTGACGAAGGGTTGCGCATGACTGCGCTCAATCGTGTCCCGTCGCTCATGGCCAGGGCCGGTACGGCCTCGGCTTTCGCCATCGCCGCCGTGGGCGGCTCGGTCGTGGTCCCGGGGCTCGCCCCCGACGCCGCGGCCGCCACACCGGCGACGAAGGCGCTCCAGATCGCGGCCTCCAAGAAGGGTGCCCCGTACAAGTACGGGGCGACCGGGCCGAAGAGGTTCGACTGCTCCGGGCTCACGCTGTACTCGTTCAAGAAGGCGGGCAAGAGCCTGCCCCGGACGGCGTCCCAGCAGTACAACAAGACGAAGCACATCTCGGCGTCGAGCCGCAAGGCAGGCGACCTCGTGTTCTTCCACTCGGGCTCGAACGTCTACCACGTCGGGATCTACGCGGGTAAGGGCAAGATCTGGCACTCGCCGAAGACCGGCGAAGTGGTGAAGCTCCAGAAGATCTGGACCAAGAGCGTCTGGTACGGGCGGGTCCGCTAGGGCCTGCCCGGGCCGCGGGTCCGCTAGGGCCTGCCCGGGCCGCGGGTCCGCCAGGACCTGCCCGGGCCGCGGGTCCGCAAGGGCCCGCCCGGGCCGCGGGTCCGCAAGGGCCCGCCCGGGCCGCGGGTCCGCAAGGGCCCGCCCGGGCCGCGGGTCCGCAAGGGCCCGCCCGGGTCACGGGCTGGTTTTCCCGGGGTGGTGGGGGCGTCCTGACGCGCCTTCACCGCCCCGGGAGCTCACCCTCCGCCGGGGCCGTCAGGGCACCGGCCACCGGCTCCGCCGCCGGGACGGCCCACGGGAGCTCGACGGTGACCGTCTTGCCGCCCTCCCGGGTGGGCCGCACTCTCAGCCTGCCGCCGCACTCGGCGGTCAGCCATCTAATGATCACCATGCCTCGGCCGTTGTCCTGCTGGACGGCGGCCGGCAGTCGTTTGGGGAAGCGCGGGTGGCTGTCGGTGACCCCGACGCGCAGGTGTTCGTCACGGTCGAGGACCAGGTCCACGGTGAAGGTGGGTGACTGCCCGAAGGTGTGCTGTACGGCGTTGGTGGCGAGTTCCGAGACGATCAGCCGGATGGCGTCGGCCATCTCCGTGTCCGCCGGCAGACCCCATTCCCCGAGGGCGCCGGCCACGAATACGCGAGCCGCGTAGACCGAGGCGGGATCGCTCGGCAGAGTGACGGATGCTTCCAGGTGATCTGCCATGGCGTCGTCGACCCTTTCCCACGGGACCGGGAGCCCGACACCGTGCGGATGGTTCGAGTACGGTCCCGGACTGGTGCTTCTTCGCCAGACTGCCATTACCGCGCCGGTCACGGGTGGGATCCACCGAGATATGCATATATCTGTCGCCCAATGCGGTGAACTCTGCGACGGCAGAGCGTATTTGGTCGGCCCGATAGGAGTAAGGAGGAGCCCATGCAGCACGGTCCCGCGGTGCGCCGCCGGAAACTGGGCGCCGAACTGCGCACTCTGCGCGCCCAGGCGGGCCTCACGAGTGGTGAGGCGGCCCGGCTCGTGGGCTGGCACCAGTCCAAGGTGAGCCGCATCGAGACCGGTATCAGTGGATCGAAACCGGCCGATGTGCGGTTACTCCTCGACGCCTATGGTGTCGAGGAGCCGCAACTGCGGGAGCTGATGCTGGCGTTGGCGGGCGACGACGGCAGTGGCGGTCGGGACCACTGGTGGCACGCCTACCGCGGGGTGCTGCCGCCCACCTACCGGGACTTCATCAGCCTGGAGTCGCAGGCGAGTGCGATGCGCACCCTGGAGACGACGGTGGTACCCGGACTGCTGCAGACGCCCGAGTACGCGCGCGCGGTGACCAGGGCATCCGTGGAGGGCGGCGCCGAGGATCAGCTCGACACCCTGGTGGAGGTGCGGCTGGCCCGCCAGGACGTGCTGCGCGCGCAGCCGCCGCTGGAACTGTGCGCGGTACTGGACGAGGCGGTGCTGCGACGGGAGGTGGGCGGGCCCGAGGTGATGGCACGACAGCTCGGCCGGCTCGTGGAAGCCGCCCGATTGCCCCAAGTCCGGCTCCAGGTGCTGCCGTTCGCCGCCGGAGCGCATATCGGGGTAACCGGCCCTTTCGTTATCTTCTCATTTTCGCGCACTTCTGATCTGGACGTGGTTGTTCTCGACCACTTGACGAGTAGCCTCTATCTCGAACGGAAAGAAGACCTCCAGGCCTACACCGAGGCCTTCAACGCCCTTCGGGCGCACGCCCTTTCGCCCGGGGACTCATCGGATTACATCGCCGCGATAGCCGACGGCGCGTAAGGAGGCACCATGTCCGCACCACCGCGGAACGTACCTTCCAGTACCGATCCCGCCCATCTCCCCGATGTGCGGTGGCTGCGCAGCAGCTACAGCACGGGAGCGAACAACTGTGTGGAGACGGCCCGGCCGGCCTCCGGCCCCTGGGCCGGTCTGCTCGCCGTACGCGACTCCAAGGACCCGGCCGGACCCGCCCTGCTCTTCTCCCCCGAGAGCTGGTCGGGCTTCACGACGGTGTTGTCGAGGGCCTCAGGGGTCTCGCGACTCCGCTGACCGCACCGGAGCAGTCAGAGGCGGTCCACGGCCGTGTCACGCCGACTCATGGTCGTGTTTCGCCGATCACCCGTACAGCGCGTTCCAGCTCGGCCCCGGAGAGGTCCGCACGCGCGGTCAGCCTGAGGCGTGAGATGCCGTCGGGCACGGAGGGAGGACGGAAGCAGCCCACGGCCAGGCCTGCCGACCGGCAGTCCGCCGCCCAGCGCACGGCCCCCTCCGGGGACGGCGCACGCACGGAGACGACCGCGGCGTCCGGACGCACCGCCGCCAGGCCCGCGGCCGTCAGGCGCGCGTGCAGCTCGCCCGCCACCGCACGCGCGCGTGCCGCGCGCTGCGGCTCCCGGCGCAGCAGCCTGAGGGCGGCCAGCGCCGCCCCCGCCGCCGCCGGGGCCAGGCCCGTGTCGAAGATGAAGGTCCGGGCCGCGTTCACCAGATGCTCGATCACCCGCGCGGGACCCAGCACGGCGCCGCCCTGGCTGCCCAGCGACTTGGACAGCGTGACCGTGACGACGACGTCGTCGGCGCCCGCCAGACCGGACGCGTACGGAGCGCCCTGGCCGCCGTCCCCCAGCACACCGAGCCCGTGGGCGTCGTCGACGACCAGTCCGGCGCCGTACTCCCGGCAGGCGGCCGCCAGGGCGGCCAGCGGGGCGGCGTCGCCGTCGACCGAGAAGACCGTGTCGGAGACGGCCACGGCCGGGCCGTCGTGTGTGCCGAGCGCCTTGCGCACCGCGTCCGGGTCGGCGTGCCCGACGACCTGGGTGGTGCCGCGGGCCAGCCGGCAGCCGTCGATGAGCGAGGCGTGGTTGCCCGCGTCGGAGACGATCAGCGAGCCGTGCGGGGCCAGCGCGGTGACCGCGGCGAGGTTGGCCGCGTACCCGGAGGAGAAGACGAGGGCCGCCTCGAAGCCGCAGTACTCGGCCAGCTCGCGCTCCAGCTCGCCGTGCAGCTCGGTGGTGCCCGTGACGAGCCGGGAGCCGGTGGCGCCGCCGCCCCAGGTCCTGGCGGCCGCCGCGGCGCCCTCCGTGACCTCGGGGTGGCGGGCGAGGCCCAGGTAGTCGTTGCTCGCCAGGTCGAGGAGCGGCGAGTCGGCCGGACGGGGCCGCAGTGTCCTCACGAGTCCGGCCCGGCGCCGCAGCTCCGCCTGCTCGTCGATCCAGCCGAACGCCATGGGTCCTCCGGGCTTTTGTAGGTAGCGGACAGACACTAGCGGCCCGGCCGCCCACCCACGGTGTGGCAATACCCACACGTCGAACCCGGTGTGTTGTGTGATCCCTACCTTGGCCCGGAGCGGGTGCGTAGGACAGGATCGGCTCTCATGGACCTGCTGAACACGCTGGTGGACAAGGGGCTTCGGCGCGAGCTGCCGACCCGCGAGGAAGCGTTGGCCGTGCTGGCCACTTCCGACGACGACGTGCTGGACGTGGTGGCCGCGGCCGGCCGGGTGCGACGGCAGTGGTTCGGGCGACGGGTGAAGCTCAACTACCTCGTCAACCTCAAGTCGGGGCTGTGCCCCGAGGACTGCTCCTACTGCTCCCAGCGGCTCGGCTCCACGGCCGGGATCCTGAAGTACACCTGGCTCAAGCCGGACGAGGCCTCGCAGGCGGCGGCGGCCGGGCTGGCGGGCGGGGCCAAGCGGGTCTGCCTGGTGGCGTCCGGGCGTGGTCCGACGGACCGTGATGTCGACCGGGTCGCCGGCACCATCAAGGCGATCAAGGACCAGAACGAGGGCGTCGAGGTCTGCGCCTGTCTGGGCCTGCTCTCCGACGGCCAGGCCGAACGGCTGCGCGAGGCGGGCGCCGACGCCTACAACCACAACCTGAACACGTCCGAGGGCACGTACGGGGAGATCACGACCACGCACACGTACGCCGACCGGGTGGACACGGTGCAGAAGGCGCACGCGGCGGGTCTGTCCGCGTGCTCGGGTCTGATCGCCGGCATGGGCGAGTCCGACGAGGACCTGGTGGACGTCGTCTTCTCGCTGCGCGAGCTGGACCCGGACTCCGTTCCGGTGAACTTCCTCATCCCGGTCGAGGGCACCCCGCTCGCCAAGGAGTGGAACCTCACCCCGCAGCGCTGTCTGCGGATCCTGGCGATGGTGCGGTTCGTCTGCCCGGACGTCGAGGTGCGCATCGCGGGCGGCCGTGAGGTCCATCTGCGCACCATGCAGCCGCTCGCCCTGCACCTGGCCAACTCGATCTTCCTGGGCGACTACCTCACGACCGAGGGCCAGGCCGGCAAGGCCGACCTGGAGATGATCGCGGACGCCGGGTTCGAGGTGGAGGGCGCGGAACAGGTCACCCTGCCCGAGCACCGGGCGACGGCGGCCGGGGGCTGCGGGTCCCACGAGGGCGGTGGCTGCGGCTCGCACGAGAACGCCGGGGGCGGTGCGCACGAGGGCGCGGGCGGCTGCGGCTCGCACGCGGGCGGCGGTGTGTGCGGCTCCGCCCCGGCGTCGGCCCCTGCGTCGGCCCCGACTCCGGCCGCGGCCCCGGTCGCGGCGGTCGGCGAGGCCCGTACGGACCTGGTCGCCGTACGCCGGCGTGGCGCCGGTACCGATCTCGCGCCCAATGCCTGAGCTGCCCCCGCTCGGGGTGCCCGAGCTGCTGGAGCTCGACCGGCGGCACGTGTGGCATCCGTACGGTCCGATGCCCGGCCGGGTCGACCCGCTCGTCGTGGAGTCGGCGAGCGGGGTACGGCTGCGGCCGGCGGACGGCTCGGGTGACCTGGTCGACGGTATGGCGTCCTGGTGGTCGGCGATCCACGGCTACAACCACCCGGTGCTCAACGAGGCCGTGCGCGAGCAACTGGGCCGGATGAGTCATGTGATGTTCGGCGGGCTCACCCACGAGCCCGCCGTACGGCTGGCGAAGCTCCTTGTCGACATGTCGCCCGACGGTCTGGAGCATGTGTTCCTCGCCGACTCCGGCTCGGTGTCGGTCGAGGTCGCGGTGAAGATGTGCCTCCAGTACTGGCGCTCGCTGGGCCGCCCGGCCAAGCGACGCCTGCTGACCTGGCGCGGCGGTTACCACGGCGACACCTGGCAGCCGATGTCCGTGTGCGATCCCGAGGGCGGGATGCACGACCTGTGGACCGGGGTGCTGCCCCGGCAGGTCTTCGTGGACCCGCCTCCGGTGGAGTTCGAGGAGGCGTACGCCGACCTGTTGCGCGAGACGATCGAGCGGCACGCCGACGAACTGGCCGCGGTCATCGTCGAGCCGGTGGTGCAGGGCGCGGGCGGGATGCGGTTCCACTCCCCCGGCTATCTGCGGGTGCTGCGCGAGGCGTGCGACGCGCACGACGTGCTGCTGGTGTTCGACGAGATCGCGACCGGGTTCGGGCGCACGGGCGCGCTGTTCGCGGCGGAGCACGCCGCGGTGACACCGGATGTGATGTGCGTCGGCAAGGCGTTGACCGGCGGCTATCTGACGATGGCGGCGACGCTGTGCACATCCCGGGTGGCCGACGGGATCTCGCGGGGCGAGGTGCCGGTGCTGGCCCATGGGCCGACGTTCATGGGCAACCCGCTCGCCGCGGCCGTCGCCTGTGCCTCGATCGAGCTGCTCCTCGGGCAGGACTGGCTTGCCGAGGTCAAGCGGATCGAGACGGGGCTGCGGGACGGGCTCGCCGAGGCCGCGCAGATCCCGGGGGTCCGGGACGCCCGGGTCCTGGGCGCCATCGGCGTCGTCCAGCTCGACCACCCGGTGGACATGGCGGCCGCCACCCGGGCCGCCGTGCGCGAGGGCGTCTGGCTGCGGCCGTTCCGCGACCTGGTCTACACAATGCCGCCGTACGTCACCGGTGACGCGGACGTGGCACGGATCGCGCGCGCGGTGTGCGCCGCGGCGCGGGAGGGATGAGCATGCCGATCCTGGTGATCACGGGGACGGGCACGGAGGTCGGCAAGACCGTCACGACGGCCGCGGTCGCCGCGTCGGCGCTCGCGGCGGGGCGGACGGTGGCCGTCCTCAAGGCCGCGCAGACCGGCGTACGCGCGGACGAGTGCGGGGACGCCGACGAGGTGGCGCGGCTCGCGGGCGCGGTGACGACGGCCGAAGTGGCCCGCTATCCCGAGCCGCTGGCTCCGGCGACGGCGGCGCGCAGGGCGGGCCTGGCGGCGGTCCGGCCGCAGGACGTGGCGGAGGCGGCGCAGAAACTGGCCGCCGGGCACGACCTGGTGCTCGTCGAGGGGGCGGGCGGGCTGCTCGTACGGTTCGACGAGGCGGGCGGGACGCTGGCCGACGTGGCGCAGTCGCTGCGGGCGCCGGTGCTGGTCGTGGCCTCGGCCGGCCTCGGCACACTGAACACCACGGAACTGACGGCTCGTGAACTTCGTTGCCGGAGCGTGGAGTTGCTGGGAGTCGTGATCGGCAGCTGGCCCGACTCCCCCGATCTGGCCTCGCGTTGCAATGTCGCGGATCTGCCGGAGGTGGCCGGGGCCCCGCTGCTGGGGGCCCTGCCGTCGGGCGCCGGCGCTCTCGCACCCGTCGATTTCCGTGCCGTGGCGCCCGGTTGGCTGGCGCCGCGACTGGACGGGACGTGGGAGGCGGAGGCCTTCCGGAAGCGGACCGGTTCCGGGCTCTAGCCGCCGTCCGCGTCCGCGAGCAGCCGGACGAGTTCGATGCGGGAGCGGATGCCGAGGCGGGTGAAGACGCCTCTCAGATGGTGGTCGATGGTGCGGGGGCTGAGGGCGAGGCGGGCGGCGATCTCCCGGTTCGTGGCGCCGTCGGCCGCCATCCGGGCGACGAGGAGCTGCTGGGCGGTCAGGTGGACCGTCGGGCGGCGGTCGCCGCGGGTGGGGGACGCGGGGGCGCCCAGCGCGCGCAGTTCGGCGCGGGCGCTCTCGGCGCAGTGCGGGGCGTCGAAGGACTCGAACGCCTCCATGGCGCTGTGCAGCCGGTCGCGGGCCTCGGTGCGGCGGCGCAGCCTGCGCAGCGCGCTGCCGAACAGCAGTTCGGTGCGGGCCCGTTCGAAGGCCCGGGTTCCTTCGGCGTGCAACCGGAGGGCCGTGCGGTAGTGCTCGACGGCGTCGGCGCCCGGCGTGAGCAGGGCTCGGCAGCGGGCACTGAGGGCCAGGTCGTCGGGGCTGCCGACGGCGCGGGCCCAGCGGTCGTAGTCGGCGTGCGCGGCGCGCGCCACGCGGGTCTCGCCGGTGCGGACGGCGGCCTCGACATAGTGCGGGGTGGCCAGGTGGCGAATGGCCCGGTGGCCGTGGCCCGGGCCCGAGGCGGCGAGGGCGCGCAGCCGGGCCGCGGCAGCGTCGAAGCGGCCGGAGCCCAGGTCGAGGAAGGCGAGCGCCCACTGCGCCAGGGCGGCGGGCAGGCCCAGGGCGTGGGCGAGGGCGTAGGAGCGGGCGGCCGCGGCCCGCTCCCGGCACAGGTCCTCGTCGCCGGTGAGCGCGGCGAACATCGCGAGGGCGGCCTGGAGATGGCAGGCGCCGTTGTCCTGTCCGGTGGCGTACGCCTGCCGCAGGGCGTCCAGCGCGGCGGCCTCGGCGGCGCGCGGGCGGCCGGTCCAGAAGTCGGCGTAGGCGCGGAACTCCATGGCCTGGGAGACGGCGGCGGTGACGCCCCGGGCGCGGGCCGCGGCGGCCGCCCGGACCGTGGCGGTGGCGGCGCGGGTGTGGTCGCCGAGCATCAGGGCGGCGATCCCCGCGTGCAGGAGGAGGGTGGGGTCACCGCCCGGACCGCACCGTCCGGCGGTGGCCTCCAGCAGATTGCGCGCGTCCTCGTACCGTCCGTCGACGGCCGCGGCGATCCCGCCGAGCACACCCGGCGGGTCGATGCCCGACTGCCCCGCGACAAGGGCCGCTTCACGGCATCGACGCAGATCGCCGGTGTAGACGGCGGCTTCGGCGGCTCGGGCCAGGAAGTGGGTGACGGGGGCGGCGAGGGCTGAGTCCGCCGCCTCGCCGGACGCGTGCGAGGCGGCGCGGGAGGGGACAGTGGAGCCGACGCGGGACGCTGCGGAGCCGTCCCGTCCCGGTGGCGGGCAGCCGGGCGCGGGCCGCGCCCCGGCCGCCCGTGCCGCCCCGGCCAGCAGCGCGTCGAACGCCTCCCCCGCGTGCCCGGTACGCAGGGCGAGGATGCCGGTGAGGGCGTCGGCGTCGGTGCGGGCGGCGAGGGCGCGGGACCGGTCGCCGTCACCGCGGTGCCAGGCGTCGGTCGCCGCGTGGGCGAGGAGCCGGGACCGTTCGCCCGGGTCCGTGCAGAGCGCGGCGGCCCGTTCGGCGAGGGCGCCCGAGAGCGCCGGGTCGCCGGCGGCGCGCGCCCGGGCGGCGGCCGCCGTGAGTTCCGCGGCGAGCCGTGCGCTGGGCCCGAGCGCGCCCGCGCCCCGGTGCCAGGACCGGCGGGGAGTCTCCGCCGCGCCGTGCAGGACGCGGGCGAGCAGCCGGTGGGCGTCGCGCCGGTCGGCCGGGGCGGCCGTCTCGTACGCGGCGATCCGGGTCCAGGCGTCGCGGAAGCCGACGCCGCCGGCCGTGGCGTAGGCGATCCCGGCCGCTTCCGCCGCTTCGAGGGGCCGGGTGTCGAGGCGGGCGGCGGCGAGGGCGCGCAGGAAGGCATGGGTGGCCACCGGGTACTGGTCGGCGGCCGCCAGCAGGAGCACCAGCCGGGTGCCGTCGGGCAGCGCGCGGACCTCGCGGCGGTGGGCGCGCAGCGTCTCGGGGGCGAGGTCGGCGGGTTCGGCCGGCAGCGGATCGAGGCCGGCCGCCTGCCGTTCGGTCAGCCGTGCGACGAGTTCGGCGGCGGCGCGCGGGTCGCCGTATACGAGGCGCAGCACGCGCACGCGGACGCCTTCGGACAGTGCCGCGGCCGGGCGCGGGCCCGCGCCCGGCGGCGCCGGTGGCGAAGTGCGGTCCACAGACGGGGGGTTCACTCGTGTCACCACACAAGTGACGTTACTGGCGGGTTACTTGAACCGTAAAGACTGGCGATTTCACCGATGCGGCGCGCGTAGACCCGCCGGACACTCCTGGCAACCCCACACGTTTCAGGAGGCATCATGCAGCGCCACAAGCGTCGCATCGCCGCGGCACTCTCGGCCGTGGTCTCTTCGCTCCTTCTGTCACTCTCGTTCTCCGCCCCCACAGCCCACGCCGCGACCCACAACCCGATCGTCTTCGTGCACGGCCTCAGCAGTTCTTCCAGCAGTTGGGACGACTGGGTCGCGGACTTCAAGGCCGACGGCTACACGGCCGCCGAGCTGGACGCCTGGACCTACAGCTGGTCCCAGTCGAACGCCACGACCGCCTCCCAACTGGCCACCGAGATCAAGAACGTGCTGGCGAGAACCGGCGCGTCCAAGGTCGACGTCGTCATCCACTCCATGGGCGCGCTCAGCTCCCGCTACTACCTCAAGAACCTCGGCGGCACCGCGTACGTGGACGACTTCGTCTCCGTCGCGGGCACCAACCACGGGACGTCGGTCGCCTCGTGGTGCAGCTGGCTCTACACCTCCTGCGCCGAGATGGTCACCGGCAGTTCGTTCCTCACCTCGCTCAACTCCGGTGACGAGACACCGGGCAGCGTGAACTACGCGACCTACTGGTCGAACTGCGACTCGGCCATCGACCCGGACTCCTCGGCGCTGCTGAGCGGGGCCACCAACGTCGGCGTCGGGTGCATCTCGCACACCGACATCAACAACGACTCCGGCGTGTACGCGCAGGTGCGCGACTTCATCCAGTGAGGCTCGTCCGGTGAGCCGCTCCGTCCGGTGAACGACGCGACAGCGACAGCACGGGTGCGGCGGGCCTGCACGGGGGACAATCCCGGTAGGCCCGCTGCTGCTCGGGAGGTCGCCATGCCCCTACGGTCCACCGGCTCGGGCAAGGCGCCCGGTGACCTTGTCCACCATCCGTTGTTCGCCCGGTTCTACGCCCGGCTCGGCACGGCCGCCGAGACCCGCGGCGGTCTGGCCCCCCTTCGCGATCAGCTGCTCACGGGGCTGTCCGGCCGGATCATCGAGATCGGCGCGGGCAACGGACTGAACTTCGCGCACTACCCGGCCGCCGTCTCGGAGATCGTCGCGATCGAGCCGGAGCGCCACCTGCGCACGCTGGCGCTGGAGGCCGCCCGGCGCGCGGAGGTGCCGGTGGATGTCGTGCCGGCCGTGGCGGAGGCGCTGCCGGTGAAGAGCGAGGCCTTCGACGGGGCGGTGGTCTCGCTGGTGCTGTGCAGCGTGCGGGACGCCTCCCGCACGCTCGCGGAGCTGCGGCGGGTGCTGCGACCCGGCGGCGAACTCCGGTTCTTCGAGCACGGTCCCGGCGGCGGTCCGGTGATGCGGTTCACCCAGCGCGCGCTGGACCGCACGGTGTGGCCGACCCTGGCCGGCGGCTGTCACCTCACCCGGGACCCGCTCGACGCCCTGCGCGAGGCAGGGTTCGAGCTCGGCCCGTACCGGCGGCTGACCGTGCCGGAGAAGGGCCCTCGGTCCCCCGCCTCCTACTGCGTTCTCGGCAGGGCCCGCCGCCCCTCATAGGCTCCACTGGCGCAGTTCCCGCGCGATGTCGGACACCGACGCCTCCCCGGTCTTGACCAGCCGGGCCAGATCGCGGACCTGTTCGGGCGAGGTGGCGACCTTCAGACCGCTGGCGACGAGATAGGCGTACGCGACGGCGCAGGCGAACAGGGCGTTGGAGCGCTCCAGCGCGGGGACGTGGATGAGGAGCTGGAGCAGCGCGGCGGCACGGGCCGGCGCGTCGTCGTAGACGGGGACGTCGAATATCTCGGCCTGGTGGCGCGCCACGGCCGCCACCAGCGCCCCCCAGTCGGTGACCTGGGGGTCCCCCGGGGTCTTCTGTTCGGCGAGCATGAGCAGCCAGGCGAGATCGATACGGAGATCGCTCAAGGGATCAGCGGCGACCTTCGCGCGTGCCGCCCTCGCGATCGGCGCCGAACTCTTCCGCGAACACGGCCTCGTACTGCTTCATGAAGTCGCTGGCGGCCTCGACGAACGTGTGGCCGACTTCGCCCGCGTCCTGTCTGACCAGCTCTTCTATATAGCGGTTGACGCTCATGCCGCGGGCCGTGGCGCGCTCGCGGGCGGCGCGGGCCGTGCCCTCGTCGACGCGTACGTTCAGCTGGGTCTTCGCCATACCTCGACGCTAGCGCCGTGTCGCTAGCAACGGCAAGGGCGGCCGGGAGGTGAAAAGGGATACCGGGTGTGCGCCGGGTCACACTACGCTCGGCCGGGCAGAAACATCACCGTGCGATCGGCACGTCCTTACGAGCGAGGAGGCAGCCTTGTCCACACCTGCTGCGGAGCACGCCCCCGGCCTGGCTTCGGCCGGCGGGATCGCGGCCCGCGCCCGCGGTCTGACCAAGGCGTACGGCTCCGGCGAGACCACGGTGCTCGCCCTGGACTCGGTGGACGTGGACATCTCGCGCGGCCGCTTCACCGCCGTCATGGGGCCGTCCGGGTCCGGGAAGTCGACCCTGATGCACTGCCTGGCGGGCCTGGACACGGTGTCGGCCGGTCAGGTGTGGATCGGCGACACCGAGATCACGGGGCTGAAGGACCGGGAGCTGACCCGATTGCGCCGGGACCGGATCGGGTTCATGTTCCAGTCGTTCAACCTGATCCCGACGCTCAACGCCGTCGAGAACATCACCCTGCCCATGGACATCGCGGGGCAGAAGCCCGACCAGAAGTGGCTGGACCAGGTGATCGACACGCTCGGCCTGCGGGACCGGCTGAAGCACCGGCCGTCGCAGCTGTCCGGCGGCCAGCAGCAGCGCGTGGCCTGCGCCCGGGCGCTCGCCTCCCGCCCCGAGCTGATCTTCGCCGACGAGCCGACCGGCAACCTGGACTCGCGCGCCGGGCTCGAGGTCCTCGCGTTCCTGCGGGAGGCCGTCGACCAGCTGGGGCAGACCGTCGTCATGGTCACCCATGACCCGGGTGCCGCCGCCCACTCCGACCTGGTGCTCTTCCTCGCGGACGGGCGGATCGTGGACGAGACGGAGCGGCCGACGGCGGACGCGGTGCTGGAACGCATGAAGCGCTTCGACGTGATCCGCGCCCAGCCCGACGGCGAGAGCGGCGGCGTCCGCATCCCGGCCGGCGACGCCCACGGCGCCGACGCCAAGGAGAAGTGATCCGGTGCTGAAAGCCACCCTCAGAAGTTTCCTCGCGCACAAGGGGCGGCTGCTGCTGTCCGCGCTCGCCGTCGTCCTGTCGGTGGCGTTCGTCGCGGGCAGCCTGATCTTCTCCGACACGGTCACGCGCACCTTCGACCGGCTCTTCGCGTCCACGTCGGCGGATGTGACGGTCGAGCCCAGCGACGACCTGAAGGCGTCCGTGCCGACCGGCGCCGTGCAGACCGTGCCCGCCTCGCTCGCCCAGCAGGTGGCCCGCGTCGACGGGGTCGCGTCGACCCACGCGGACGTGAGCGTGGAGAACATCACGGTCGTGGACGGCGAGAACAAGTCCGTCGGGCCGACCACGGGCGCGCCGACCATCGCCACCGACTGGTACGTCACCGACCGCAGCCCGGTGAAGCTGACCTCCGGCCACGCCCCGCAGGGCGCGGGTGAGGCCATGCTCGACGCCGACACCGCCGACAAGAAGCACGTGAAGATCGGCGACACCCTCACCGTGATGGCCCAGCCGGGCTCGTTCAAGGTGCGGATCGTCGGCATCGCCACCTTCACCACCACCAACCCGGGCGCGGCCCTGGTCTTCCTCGACCCCGCGGCCGCCGCCACGCAGCTCCTGGGGTCGCCGGACAAGGCCACGAGCATCTCCGTCGACGCGGCGCGGGGGGTGAGCGACCCGGTCCTCGAACGACGCGTCAGCTCCGCGATCGGTGCCGGGCCCTACGACGTGAAGACCGCGGACGAGCAGGCGAAGTCGTCGGCGGAGGCGCTGGGCGGGTTCCTCGACGTGATCAAGTACGTGATGCTCGGCTTCGCCGGGATCGCCGTCCTGGTCGGTGTGTTCCTGATCGTGAACACGTTCTCGATGCTGATCGCCCAGCGCACGCGTGAGCTGGGCCTGCTGCGCGCCCTGGGCGCCGACCGCCGTCAGGTGCGCCGCTCGGTGCTCACCGAGGCGGTGCTGCTCGGTGTCGTGGGCTCCACGGTCGGCCTCGCCGCCGGCATCGGTCTGGCGGCCGGGCTGATCAAGCTCATGAGCGCGTTCGGCATGAACCTGAAGACCACGGAGATGGTCGTCGGCTGGGCGACCCCGGTGTCGGCGTACGTCGTCGGCGTCGGCGTCACCTTCGTGGCGGCCTACCTCCCGGCCCGGCGCGCCGCGACCGTGTCGCCGATGGCGGCCCTCGCGGACGCGGACATCGCCGGGGTGGGGCGGCCGCTGAAGGTGCGCGCGGTGGTGGGCGCCGTCGTCGGCGCGCTGGGCGTGGCGGCGCTCGCCGGCTGTGTGAGCTCCTCGAAGACGGCGTCCGCGGCGTCCCTGCTGGGCCTGGGTGTCGTGCTCACCCTCATCGCCACCGTCATCGCGGGGCCGCTGCTGGTCCGCCCGGTGATCCGCGTGCTCGGCGGCGCCTTCCCCGCGCTGTTCGGCTCGGTCGGCCGGATGAGCCAGCGCAACGCCCTGCGCAACCCGCGCCGTACCGGCGCCACGGCGGCCGCGTTGATGGTGGGTCTCGCCCTGGTCGGCGGGATGTCGGTGGCGAGCGCGTCGATGTCCAAGTCCTTCGACGAGCAGATCGACAAGACGCTGGGCGCCGACTTCGTCGTCCAGAACGCCAACTTCACGCCGTTCTCGCAAGAGGTCACGGACGCGGTCCGCGACACCGAGGACGTCGGCCTCGTCGTCCGGCAGCGGTTCGCGCCGCTCGCCGTGCGGCTGCCCGACGGCAAGCGCGTCGAGACGACCGCCTCCGGCTACGACGACCGGGTCGACGACGTCGCGCACGTCACCTACGTCCAGGGCGACACGGCGGCCGCGCTGGCCGACGGCGCCATCGGCATGGACGTCGACTTCGCCAAGGACCACGGGGTACGGCTGGGCAGCGTGCTGCCGGTGGAGTTCCCGGGGAAGCGGACCACCTCGCTGAAGGTCGGCGCGCTCACCGACCAGGACGGCGGCGACGGGTTCGGCATGCAGGGCGGGCTGTTCCTCGGGATCGCCACCGTCGAGAAGTACGTGCCCGGCGGGCAGGACTCGGCGCTGTACGTGAACGCGGCCTCCGGTACCAGCGGCGACCAGCTGCGGCCCCGTCTGGAGAAGACACTCGACGCGTATCCGCAGGTACAGGCGCGTGACCAGGCCGACTACAAGAAGCTGGTGCACGACCAGATCGCCGTGCTGCTCTACCTGGTGTACGCGCTGCTCGGGCTCGCGATCGTGATCGCGGTGCTCGGTGTGGTCAACACCCTGGCGCTGTCGGTGGTGGAGCGGACCCGGGAGATCGGGCTGCTGCGGGCCATCGGTCTGGGCCGGCGGCAGTTGCGCCGGATGATCCGGCTGGAGTCGGTCGTGATCGCGGTGTTCGGCGCGGTGCTGGGGCTGGCGCTCGGGCTGGTGTGGGGCGTGTGCATACAGCAGGTGCTGGAGTTGCAGGGCATGAAGGCCCTCGCCGTCCCGTGGGGCACGATCGTCGCGGTCGTGGTGGGCTCCGCGGTCGTCGGTGTGGTGGCGGCCCTGCTGCCCGCGCTGCGCGCCTCGCGGATGAACGTACTGGCCGCGATCGCGCACGAGTGACACGAAGGCGATCACGGGCGCGAACACGCGAGGCGTTCGCG
>NZ_JBHVYO010000065.1:0-41131 GCF_042880655.1 Streptomyces sp. NPDC058295
GCCATCTCGCTCGCCGCCAACTGACCCCGGACGCCGCCGGGGCCCGGGGGCCGTCGGCCACCGGGGCCCCTGCGGAATCGCACCACCGCCTGCCGGCCCTGGCGCTGCTCCGGCCGCGGTACTGCTGGTACTGCTCGTACTACTTGGTACTACCGGTACTGCCACCGCGTCGACCGCGGTCCTGCTCATGGCGGCCCCTGATCACTGCGGGCCACCCGGTCCGGCCGTCAGTCCCGTCGCCGTCGTACGACCACCACCTGGCTTCGACACTCCACCGCCGCACCGTCATACACCTGCTGCTGCCCGGCAGTTCGTGTCTGCCAGGCCTTGCTCGATCTCGGCTACGAGAGAAACCATAACCAGGTCAGTGCTCAATGTCTACTCTGGCAAGCATAGATTTTGCGGCTCTCGGCAATGAGGTATCCCCACGGGCCCGGCTCGGACGGGTCGGTGCATAGAATCCGATCTCATGCCGAAGCCTGACGAGCTGATCGTGGACATCGCCGCCCGTGTGGAGTCCGAGCAGAGCAATCAGATGCCCCTGACCGTGGTCACCGGTGGTGCCGTCATCACCGGTCGACTGGCTCCCGAAGCCACCTGGCGGCAGAGGGTGTCGGAGGTGCTGACGGACTCCGCCCACCTGGGAGAGTTCTCCGCCGTCTTCGACACCCCCGCGAAGAAGGACGGGCCGCCCACGCATCTGCACTTCCATGTCGCCCGGATCCTCCAGGGCACGGTGGGGATCCCCGAGACGGGCGGGATGTACCGCGTGGCGATCGAGGACGTCAGCGCCTGGACCATCGGGGACTTCAGCTACTCCGACCACTGACCGACCGACCCGCCGCCGAGCCGGGAACGGCACGGCACCCGCGCTCACGCACCGGCCCGGAAACGGAAGCGGCGCCCGGGTCGACCGAAGTCGACCCGAGCGCCGCACCACAGGCCGGAAGGGGATGTCCCCCGCCTCGCCGCCGGTAGGCCCTGTGGGACTCGAACCCACAACCAATGGATTAAAAGTCCACTGCTCTGCCAATTGAGCTAAGGGCCCAGGCGATGTTGCCTCCCCGAGCATAGCCGGAGGTGGCCGTGTCTCCGATCGGGTATCGGAGACACGGGCGCGCCGGGCGACGCGAAGCGATCGAGATCGGTCACCGCTCGGGCAGTTCGGCGGGTGCCGCAGCCCGTGACGCCTCGCGGGCGATGGTCCGTTCGTGCTCGGGGTTGAGGAACCAGTTCCGGGCGGAGACCTGCCACCACACACCCGCGAAGCCCAGCACGACGAGGACGGCGACCGGGGCGTAGTTGAAGGTCTCCCAGGTGACCGGCGAGACCTGGGGCAGCATGAACAGGACGGTGATGACGGCCACCCACGCCACCGACACCACGCCGATCGCCTTCGACCAGCGGCCCAGGTGCCACGGCCCCCGCGCGAAGGCGTCGCCCTTGCGGATGCGCAGCAGGGTCGGGATGACGTACGCGATGTAGAGGCCGATGACGGCGATCGAGGTGACGGCCGCGTACGCGGTCACGTTGATCAGGTACGGCAGGCCCAGCACCAACGCGCCGCCGGCCGCCAGCCAGACCGCCGCGACGGGCGTGCGGGTACGCGGGCTGACCGTGTGCCAGATGTGCGAGTACGGCAGCGCCCCGTCCCTCGAGAAGGCGTAGATCATGCGGCTGTTGGCGGTCACGGACGCCATCCCGCAGAACAGCTGGGCGCCGATCACGACGAGCAGCAGCAGCTTGCCGGCGGTCGCGCCGAGCGCGTCGAGCAGGATCTGGGCGGGCGGCGCGCCGGTCGGGGAGGCGAGCGCGGCGTCGTAGGACTGGATGGCGTACGTGAAGCCGAGCAGCAGCACGAAGCCCGCGATCCACGAGGTCCAGATGGACTGCACGATCCCCTTGGGGCCGGCCGTCGACGCATCGTGCGTCTCCTCGGTCATGTGGGCGGAGGCGTCGTACCCGGTGAAGGTGTACTGGGCCATCAGCAGGCCGAGCAGGACGACGTACACCCCGCTGCCCCAGCCGGTGTTGTTGACGAACTCACCGAACACGAAGGACGTCGACTGGTGCTTGTCGGGGACGAAGGCCAGCGCCCCGACGATGACGCCCACGCCCAGCACGTGCCACCACACGCTCACGCTGTTGAGGAGGGCGACGATCCGCACCCCGAAGGTGTTCAGCAGTCCGTGCAGCACCAGGATCCCGGCGAACAGCAGGACCGTCCGGCCGGGGGTCACCTCGAAGTCGAACTGGAGGTTCAGATAAGCGCCGAGGAAGGAGGCGGCGCCGAAGTCGATGCCCGCCGTCACCGCCACCTGGCCCAGCACGTTGAACCAGCCCGTGAACCAGGCCCAGGCCGCCGCCGATCGCGGGGGCGCCAGCCGGTGGGCCCAGAAGTACAGGCCCGCCGACGTCGGGTACGCCGAACAGATCTCGGCCATGGCCAGGCCGACGAACAGGGTCATCAGCCCCACGGCGACCCAGCCCCAGACGATCACCGCCGGGCCGCCCGTGTTCATGCCGAACAGGTACAGCGTCAGGCAGCCCGACAGGACCGAGATGATCGTGAAGGAGACCGCGTAGTTGGAGAACGCCGACATGCGGCGGGCGAGGACCTGGGTGTAACCGAGTTCGGCCAGCCGCTCTTCGTCCGAGAGTTTCCCGGGAGCCGGCCGACCCGCTGTGCCGTCATCTGTCATGCCCCCAGCAATTCCCCTGCCGAGGGCGTGACACACGTCACAACTTGGCTAGAAAATGCCCTTGTAGTTCTGCCAGCCGGCGCCGATCTTGACCCGCGTCCCGAAGGTGCCCGTCCCGGTGCCGGGCAGCCGGTACAGCCCGCCCGCGGTGTCGCGCACCACGAGGTCCGCCTTCCCGTCCCCCGTGATGTCCCCGGCCCCGGCGACCGCGTTGTACGAAGCCCCCCAGTTCGCGAACAGCTTCACGCGCGCCGTGAAGGTCCCCTTGCCGGTCCCGAGGTAGCGGTACAGGTTGTTCGACTTGTCCTGGGCGATCAGGTCACCGACGCCGTCACCGTTGAGGTCACCGACGCCGACGATCTTCTTGTACGTCTTCCAGTCGTCGTAGAGCTTCACGGCCGTCGCCAGCTTCCCGGCGGCCGTCCCCCGGTAGAGGTAGACCCGGCCGGTCGACGGGTTACGGGCGATCAGGTCTGGCCGCCCGTCCTTCGTGACGTCACCGGGCGAGGTCAGCACGTCGAACTGGGTCCAGCCGCTGGTGCCCAGCGTGGTGTACGGCGAGGTCGGCTTCAGTGCCGTCCCGCACACCGGCCGGTACAGCCGCAGGGCGCCGTTGCTCAACCGCACCAGGACGTCGTTGCAGCGGTCCCCGGTCAGGTCCCCGACCGGGACCGGCAGGATGCCCGCGGGCCAGCCACCGCCGCTGAGCGCCGAGGGGAACGCGCCCTTGCCGTCGCCCTGCCGGAACGTGACCGTGCCGGAAGAGGTGAACGCGAGCAGATCCCCGACGCCGTCGGGGAACGCCTGCGGCCCCGCGTAGTCGTGCCGGACCGCGGTGCCGCGCAGCATGCGGACCTCGCCCCTCACCTCGAGCGGGGCACCGACGCCGTCGGCGGGCGCGACGGAGAGCGTCCAGTCGTACCGGCCGTTGGGCAGGGTGGCCCCGGGGTCCCAGTCGACCGTCAGCTCGCCCCGAACCGCACCGCCGTCCGTGCCGCCGACGACCTTCCCGGTCGCCTTGCTGCGCACCTTCAGCTCCCAGCCCGCGGCCGGCTTCGACAGCACCGTCGTGGTCAGTGTGTGGTAGCCGGGCGAGGTCTCGGCCGTATTCCGTGCGGGGTCGAGCAGGCGCAGCGGCTGCTGGGCCACCCCGGACGGTACGAGATGGACGCGTTGCAGCTCGTCCACGTACGCGGCGTTGGAGCCCGACTCGTCCACGGTCCAGCGCACGTCCCGCTGCGGGACCCCGGTGTCCGGCAGGTCCCCGATCACCCGGCTCTCGGGGGCCGCGCCGGTGACCGTGGTGAGGACCAGCTTCCCGTTCTGCCTGTCGTGCGTGACGACGAACCCGTCCCCCAGTCCGGCCTCGCCGGCCGGTACGGCCACGGAGGCGCCCGCCGTGCGGTCGTACACGCCCGCACGGCCGTCGCAGGCCCAGTACAGCCAGCGGCCGACGGCCTGGAGGTCGGTGGGGGCGCAGCCCGCGTCGGTGGTGAGGGGCGTGCCGCTCCGGCCGGTGGCCAGGTCGAGGGGCACGACGCTGCCCACGGTCGTACCGGGGGTCCACAGGGTGTTGCCGGAGAGGGCGGCGGCACCGGGGGCGCGGGTGACGGGCTGGTAGTAGTCGTCACCGGGCTTGTACACGTACTGCCCACCGGGAGCCGTGTAGAGCAGGTACCGGCCCGAGACGTCGGTGATCCGTCCCCCGGCCGGGACGTCGACGTGCCATGACTTCCACGCGGTGGCCGACGCTCGGTACGTATTGATCCGGTCGAGTTGCTCCGTGGCGTGGCTCAGCCGGACGGTCGTCCCGTCGCCCATGCTCCGCACCGGAGAACAGGCGGCGTCGTCGGACGGACAGCTCTCGGCGCCCGTGAGGGTGGTCTCGGCGCCGAAGACCGGGGTGCCCGTCGGCGCGACACTGCGGGCGTTGATGAGCCGGCTGGTCGTGGTGGCATCGTAGGCGGCCACCAGGCGCCCCTGGTCCAGGGACAGACCCTGGATCTCGGTCGGCGGCTTGGGCAGCGCCTTGACCTGCGTGACGACCGGACTGCCGGCCGGACCGGGCTGGATGCGCCGGATGCCCCAGTCGTCGAGCGTGACCGAGGTGCGCCCGACCGCCACGGCGCTGCCGTCGGCCGCCGCGGAGATGCCGGCGTACGACGTGGCGAGCAGGGTCACCGGGGGGCCGCCCGCGAGGGACTGCCCGTACACCGCCAGTCCCGCGCTGGGCCGGTACACCAACCAGTCGCCGACCACGGCGAGGTCCTGCACCGGGTTCACGCCGCGCCCCGTCAGCGTGAGCTGGGCGGGTGCAGCGGACAGGTCGGAGCGGGAGTACACCTGGACGGTGGGCTCGTTGAGGTTGAAGAGGACGACGTGGCCGGAGGTGACCTGGGCGTCGAGATAGATCTTGGGACCCGGCGTGGTCCAGCTCTGCGCCCGGCCCGTGCGCCGGTCGACCATGACCGTCAGGAACTGGCCGTCCTTGTCGGCCAGGAACAGCAGCCCGTTCTCGTCACCGCCCGCGGGCCTGCCGAGGTTCACTCCCTCGGGCACCCCGGTGACCGGCACGTCCCGCGTGGTGCCGTCGGTCTCCGGGAGCAGCAGGTGCATCTCCCGCCAGGCCTTGCCGTTCTCGTCCTCCACTGCGCGGTAGGCGACCGCCAGATCGCGGTAGGCCGTGACCAGGTCCAGGCCGTCGGGTGCCCGGAGGGTGCGTGTGGTGCCGGCGGCCGCGTCCCACAGGCCGACCTCACCGCCGCCGTACTGGTAGGCGAGCACGTCGCCTCCGGCCGCGTAGGTGCCGGTGATCCCGGCCGGACGGGTCACGGGCACGGACTCGCCGTCCGCGTACCGCGTCCAGACCAGCCCCTTGCCCTCCAGCGTGTGGAAGACGCCCTGTGCTCCGGCGCCGTCGTGACCGCTGTAGGTCGACCGGCTGTAGAGCGGAGCCGAGGTGTTGGAGTCACGTACCTTCGCCGGCACCACCGTCTCCTGCGCCGTGTCCGCGACCGCCACCGACGACGGCAGCAGGGGGCTCAGGCCCGCTGCCAGGACGGCGGAGGCGGCGACGAGGCGCAGGCGGTCGTGGGCGTGGCGGGTCGAACGAGCCAAGAGGGTCCCTCCCCGGGAACGGGGACGGATGCGCCACCCGCCTCTCCGGCGTCTTCGGCCCCCCGGCCTGTGGCTCCGCCCCACGAAGTCCGGTGATCCTACAGCCGCCCCACAGCCACACGGAAAGGGGTTACCGGGAGACGGAAAACGCCGTGGCCCCCACCGGAGTTCGGTGGGGGCCACGGCGTTCACTCAACTGAGCCGACGTCAGCCGTTGCGCTTCCAGCGCGGCTTGTCGTCACGGCGGCCGGTCGTGCCGGAGCCGGTGCCACGGTGGTCGCCGCGGTGGGTGGACGGGCGGTCGTGGCCGCCGGAGCGGAAGCCCGGGCGGTCGTCGCGACGGTCACGGTTGAACGGACGGTCGCTGCCACGGTGGGTGGAGGGACGCTCGTCGCGACGGTCGCGGTTGAAGCCGCCCGACTGACGGTCGTCACGGTTGAAACCGCCCGAGGGACGGTCGTCGCGGCGGAAGCCACCGGAGGGACGCTCGTCACGACGGTCACGGCTGAAGCCGCCCGAGGGACGGTCGTCACGGCGGAAACCACCGGAGGGACGCTCGTCACGACGGTCGTCGCGGCGGAAACCACCCGCGGGACGCTCGTCACGACGCTCGAAGGAGCGGCCACCACGGTCGTCACGGCCGGCGCCGCCACGGTCGTCACGGCGGTCACGGTTGAAGCCACCGCGGTCGTCACGACGCTCGAAGGAGCGGCCACCACGGTCGTCACGGCGGTCGTCGCGGCGGAACCCGCCACGGTCGCCGTCCCGACGGTCACGGTTGAAGCCACCGCGGTCGTCCCGGTTGAAGCCGCCACGGTCGTTGTCGCGGCGCTCGAAGGAACGGCCGCCACGGTCGTCACGGCGCTCGTAGTTGCCCCGCTCGTCACGGCGCTGACGCGGCTGCTCGTGCGCGGGCTGCTCGGAGACCACGGCCTCGGCCGGCGCCTCCGCCACGGTGTTCTGCTCGACGACCGCCTCGGCGGCCGCGACGACGGCCGCCTCCGGGTCCTCGCCACGCTCGCGCGCCACGCGGGCCACCAGACGGTCTGCCTCCTCGCGCAGCTCGGTCGCGCGCCGCTGCGCACGCTCCAGCTCCTTGGTGAGCTCGGAGACCTCACGCTCGGCCTGCTGCGCCGCGTTGCCCGCGGACTCGGCCTGGACCTCCGTCATCGAACGGGCACCGGTGATCTCGGCGACCTCCGGCTCGAAGGCGGCACCGCCCTGGATGATGTGACGCCCGGCGTCGACGCCCGCGTCCTCCATCAGACGGAAGATCTGACGGCGCTGGTGCGGCAGCGAGAGGGAGACGACCGTGCCGGTGCGGCCGGCCCGCGCGGTGCGGCCCGCGCGGTGCAGGTAGTCCTTGTGGTCGCCGGCCGGGTCCACGTTGAGCACCAGGTCGATGCCGTCGACGTGGATACCGCGGGCGGCGACGTCGGTCGCGACGAGCGCGTTGACGTAGCCGTCCTTGAAGTCGGCCAGCGTGCGGGTCCGCGCGCCCTGGGTCATGCCGCCGTGCAGCGCGTCCGCCTTCACACCGGAGTCGCGCAGCTGCTCGGCGATACGGTCGGCGCCGAGCTGGGTGCGGACGAAGATGATCGTGCGGCCCTTGCGGGACGCGATCGCGGCGGTGACCGGCGCCTTGTCCTTGGGCTTCACGATCAGGATGTGGTGCGACATGGTCGTGACGTTGCCCTGGGCGCTGTCGACCTCGTGCGTGACGGGGTTGCTCAGGTAGCGCTTGACCAGCGTGGAGATCTCGTTCTCCATCGTGGCCGAGAACAGCATGCGCTGGCCGCCGCCGGGGATCTGGTCGAGCAGCTCGGTGACCTCGGGCAGGAAGCCCAGGTCGGACATCTGGTCGGCCTCGTCGAGGACGGCGACCTGGACGTTCTCGAGCGAGCAGGCGCCACGGTTGATGAGGTCACGCAGACGGCCCGGGGTGGCGACGAGGACGTCGACGCCGCGCTCCAGGGCGTACATCTGGTTGCTCATCGACGTACCGCCGCAGACGACCTTCATCTTCAGGCCGAGCACGTCGCCGTACGGCTGAAGCGCGTCCGCGACCTGCATCGCGAGCTCACGCGTCGGCGTGAGGATGATGCCGCGGGGCTTCTTCTTGTCGGTGTGGCCGCCGGACAGCGACGTCAGCAGCGGCAGACCGAACGAGAGGGTCTTGCCGGAGCCGGTGCGGCCGCGGCCGAGGATGTCCTTGCCGGCCAGGGCGTCCGGGATGGTCGCGGCCTGGATCGGGAAGGGGCTGGTCACACCGTTCTGCGCGAGCTTGCGCACGACGCCCTCGGGGAGCCCGAGGTCGGCGAAGGTGAGTTCGGGGGTCTTGGGGGCCTCGGGCGTCTCGACGATGGCCTCTACGGCCTCGGCGACGGCCTCTGCGGTCCCGGCGGTCTCCGCGACCTCGATGGTCGCGAGGTTGATCGGCTCGTCGTTGTTCTCGGACACGACGGAGTGATCAGTACTGGAAATGGACATGCGAATGCGAAACCTTCCGGAGTCTCAAGTCGGCACGCGCCCGTCAACTCCGTGTTCGCATTGCACTACGACCGCCTCTATGCGGTCAGCCACGGCAAGGGAGAGTACGCGCCACACGGCGCGCTCTGCGGTGGCGCCGGGCAAATGGGATCAAACGATCTACCACTATAAGCACCCTGACCACCGAAGGCAAACCGAGCCTCATCACCGCAGCTCAGCGGCCTCCTCACACCCAAGGAGAGAGCCCACGCGAGGGATCCGCGAAGGACCTGCGTCATGGCCTCCCCGAGCCGGGCGGCCCGCCCGGGACAAGCACCTGATCGAGACGGACGACCACCCGGCACGAACGAGTGTCCGGGACGAGCACCTGATCGAGATGGACGACTGCCCGAAGCGAACAACTGTCCGAGACCGACGGCTGTCGGGACGGACGACTGACAGGGACAGGCGACTGCCCGGCACGAACGACTGTCCGGTACGAACGACCGACCGGGACGGATGACTCTCGGGGGCGAACGACTGACCGGGACAGCACGTCCGGACCAGGCGGGCGCGTCCGACTACGCGGGCGAGCCCGCCTCCGGTGCCGGCTCCCGGTCCGCCAGCTGTGCCGCCGGGCCTCCGTCGCCCTCGTGCGCCGAGGACGACGGCTCGGCGACCGTCGGCTCCGGCGTGGGCGACGGCGGCTCCGGCGTGGGCGCGGGCGGCTCCGGGTCCGGCGAGCGCGTGGGCGGCTGTGCCCCGGTGGGCGTCGGCACCCCCGGCCGCTCGCTCGTCCCCGGCCGCACGGCCCCTGCCGAGGCCGGCGCGCTCCGACCCGCCGACGGCGGGGCCGAGACCGACGCCGAGGCGCTCGCTCCGCCCTTGCCGCCCTTGCCGTGCCCGTGCTTGCCGTCACCGCCCGCCGCGCCCACCCCGAAGCCGCCGCCGGAGCCCCCCGAGACCCCGCCGGGGGCCTCACCGCCCCGCTGCCCCGCCGAGTGCGACGGCTTGGCCCGGCCGCCCTCCTCGTGCCCCACGCTCATGCAGCCGGCGGCCGCGGCGACGGCCAGGACCGTCGCGGCCAGACGAACGGGTACGTACAAGGGGCGCACGGGGCCACCTCCGGGGCAGGCGTAAGGAGTCGACGTGCCCAACTCCCGGCGCCCGCAAGAAGACACGCGCCGACGCGCGCCCCTCTGCCGTACGGCTCAGGCGTACGGCTCAGCCGTAGCCGAGGGCGTGCAGCCGCGCGTCGTCGATGCCGAAGTGGTGGGCGATCTCGTGCACCACCGTGACCTCCGTCTCCGCGACGACCTCCTCCCGCGTCTTGCACATCCGCAGCGTCGGCCCCCGGTAGATCGTGATCCGGTCCGGCAGCACGCCGGCGTACCACTCCCCGCGGTCCGTCAGCGGCGTCCCCTCGTACAGCCCGAGCAGCTCGGGATCGTCCGCCGCCGGTTCGTCCTCGACGAACACCGCGACGTTGTCCATCAGCCGCGTCAACTCCGGCGGAATCCGGTCCAGCGCCTCGGCGACCAGTTCCTCGAACTCCTCGCGCGTCATCTCCAGCACAGGGCCATTGTCCGGTACGACGCCGCCGGGGGGAGGTCACGAACCGTCCGCATACCGACGCCCGGACCGGGGCATAGGGCACCAATGGTCCGAGCCCGTCTCCCCACCGCAGTCCTGAAGCGCCGCAAGCCCGCCAGGAGCGGGAACCCGGTCCCCGAACTCGCCGCCCGGCCCAACCCCTGGATCCGCGCTCTCGGCCTGACCGGCGTCGTCCTCATCGGCGCCTGGCTCGGCCTGCTGATCGTCGGGGACGTCCGCGTGTCCGTCGGCCCGATGAACACCACGATGACCCTGCGCCCGTCCGTCACCGGCGGCACGAAGATCAACATCTCCCCGCTGGGCGCGCTCAGCCTGGACAGCCACATCGCCCCGGTCCGCCTCGACGTGAACGTGGACCAGCTCGATCCCGAGCGCTCCCAGGCCCTCGTCGACCACCCCGAACGCCTCTCCGGCCTGCAGGACGAGGTCGCCCGTGACATCGAGCACGGCACCCTCGACCTCGCGCTCCGCTCCTGCGTCGCCGTGGTCTCCGGCGCCACCGCGCTCGGCCTCGCCGTCTACCGCCGCCCCCGCCGCGCCCTCGCCGCCGGCGGTCTCGCCCTCACCCTGCTGGCCGCCTCGGGCGCGACCGCCTACGCCACCTGGAACCCCAAGTCGGTGCTGGAGCCGCGGTTCTCGGGCCTGCTGTCCTCCGCGCCCTCGCTCGTCGGCAACGCCCGCAGCATCGTCACCGAGTTCGACGTCTACCAGCAGGAACTCGCCCGCCTGGTCACCAACGTGACCAAGCTCTACGACGTCACCTCCACGCTCCCCGCCTTCCAGCCGGACCCGACCACCGTCCGCGTCCTGCACGTCTCCGACATCCACCTGAACCCCGCGAGCTGGAAGATCATCGCCTCGCTCGTGGAGCAGTACAAGGTCAATGTGATCGTCGACTCCGGCGACACGATGGACCACGGCTCGGCCGCGGAGAACGGCTTCCTGGACCCCATCGCCACGCTCGGCGCGCCCTACGTCTGGGTCAGGGGCAACCACGACTCGCTCGTCACCCAGCGCTACCTGGAGGGGATGAAGAACGTGCACGTCCTCGACGACGGCCGCGCGGTCACCCTCGCCGGGCTGCGCTTCGCCGGCATCGGCGACCCCCAGTTCACCCCCGACCGCTCCGCCGCGCCGGGCGCCGAGGAGTCCCAGGAGGAGGCGGGCGCCCGGCTGGCCCAGGCCCTGCGCGCCCAGCGGGACGCCAACACCCCGGCGGACGTGGCCATCGCCCACGAGCCCTCCGCCGCCCGCGGCACGGACGGCGAGGTGCCCCTCGTCCTGGCCGGGCACCTCCACCACGAGGACATGGAGGTCATGAAGAAGGGCACGCGGCTGCGCGTCGAGGGCTCCACCGGCGGCAGCGGCCTGCGGGCCGTGGAGGGCAAGTACCCGGACCCCATCGAGGCGTCGATCCTCTACTTCGACCGGGACACCCGCCGCCTCCAGGCCTGGGACGAGATCAAACTCGGCGGCCTGGGTCTGACGACGGCCGAGGTCAGCCGCCACCTCCCGAAGGAGAACCTGCCCGGAGCCGCACCGTCCCCGAGCCCCTCGCCGACTCCCTCCCCCAGCCCGCCGCTCAGCCCGTCCGCCAACCCGTCGGTCAGGCCCTCCGGAACCCCCTCCGGGGCTGCCCCGTAAACCGTTTTGGCGATACCCCCCGCCATCCCATATGCTCATGACGTCCCCGACGCGCTGAGAAGCGCCCAGGCGGGCCGATAGCCCTCATCGTCTAGCGGCCTAGGACGCCGCCCTTTCAAGGCGGTAGCACGGGTTCGAATCCCGTTGGGGGCACGCAACACCGTGTGCGACACTGTCGTACACAACAGCTGGGTCCTGTGGAGCAGTTTGGAGTGCTCGCCACCCTGTCAAGGTGGAGGCCGCGGGTTCAAATCCCGTCAGGACCGCTGAGGTTTCACTGAAACCTCGTGGCTGGGTAGCTCAGTTGGTACGAGCGATCGCCTGAAAAGCGATAGGTCGCCGGTTCGACCCCGGCCCCAGCCACAAGAACGAAAACCCCCTCCGGGCGACCGGAGGGGGTTTTCGTCGCTGTGTGTCGGACGGGGCGGGTCCAAAAGCACTCGCCCCTTCTTTCGCCGAGATGAGATCCTGGATCGCGTATGTCTACGCACCCCACTCCCGGCGCCTCCGCTCCGGGCACTCCGGCCCTCGGCGACCTCGCCCCCCGCCTGACCGAGCTGTCCCTGCGCGACGCGCACCGGCTCGGGCGCAGGCTCGAAGGCGCGCGCAAGATCCGCAAGCCGGAGGCCCGTGCCGCCGTCCTCGCCGAGATCGAGGCGGAGGTCGCTCAGGTCGAGGAGCGGATGGTCCTGCGGCGCGGCCGGGTGCCCGCCGTCTCGTACCCCGAGCAGCTTCCGGTCAGCCAGAAGAAGGACGAGATCGCGGCCGCCATCCGTGATCACCAGGTCGTCATCGTCGCCGGTGAGACCGGGTCCGGCAAGACCACCCAGATCCCGAAGATCTGTCTCGAGCTGGGGCGCGGCGTCCGCGGCATGATCGGGCACACGCAGCCCCGTCGGATCGCCGCCCGCACCGTCGCCGAGCGGGTCGCCGAGGAGCTCGACACGCCCCTCGGCGAGGCCGTCGGCTGGAAGGTGCGGTTCACCGACCAGGTGAACCCGGACGCCACCTTCGTGAAGCTGATGACGGACGGCATCCTCCTCGCGGAGATCCAGACCGACCGTGAGCTGCGCGCTTACGACACGATCATCATCGACGAGGCCCACGAGCGGTCCCTCAACATCGACTTCCTGCTGGGCTACCTCGCCCAGCTGCTCCCCCGCCGCCCCGACCTCAAGGTCGTCATCACCTCCGCGACCATCGACCCGGAGCGCTTCTCCCGGCACTTCGGCGAAGCCCCGATCGTCGAGGTCAGCGGGCGGACGTACCCGGTGGAGGTCCGCTACCGGCCGCTCCTCGAAGAGGAGTCCGACGACGCCGACCGCGACCAGATCACCGCGATCTGCGATGCCGTCGAGGAGCTCCAGTCCGAAGGCAAGGGCGACATCCTCGTCTTCCTCTCCGGTGAACGGGAGATCCGGGACACCGCCGACGCCCTGGAGAAGAGGAAGTACCGCTTCACGGAAGTGCTCCCCCTCTACGCCCGGCTCTCGCACGCCGAGCAGCACCGGGTCTTCCAGCAGCACACCGGCCGCAGGATCGTTCTGGCGACCAACGTGGCCGAGACGTCCCTGACCGTCCCGGGCATCAAGTACGTCATCGATCCCGGCTTCGCCCGCATCAGCCGTTACAGTCACCGCACCAAGGTCCAGCGCCTGCCCATCGAGCCGATCTCGCAGGCCAGCGCCAACCAGCGCAAGGGCCGCTGCGGCCGGACCAGCGACGGCATCTGCATCCGGCTGTACGACGAGGACGACTTCCTCGCCCGCCCGGAGTTCACGGACGCGGAGATCCTCCGTACCAACCTGGCCAGCGTCATCCTCCAGATGACCGCGGCGGGCCTCGGCGACATCGAGAAGTTCCCCTTCATCGACCCGCCGGACCACCGCAACATCCGCGACGGCGTGCAGCTGCTCCAGGAGCTGAACGCGCTGGACCCGGCCGAGAAGGACCCCCGCCGGCGGCTCACCCAGACCGGCCGCAAGCTGGCCCAGCTCCCCGTCGACCCGCGCCTCGCGCGGATGGTCCTGGAGGCCGACAAGAACGGCTGTGTGCGCGAGGTCATGGTGATAGCCGCCGCGCTGTCCATCCAGGACCCGCGCGAGCGCCCGGCCGACAAGCAGACCCAGGCCGACCAGCAGCACGCCCGCTTCAAGGACGAGACCAGCGACTTCCTGGCCTACCTCAACCTGTGGCGGTACGTGCGCGAGCAGCAGAAGGAGCGCGGTTCCTCCTCCTTCCGGCGTATGTGCAAGCAGGAGTACCTGAACTTCCTGCGCATCCGTGAGTGGCAGGACATCTACTCGCAGCTCCGCACGGTCGCCAAGCAGATGGGGATCCATCTGAACGAGGAGGACGCGCCCGAGCAGAGTGTCCATGTCTCGCTCCTCGCCGGGCTGCTCTCGCACGTCGGCATGAAGGACGTGAAGGACGGCAACAAGAACGAGTACCTGGGTGCGCGGAGCGCCAAGTTCGCGATCTTCCCGGGTTCGGCCCTCTTCAAGAAGCAGCCGCGCTTCGTGATGTCCGCCGAGCTGGTGGAGACGAGCCGTCTCTGGGCCCGCGTCAACGCGAAGATCGAGCCCGAGTGGGTCGAGCCGCTCGCCGGACACCTCCTGAAGCGGACGTACAGCGAGCCGCGCTGGGAGAAGGACCAGGCGGCCGTCATGGCGGACGAGAAGGTCACGCTGTACGGCGTCCCGATCATCGCCCAGCGGAAGGTCAACTACGGGCGGATCGACCCGGAGACCTCCCGCGACCTGTTCATCCGCAACGCGCTGGTCGAGGGCGACTGGCGCACACACCACAAGTTCTTCGCCGACAACCGCCGGCTCCTCAGCGAGGTCGAGGAGCTGGAGCACCGTGCCCGGCGCCGGGACATCGTGGTGGACGACGAGACGCTGTTCGACTTCTACGACCAGCGGGTGCCCGAACACGTCGTGTCCGGCGCGCACTTCGACTCCTGGTGGAAGCACAAGCGGCACGAGCAGCCCGATCACCTGGACTTCGAGCGGGAGATGCTCATCCGGGAGTCGGCGGAGGCCGTCACCAAGGCCGACTATCCGGACTCCTGGCGGCAGGGTCAGCTGAAGTTCCGGGTGACGTACCAGTTCGAGCCCGGCACGGACGCGGACGGCGTGACCGTCCACATCCCGCTCCATGTCCTCAACCAGGTCACGGACGAGGGCTTCGACTGGCAGATCCCGGGTCTGCGGGAGGAGGTCGTCACGGAGCTGATCCGTTCCCTCCCCAAGCCGATCCGCCGCCACTATGTACCGGCGCCGAACTTCGCGAAGCGCTTCCTGGACGTGGCGGTGCCCCTTCAGGAGCCGCTCACGACGACCATGGCGCGTGAGCTGAAGCGCATGGTCGGCGTCCCGTTCGAGGCGGACGACTTCGACTGGTCGCGGCTCCCCGACCATCTGCGGATCACCTTCCGGATCGTCGACGAGCGGCGCCGCAACCTGGCCGAGGACAAGGACCTCGAGACGCTGAAGCTCCGGCTGAGGCCGAAGGCGAGGCAGGCCATCTCGCAGGCGGCCGCGGCCACCGCCGAACGGCAGGGCGGCGAGTCCCTGGAGCGTTCGGGCCTGACGGACTGGACGATCGGCTCGCTCGCCCGCGTCTTCGAGACCCGCCGCGCGGGCCAGCCGGTGAAGGCGTATCCGGCGCTCGTCGACGACGGCGACACCGTGTCCGTGCGTCTCTTCGACACGGAGGCGGAGCAGGCGGAGGCCATGTGGAAGGGCACGCGCCGACTGATCCTGCGCACCATCCCGGTCAATCCGGCAAAGTTCGCATCCGAGAAGCTGACGAACGCCCAGAAGCTCGCGCTGTCCGCGAATCCGCACGGCTCGATCCAGGCGCTGTTCGACGACTGCGCGATGGCGGCGGCGGATCGGCTGATCGCCGACTTCGGCGGTCCGGCCTGGGACGAGGAGTCGTACCGGAAGCTCTACGACAAGGTGCGTGCGGAGATCGTCGACACGACGGTGCGCACGGTCGGGCAGGTGCAGCAGGTCCTGGCCGCCTGGCAGGCCTGTGAGCGCCGTCTGAAGGGCGTACGCAGCCCCGTGCTGCTCGCGAACCTGGCGGACGTGCGGAAACAGCTGGACGCCCTCGTGAAGCCCGGCTTCGTGACCTGGGCGGGGCTGCGCCGCCTGCCCGACCTCATGCGCTACCTGGTGGCGGCGGACCGGCGGCTCCAGCAGATGCCGACCGGCGTCCAGCGGGACACCAGCCGCATGGAGAAGGTCCACGAGATGCAGGACGAGTACGCGTGGCTGCTGGAGCAGTTGCCGAAGGGCCGGCCCGTTCCCCAGCAGGTCCTGGACGTCCGCTGGATGATCGAGGAGCTCCGGGTCAGCTATTTCGCCCACGCGCTGGGCACGGCGTACGCGGTCTCCGACAAGCGGATCGTGAAGGCGATCGACGCGCTGGCGCCGTAACGGCTCCCGCACGGAGGGTGAGTTCGACCACCGGGCTCACCCTCCTGTACAGTCCTTCTCGCAGCGCAACGCAACATCAAGTGCCGCAAAACCTGGTCCTGTGGAGCAGTTTGGAGTGCTCGCCACCCTGTCAAGGTGGAGGCCGCGGGTTCAAATCCCGTCAGGACCGCAGTGAACGAGTGAGGCCCGCTTCCCGCCAAGGGACGCGGGCCTCACTCATGTCGTGACCTGCGTCAACCCGCCGACCACCCGCCAAGGCGGAGGCCGCGCCGCGGCGCAGCCGCAATCGGGTACGTCACATCCCGTCAGGACCGCAGTGAACGAACGGCAGAGAGCCCGGATCTTCGGATCCGGGCTCTCTGCGTTGCTCTCCGGACGTTGTCCGCCGCTCCCTTGACGTCGTCACCTTCCGCCGGTACCCCAGAAGTCAGGGCCCTGTTTCGCGTGGCCCCGACGGAGGTGGGGCATGGCGGTATCGGTCAGGCACGAGACGCGGGCACTGCTTCGCGCGCACCTGTCGGCCGCGACCCCCTACCGGCATCAGACCCGCCACTGCCCGATCTGCCACCGCTTACTGCGGCTGGCGCTGAACGGCACCCCACGGGGCCCGGAGGCCCCTGAAGGGGCCGTGGAGGGCGAGAGTCCCCCGTCGGCGTGATCCGGCGCCCTCGTGACCTCCGGCCGCGCCGGCGCCGCACTCGCACCCGCACCCGCACCCGCGTCCGCGTCCGCGTCCGCGTCCGTCAACGGCCGTACCCGCGTGGGGCGCTGGAACGTGAACCTCCTCTAGCGCACATGAGCCAGAGGCAACAAGGCTGCTGGCATGTGACGGGTGTCACGGCATGAGTTTTGAAAAGCCGGGTTCTTACCAGGCTCCTACAACTGGTCAATTTTATATGTGCAATTGCACCACTCCGGAGGATGCCCCCAGGAACCCTCCCAGAGCCTCCCCAGACTCCGACAAGGCCGCTCACAGAGCCACCTGATATGACCCGCCGAGCACCCTCAAGCAGTCTCAAGCGCACAAAAAAGATCGCGCTGGACCCGGCGGAGTCCAGCGCGATCGACGACGCTCCCAGTGGGCGAGGGGCCTGTTGGGGCAGGACCCACGTCGCTTGTAGCTAGGTTTCGGGCGTCCGAACAGGTTGGGGGACCTGACGTGTTGCCCGGTTATTCACTTGTCAGGCCTCGCTGCGCTGCTGCGGGATACCCGCAAGCAGTGCGCGGACCTCGGCCTCGCGATAACGGCGATGTCCGCCGAGCGTACGAATCGATGTGAGCTTGCCGGCCTTCGCCCACCGCGTGACCGTCTTGGGGTCGACGCGGAACATGGTGGCGACCTCAGCCGGGGTCAGCAGCGGCTCAGCATCAGGGGTGCGAGCGGTCATGAGCGGCCTCCTCGGGAGAACCGAACCTTCTCGGTTCTTTCCTCTAAATTCTGCACCTTGACCCGCGTTGCCCGAAATGGCGGACGCGAGTCGAGTCGGTTATAGGACGAACGGCTTGTCCTCGGCACTACAACTACACCATCCGTCCAGCCGCGTCGGCCAAACCGATGGAATTGCCCCCCAGGTGTTCATCGGCGACGGAAGCCGATGGACCATGCCATAGCGGACAGTCACGCCACTGTGACGATCAGTCACAGGGCGATCAGGAGGCATCAGACCCCCCAAAGCGCTGCAATGCTGAGATTTCCCCCCACAGTGGAGCATAAGCAGGCGGACGGAGCCCTCCCCGGACTCCTTGTCCTATTTTGGCACGAGGAGGGGTAAGCGACGCAAGGGCCGCGTACGTGCGTTCCATCACCCTTGCGACATAAGCCCGGATCGGGACCTACGTCCCGTCAGTTCCGTGAAGTGCGGTTGACCGTACGCTGTTCCACTGCTTCACGGCCGTGACGTGCGTCACTAATGAAAGCGCTGTCGCATCTGTCACATCGTCAGATCACAGCAAACGCGGGAGGTCGGCGGCCGTGCCAACCCACGGCGGCCGTCAGTTCGCCGAGCGCCGCTCCCGCACCGACCGCCACCGCTCCACGAGCCGCGCGTACGCCTCGCCCGCCGCCGCGCCGTCGCCGATCCGCAGCGCCTCGATGGCCTCGGCCACGTCCTGCGCCGAGTGATCGTCCTCCAGATCACCCGCCGGCAGCACGTGCACCAGGCCGCCGTAATCCAGTTCCACCAGCGAACGCGGGTGGAACTCCTCGAGCCAGCGCCCCACGTCCACCAGGCCCTCGACGAGCGGCCCGCCGTCCATGGTGTCCTTCAAAGTCCGCAGCGACCGGGCCACCCTGCGTCGCGCCTGCACCATCGGGGTGCGATAGCGCAGCACGGGGGCCACCTCCGCCGTCCCCTTCTCGTACTCCCGCTCCTCCTCGGAGACGAGCACGAACCAGTTCAGGGGCACCTGCCAGACGGCGGTACGGATCCACGGGCGGGCATCGGGGTTGCGTTCCAGCCACCGCTCGTGGTCCTTGGCGGCCTCCAGACGCACGACCTCGGGCAGTGCCGCCTCCAGGACCGGCCGGGGCAGCTCGTCCTCCAGCTCCGCCAGGGCCAGCCAGCCGCGCAGCCGGGTGCGCCAGGGGCAGACACAGAGCACCCCGTCCACCTGGGCCAGGAACGCGTCGCCGCTCTCGTGCACGGGCACCGCGACCGGAGGGGTGGGCAGCAGGTCGGCCAGCGAGCGGCGCAGCTCGTCCTGGTAGGAGGGGAGCTCGGGGCGGCCGGCGTAGCGGGTCCAGTGGGTGCGCTCGGGCTCGGGGAAGGCGGCCAGCGGCTCGTACACACGCAGATAGACCGCGTACGGAACGACCACCGAGGACACCTTGGGCACGCCTGCTCCCTCCCCCTTCGGCCGATCGGGAAACCCTGCGAATCGTCCCACGGAGGCACTCCGGGAGAAGGTGATCCCTGACACTGCGAGATCGGCGGGCCAGGCAGGCTCTACTCTCAGTCCATCAGGCCCCGCCACCCTTACGGTGCCTGCGTCCCGACCGCCGCTCGATACCCGGGAGTCACCACAGTGACCGACGTTTTCGGCGCACCTGCTGATGTACTGCACACCCTGTTCCACTCGGACCAGGGCGGTCATGAGCAAGTCGTGCTCTGCCAGGACCGCGCCAGCGGCCTCAAGGCCGTCATCGCCCTCCACTCCACCGCTCTGGGCCCGGCCCTCGGCGGTACCCGCTTCTACCCGTACGCGACCGAGGCGGAGGCCGTCGCCGACGCGCTGAACCTCGCCCGCGGGATGTCGTACAAGAACGCCATGGCCGGTCTGGACCACGGCGGCGGCAAGGCCGTGATCATCGGCGATCCCGACACGATCAAGACCGAAGCACTGCTGCTCGCGTACGGCCGTTTCGTGGCCTCGCTCGGCGGTCGGTACGTGACCGCCTGCGACGTCGGCACCTATGTCGCCGACATGGACGTCGTGGCCCGAGAGTGCCGCTGGACGACCGGGCGCTCACCGGAGAACGGCGGGGCCGGCGACTCGTCCGTGCTGACCGCCTTCGGCGTCTACCAGGGCATGCGGGCCTCCGCGCAGCACCTGTGGGGCGACCCGTCGCTGCGGGGCCGCACGGTCGGCATCGCGGGCGTCGGCAAGGTCGGCCACCACCTGGTGGAACACCTGCTGGCGGAGGGCGCCCAGGTCGTGATCACGGACGTGCGCCAGGAAGCCGTGCGGCGGATCGCCGACAAGCACCCCTCGGTGGGTGTGGTCGCCGACACCGAGCGCCTGATCGAGATCGACGGGCTCGACATCTACGCGCCCTGCGCGCTCGGCGGCGCCCTGAGCGACGCCTCCGTGCCGGTGCTGACCGCGAAGATCGTCTGTGGCGCGGCCAACAACCAGCTCGCCCACCCGGGTGTGGAGAAGGACCTCGCCGACCGCGGGATCCTCTACGCGCCGGACTACGTGGTGAACGCCGGCGGCGTCATCCAGGTCGCCGACGAGCTGCACGGTTTCGACTTCGAGCGGTGCAAGGCGAAGGCCGCGAAGATCTTCGACACCACGCTCGCCATCTTCGCTCGTGCGAAGGCGGACGGGATTCCGCCGGCCGCGGCGGCCGACCGGATCGCGGAGCAGCGGATGCACGAGGCCGCCCAGGCGCGCGGCTGGTGACCCTCCCGTAGGGCCCGCTGCGACCCCTCCGGGGGTTTCGGCGGTACCGCCGGGAGGAAAGTTGGAGAGAACTCTCACTCTTCCCGGCGGGTCGGCCGCCGATAAGTGGTTAAAATCGCCACTGACCAGCCAGGACGGGGCGACCGAAAGGTGCCGCGCACACGCGCGTGCTACGGGCGACGTACCGTACGGGCGTGGGCTCAGGTACCGTGGGAGCCCTACGACGGGCTCTCCACGGAGAGACCGTCCTGGATCATGAACGCGTGTCAACCTGGGGCCGTCGAGCCCCGTCGTTGAGGGGGTCGAGCCATGGGGCGCGGCCGGGCCAAGGCCAAGCAAGCGAAGGTCGCCCGCCAGCTGAAGTACAACAGCGGCGGGACAGATCTCTCACGCCTGGCCGAAGAGCTGGGCGCATCGCCATCGAATATTCCGCCGAATGGTGAGCCATTCGAGGACGATGACGATGACGATGAGCAAGACGACGACCCGTACGCCCGGTACGCCGAGCTGTACGGGGACGACGACGAGGATGACGGCGAGGATTCCTCGCAACACCGTCGCGGCGCTTGACCTTGTACTGAGCACCCGCCCGGTCGGTGACTTCGGTCACCGACCGGGTCTTGTGCTGCCTACGCGGTCACGGGCCTGCCCGGTCGCAGGACCGCCCGGTCATCGGCCGGCGTAGTCCCCGACCAGCTCCGCGCCCGTCGGGTGCTCGCCGCGTTCGGTGATCTCGCCGGCGACCCAGGCCTCCACACCACGGTCGGCCAGCGTCGCCAGGGCCACGTCCGTCGACTCCTCGGGCACGATCGCCATCATGCCGATGCCCATGTTCAGGGTCTTCTCCAGCTCCAGGCGCTCCACGGAGCCGGTCCTGCCGACCAGGTCGAAGATCGGGGCCGGGGTCCAGGTGGAGCGGTCCACGACGGCGTGCAGGCCGTCCGGGATCACCCGGGCCAGGTTGGCCGCGAGGCCGCCGCCGGTGATGTGCGAGAAGGCGTGCACGTCCGTCGTGCGGGTGAGCGCCAGACAGTCCAGCGAGTAGATCTTGGTGGGCTCCAGGAGCTCCTCGCCGAGGGTGCGGCCGAGGTCGTCGATCCGCGACTCCAGGGACAGGCCGGCCTGCTTCAGCAGGACGTGCCGGACCAGGGAGTATCCGTTCGAGTGAAGACCGGAGGCCGCCATGGCGATCACGGTGTCACCCGTGCGGATACGATCCGGGCCGAGCAGCCGGTCGGCCTCCACGACGCCCGTACCGGCGCCGGCCACGTCGAAGTCGTCCTCGCCCAGCAGACCCGGGTGCTCGGCCGTCTCGCCGCCGACCAGGGCGCAGCCGGCGAGCACGCAGCCCTCGGCGATGCCCTTGACGATGGCGGCGACCCGCTCGGGGTGGACCTTGCCGACGCAGATGTAGTCGGTCATGAACAGCGGTTCGGCGCCGCACACCACGATGTCGTCCATGACCATGGCGACCAGGTCGTGGCCGATGGTGTCGTACACACCCAGCTGACGGGCGATGTCGACCTTGGTGCCCACGCCGTCCGTGGCGGAGGCGAGCAGCGGACGCTCGAAACGCTTGAGGGCGGAGGCGTCGAAGAGGCCGGCGAAGCCGCCGAGGCCGCCGAGGACCTCGGGGCGCTGCGTCTTCTTCACCCACTCCTTCATCAGCTCTACGGCGCGGTCGCCCGCCTCGATGTCGACTCCGGCAGCCGCGTAGGACGCACCGGAAGCACTGGTCTCAGACATTGCCTGGGATCTTTCGGGTTGGTGAAACGGGGCTCTGCGGCGCTACGGGCGACGGATGGCGTCAGCCGCGGCCGTGGCTGCGGGACCCGCGGCCAGCTCGGTCTCCAGGAGCTGCTTGCCGAGCAGCTCGGGGTCCGGAAGCTCCATCGGGTACTCGCCGTCGAAGCAGGCGCGGCAGAGGTTCGGCTTGGCGATGGTGGTCGCCTCGATCATGCCGTCGATGGAGATGTAGGAGAGGGAGTCGGCGCCCAGGGAGGTGCCGATCTCGTCGATGGTCATGCCGTTGGCGATGAGCTCCGCGCGCGTGGCGAAGTCGATGCCGAAGAAGCAGGGCCACTTCACGGGCGGCGAGGAGATCCGGATGTGGACCTCGGCCGCGCCGGCCTCGCGGAGCATGCGGACCAGGGCCCGCTGGGTGTTGCCGCGCACGATCGAGTCGTCGACGACGACCAGGCGCTTGCCCTTGATGACTTCCTTCAGCGGGTTCAGCTTCAGCCGGATACCGAGCTGTCGAATGGTCTGCGAGGGCTGGATGAACGTCCGGCCGACGTACGCGTTCTTCACGAGACCCGCGCCGAAGGGGATGCCGGAGGCTTCGGCGTAACCGATGGCGGCCGGGGTGCCGGATTCCGGGGTCGCTATCACCAGGTCGGCGTCGACCGGCGCTTCCTTGGCCAGCTTGCGGCCCATCTCCACGCGGGAGAGGTACACGTTCCGGCCGGCGATGTCGGTGTCCGGGCGGGCCAGGTATACGTACTCGAAGACACAGCCCTTGGGCTTCGCTTCCGCGAAGCGGGAGGTCCGCAGTCCGTTCTCGTCGATGGCGATGAACTCGCCGGGCTCGATCTCACGGACGTAGGCGGCGCCGCAGATGTCGAGGGCGGCGGACTCGGAGGCGACCACCCAGCCGCGCTCCAGGCGGCCGAGGACCAGCGGGCGGATGCCCTGCGGGTCGCGGCCGGCGTAGAGGGTGTGCTCGTCCATGAAGACGAGCGAGAATGCGCCCTTGACCTGGGGAAGGACCTGGTGGGCCGCCTCCTCGATGGTCAGCGGCTTGCCGTTCTCGTCGACCTGGGCCGCGAGCAGCGCGGTGAGCAGGTCGGTGTCGTTGGTCGCCGCGACGCGCGGGGTGCGGCCTTCCTGCTTGGGCAGGTCGGCGACCATCTCGGCGAGCTGGGCGGTGTTGACGAGGTTGCCGTTGTGACCGAGCGCGATCGAGCCGTGCGCGGTGGCACGGAACGTCGGCTGGGCGTTCTCCCACACGGAGGCCCCGGTGGTCGAGTAGCGGGCGTGTCCGACCGCGATATGACCCTGGAGCGAACCGAGCGAGGTCTCGTCGAAGACCTGGGACACGAGGCCCATGTCCTTGAAGACGAGGATCTGGGAGCCGTTGCTGACCGCGATCCCCGCGGATTCCTGACCTCGATGCTGGAGGGCGTAGAGCCCGAAGTAAGTGAGCTTGGCGACCTCTTCACCGGGAGCCCAGACTCCGAAGACGCCGCAAGCGTCCTGGGGGCCCTTCTCGCCGGGGAGCAGATCATGACTGAGTCGACCGTCACCACGTGGCACGCCTCCGAGTGTAGGCGAGATCGACCACTGGTCCGAATTGGGGATACCCGCCGGTAACTCGATCACCGGGCGGCCACCACCTCCATGATCGACTCATTTCCGCAGGTCAATGGCCGGATATGATGATCCATTGGATGGCCGGACGGGCCTCGGGGGCGACCGCCCGAGCACCCGTTCCGCGGGGGCGAGTGAGGTGTCGCACACCATCGGGGCCGACGGGCGCGCCTCACCGCAGCCGAGGAGCCGCCCGCGGGTCATTTCCTGGTCAGCAGGACCTGATCGCCGTCGGCCGTGGCGAGCGTCAGCCGGGTGCCGTCGACCTCGGTGCTGAGGGCGCCCTCGGCGAGGGTGCCGGCCAGCGTGCGCTCGAAGTCCATCGGCTGCTCCGCGCAGGCCATCCTGGTCGACCTGGCGTCGCTGAACCGGATGCTGTCGCCCGCGACGGCGGCTTTGGCGGTGAAGTTGTTGCAGCCGTAACTGCCCGCCGCCTTGCCGTCCCGGATCTCGACGTGCGCGCCGGCCGGGGCGCGGTGGGTGGTGCCGTCCACGGTGACGCTGTCGACGTTCCAGCGGACACCGGTGACGGGCTGCTCGGCGCTCACCGCCCCGCTGCCGGGCTGCTCACCGTCCGCCTTCTCGCTGCCGCAGGCCGCGGCGAGCGGGATGAGCAGGACGGCCGCGGTCAGCGTCAGGCGCTGCTTGTACGTGTGCGTAGGGCTGTGCCTCTGCCGGTACATGCCGGTTCGACGGGACGGGTGGGGCGGTCGGTTCCACCCGGGGTCGGATTCAGGACATGAGGGGCAGCAGCGCCCTGAGGTCGGCCCGCTCGCCGCTCGCCGCGACCTTCGCCTGTTCCACGGCGTCCGGCCAGGTCACCCGGCCTGTGGCCAGCCGGATCCAGGTCAGCGGGTCGGTCTCGACGACGTTGGGCGGGGTGCCCCGGGTGTGCCGGGGGCCCTCCACACACTGCACGACGGCGTACGGCGGGATCCGCACCTCCGTCGCGCCACCGGGCGCCCTGGCGGCGAGGGCGTCGGCGAGGAGCCGGGTGGCGGCGGCGAGCGCCTGGCGGTCGTACGGGACGTCCAGGCCGGGGACGGCGGCGTTCAGGTCGTCGGTGTGGACGACGAGCTCGACGGTCCGGGTGACGAGGTAGTCGGCGAGGCTCATCGCGCCGGTGCGGGTGGCGAGGAGGCGGTCGCCGGGAGCGGTGCCGAGGGCCTCCGCGAAGCCCTCCTCGGTGCGGGTGAACAGGGCGTTCAGGTCGGGGTGGGCCACGGCGAGGTCCCGGGTGCCGTCGGAGATGTCGGCGGCCCGGGCAGCGGTGGCGAACGGCCACTCGAGGAGCGTGAGCTCCGCCTTCGGGGGCTCGTCCCGGTCGAGGTTGCGGCCGACCGTCGCCACCGCCATGGTCACGTGCGCGGCCAGGTCCCGTACGGTCCAGCCCGGCAGCCGTGTGGGCAGCGCGAGCTGCTCGGGGCCGAGGCCGGCCACGGCCCGCCGGACGTTCCCGAACTGCGCGGTGACCGCGGCACGGGTCTTGGCGGGGTCGTACGCGCGGGTGCGTTTCCTGGCCGGGGGCATGGCGGTGAGCCTAGTGGCCGCCTGTGACACCGGGCCCGTCCCGCTCCGCGCGACCCTGTGACGGCACGACGAAGGCCCCGCCCGTGGGAACGGGCGAGGCCTTGGCCGCCGTACAGATGCCGCGGGTGCTTACGCGAACAGCGCCGGGATGGTGTCCTCGTGAGCCTTGCGCAGCTCCTCCAGGGACAGCTCGAACTCACCCTGGAGCTCGACCGTGTCGCCGTCGACGACACCGATGCGGGTGACGGGCAGGCCGCGCGCCCCGCACATGTCGTTGAACCGCAGCTCCTCGGAGCGCGGGACGGCCACCACGGCACGGCCCGCCGACTCGGAGAACAGAAGGGTGAAGGCGTCGAGCCCGTCCGGTACGACCAGCCGCGCGCCCTTGCCGCCGAGCAGCGCCGACTCGACGACCGCCTGGATCAGACCGCCGTCGGACAGGTCGTGCGCGGCGTCGATCATGCCGTCGCGGGAGGCGGAGATCAGGATCTCGCCGAGCAGCCGCTCGCGCTCCAGGTCGACCTTCGGGGGCAGACCGCCGAGGTGGTCGTGGACGACCTGGGACCAGGCCGAACCGCCGAACTCCTCACGCGTGTCGCCGAGGAGGTAGAGCAGCTGGCCCTCCTCCTGGAAGGCGACGGGCGTGCGGCGCGCGACATCGTCGATCACACCGAGCACGGCCACCACCGGGGTCGGGTGGATGGCCACCTCGCCCGTCTGGTTGTAGAGCGAGACGTTGCCGCCGGTCACCGGGGTGCCCAGCTGCTGGCAGGCGTCCGCGAGGCCGCGGATGGCCTCCGCGAACTGCCACATCACCGCCGGGTCCTCGGGCGAGCCGAAGTTCAGGCAGTCGGAGACGGCGAGCGGCTTGGCGCCGGTCGTCGCCACGTTCCGGTAGGCCTCGGCGAGGGCCAGCTGCGCGCCCGCGTACGGGTCGAGCTTGGCGTACCGGCCGTTGCCGTCGGTCGCGATGGCGACGCCGAGGCCGGTCTCCTCGTCGATCCGGATCATGCCGGAGTCCTCGGGCTGCGCGAGGACGGTGTTGCCCTGCACGAAGTGGTCGTACTGCGAGGTGATCCACTTCTTGGACGCCTGGTTGGGCGAGGCGACCAGCTTGAGCACCTGGTCCTTGAGCTCGGCGCCGGTGGTGGGCCGGGGCAGCTGGTTCGCGTCGTCCGCCTGGAGGGCGTCCTGCCACTCCGGGCGGGCGTAGGGGCGCTCGTAGACCGGGCCGTCGTGGGCCACGGTCCGCGGGTCGACGTCGACGATCTTGCCGCCGTGCCAGAAGATCTCCAGCCGGTCGCCGTCGGTGACCTCACCGATGACGGTCGCGATGACGTCCCACTTGTCGCAGATCTCCAGGAACCGGTCGACCTTCGCCGGCTCGACGACCGCGCACATGCGCTCCTGCGACTCGCTCATGAGGATTTCCTCGGGCGAGAGCGTGGAGTCGCGCAGCGGTACGTCGTCCAGGGTGACGCGCATGCCGCCGGAGCCGTTGGAGGCCAGCTCGGACGTGGCGCAGGACAGGCCGGCCGCGCCGAGGTCCTGGATGCCGACGACCAGCTTCTCGGCGAAGGCCTCCAGGGTGCACTCGATGAGGAGCTTCTCCTGGAAGGGGTCGCCGACCTGAACGGCGGGACGCTTCGACGGCTTGGCGTCGTCGAAGGTCTCGGAGGCGAGGATCGACGCGCCGCCGATGCCGTCGCCGCCGGTCCGGGCCCCGTACAGGATGACCTTGTTGCCCGTGCCGGACGCCTTCGCGAGGTGGATGTCCTCGTGCCGCATGACGCCGATGGCACCGGCGTTGACCAGCGGGTTGCCCTGGTAGCAGGCGTCGAAGACGACCTCGCCGCCGATGTTGGGCAGGCCCAGGCAGTTGCCGTAGCCGCCGATGCCGGCCACGACGCCCGGCAGGACGCGCTTGGTGTCGGGGTGGTCGGCGGCGCCGAAGCGCAGCGGGTCCACGACCGCGACCGGACGCGCGCCCATCGCGATGATGTCGCGGACGATGCCGCCCACGCCTGTGGCCGCGCCCTGGTAGGGCTCGACGTACGAGGGGTGGTTGTGCGACTCGACCTTGAAGGTGACCGCGTAGCCCTGGCCGACGTCGACGACGCCCGCGTTCTCGCCGATGCCCACGAGCAGCGCGTCGGACCGGGGGGCCTTCTCACCGAACTGGCGGAGGTGGACCTTGGAGGACTTGTACGAGCAGTGCTCCGACCACATGACCGAGTACATGGCCAGCTCGGCGCCGGTCGGGCGGCGGCCGAGGATCTCGACCACGCGCTCGTACTCGTCCTTCTTCAGACCGAGTTCGGCCCAGGGCAGCTCGACGTCGGGGGTCTCGGCCGCGTGCTCGACCGTGTCCAGAGGCGTCCGGCTCATGCGTTGACCAGCTTCTTGAGGATCGAGGTGAAGAACGGGAGACCGTCGGTGCGGCCGGAGCCGACGAGGGGCTCGACGGCGTGCTCCGGGTGCGGCATGAGGCCCACGACGTTGCCGGCCTCGTTGGTGATGCCGGCGATGTCACGGAGGCTGCCGTTGGGGTTACCCCGCTCATTGGCGACTCCGTCGCGGGCCAGGTAGCGGAAGACGACCCGGCCCTCGGCCTCGAGCTGGTCGAGGGTGCGCTCGTCGGCGACGTACCGGCCGTCCATGTTCTTCAGCGGGATGTGGATCTCCTGGCCCGCCTCGTAGTCGGCGGTCCAGGCGGTCTCCGCGTTCTCCACCCGCAGCTTCTGGTCGCGGCAGATGAAGTGGAGGTGGTCGTTGCCGAGCATCCCGCCGGGAAGCAGGTGGGCCTCGGTGAGGATCTGGAAGCCGTTGCAGATACCCAGGACCGGAAGACCGGCCTTCGCCTGCTCGATGACGGTCTCCATCACCGGCGAGAAGCGGGAGATGGCTCCGGCCCGCAGATAGTCGCCGTAGGAGAAACCGCCGGGCAGCACCACGGCGTCCACCTGATGGAGGTTCTTGTCCTTGTGCCAGAGAGCGACGGGTTCGGCACCCGCGAGCCGGATCGCACGCTGAGTGTCCCGGTCGTCGAGGCTGCCGGGGAAAGTGACGACGCCAATACGAGCGGTCACTTCGCGGCCCCCGCGACTGCTTCTTCCGACTCGACCTTGACGGTGAAGTCCTCGATCACGGTGTTCGCGAGGAAGGATTCCGCAAGATCGTGGATGCGGGCGAGGGCGGCCTCGTCGACCGGCCCGTCAACTTCCAGTTCGAATCGCTTTCCCTGACGTACGTCGGAGATGCCTTCGAAACCCAGCCGCGGCAGTGCGCGCTGCACCGCCTGGCCCTGGGGGTCGAGGATCTCCGGCTTGAGCATGACGTCGACTACGACGCGTGCCACTGGCACTCCCGGTGGTGTGGTGCTGAGCAGGTGCCTGCGGGGTGTCTCCAACAGGTGTCTTCAGACTACCCGTACAAAATTTCTACGCGGGTAGAGTTGTAGGAAACTACGTGAGCGCCATCACGATCAGGTATCGGACCAGTGCCTTGGTGAAAATTTCAGGGAAAGATCCGGGGTGCGCCAACGTTCCCTATTGCCCTGGGACACGCGGGCAGATTTAGTCGAGCTTCACATTGCAATGCCGGGCACTGTACAAATGAATTGTCAATAGCCGATACTTTGCCCCATAACAGGCGGACAGTCGACATCTCCGTGACGTCTTGGCACGTCATCGCAGAGGTGTCGCACGAAGGGACCGATATTCGTGGCGCAGAAGGTCGTGGTCACTCTCTTTGACGACATCGACGGCTCGGAAGCGGCGGAAACGATCGCCTTCGGGCTCGACGGCAAGTCGTACGAGATCGACCTGAATGAAGCCAATGCCAAGAAACTGCGTAAGGCTCTCGAGCCCTACGTCGACGCCGGCCGCAAGCGGTCGAGGTCCGGCAAGGCGTACAGGCAGACGGAGGTCGCTCCCGACCCCGCGGCCGTCCGGGCCTGGGCCCAGGCCAACAAGCTGGAGGTGCCGGCGCGCGGCCGCATCCCCAAGAAGGTCTACGAGGCGTTCGCCGACGCGCAGTGAGCCGCACTCGCTGATCGGCTCCCCGTGAGCCGCGGGCCGACGGCCGGTCACCGGCCCCTCGAACGTACCGACTTGCGCTGCACCCCTCCTGGTCAGCTAGAGTCTGGAGCACGCCGAGGGGCCAGGCCGAAAAGCCCAGCTCACGGAGTACACGCGGGTGTAGTTCAGTAGTAGAACATCCCCCTTCCAGGGGGAAGGCGCAGTGTGCGATCCCTGTCACCCGCTCTGCATGACCTGTCTGGCCACTGCTGTGGATCAGGTAGGGTGGTGCTCGCGCCGATCGGTGAAAGCCGGTCGGAGGCAATGCGGACGTAGCTCAGTTGGTAGAGCGCAACCTTGCCAAGGTTGAGGTCGCGAGTTCGAGCCTCGTCGTCCGCTCGGGAATCAGACCCCGGTCCATTGGACCGGGGTCTTTTCGTGTGCCGTGAACGGGTGCGCGGCTGCCTTGAACGGGTGGCGACTGTCTTGAGCGGGTGCGCGTCGCGCGCGGCCTTCTGACATTTGTCATACGGAGTGGTGACACCTCGCACTGCTGCCGGCCTCGGCCCGCGGGGAGGCTTGAGGCATGGACACGAATGAACACGTGATCGAGGTCACCGACCTCCGGCGTGTGTACGGGGGCGGGTTCGAAGCGGTCCGTGGGATCTCCTTCCACGTCGGCCGCGGTGAGATCTTCGCGCTGCTCGGCACCAACGGCGCCGGAAAGACATCGACGGTCGAACTGCTGGAGGGGCTCGCACGCCCCGACGGCGGGCGGATCAGGGTTCTCGGCCACGACCCGTACACCGAGCGGGCCGCCGTCCGGCCGCGCACCGGCGTGATGCTCCAGGAGGGCGGCTTCCCCTCCGAGCTGACCGTCGCCGAGACCGCCCGCATGTGGGCCGGCTGTGTGAGCGGCGCCCGCCCGATCAGGGAGGCGCTGGCACTGGTCGGACTCGCCGGGCGGGCCGACGTCCGGGTCAAGCAGTTGTCCGGCGGTGAGCGGCGGCGCCTCGACCTGGCGCTCGCGGTCCTCGGAGAACCCGAGGTGCTGTTCCTGGACGAGCCGACCACCGGCCTGGACGCCGAGGGCCGCCGGGACACCTGGGACCTGGTGCGCGCCCTGCGCGACGCCGGTACGACGGTGCTGCTGACCACGCACTACCTGGAGGAGGCGGAGAACCTCGCCGACCGGCTGGCCATCCTGCACCAGGGCCGGATCGCGGCCGCCGGGACACCCGCCGAGGTGACCGGCGGCCAGCCGTCCCGGATCACCTTCGAACTGCCCGAGGGGTACTTCGTGGGCGATCTGCCTCCGCTGGGCGAGCTGGGTGTGTGCGGTCACGAGGTCGACGGGCGCGTCGTACGGCTGCGCACCCGGGAGCTCCAGCGGGCGGCGACCGGGCTCCTGGTGTGGGCCGAGCGGGCCCAGGTCGTGCTGCGAAGGCTGGATGTGCGGTCGGCCTCGTTGGAGGAGGCGTTCCTGGGGATCGCCCGGGAGGCGTCGAGGAACGACGAGACCGAGGAGGTCGCGGCATGAGCGGGGCATCGGTGAAGGACCCGGCCACCCGTGCGGCCGGCCGTGCGGTCACGACTCCCGCGAGCCGGCTGGCCGCCCTCGCACGCGCCGAGCTGACCCTGCTCGGGCGGAGCAGGAGCACGATCATCGCGGCCGTGTTCGTGCCACTGGTGCTGCCGGTGAGCCTGGCGACGGTGGTCGAGGACATGGACGTGGAGGACGTCGGACTCAGCGCCGGCCTGGTGCTGCTGCCCGCCGCGATCGGCTTCTCGCTGCTGTTCGGGGTGTACTCGGCGCTGGCGGCCATCTACACCGCCCGGCGCGAGGAGCTGGTACTGAAGCGGCTGCGTACCGGCGAGCTGCGGGATCCGGAGATCCTCGGCGGGGCGGCGCTGCCCGTCGTCGCCACGGGACTGGTGCAGTCCCTGGTGCTGGTGGCCGGCACCACGGTCCTGCTCGACCTGCCGGCCCCCAAGGCCCCTCATCTCGCCGTTCTGGGACTGCTGTTGGGCCTGGTGATGTGCGCGGCGCTGGCGGCGGTCACGGCGGCGGTGACCCGGACCGTCGAGAGCGCACAGGTCACCACGATGCCCATGGTGCTCGTGTCGATGACCGGCTCCGGCGTGACCGTCCCCCTGGAACTGCTGCCCGACCGGCTCGCCTCCGTCTGCGAACTGCTGCCCCTGTCGCCGGTGATCACCCTGATACGCGGCGGCTGGACCGGAAGTCTGTCGGCGTACGAGGCCCTGGGCGCCCTGGCCACCGCACTGGCCTGGACCCTGCTGGCGGTGTTTGCTGTACGCCGGTGGTTCCGATGGGAGCCCCGGCGCTGACGTACACGCGGCGCGGGGAGTACGGGGAAACGGGGGGCGCGCGGATGCGCAGGCCGTGGGGCTGGTGGCGGCGGAAGAGCACGCCCGCGAAGGTCGAGACATATACGCGGTGGTCGTTCCACTTCTTCGCCGTGGCCGAGTTCATGGCGGTGGGACTGCCGTTCACCGGCGGGCTGCGGACCGGCACCGGGTGGTGGCTGCCGGCGATGACGGTCGGGCACTGCGTGCTGAGCGCGGTGACGGCGTCACGGGCGCTGGACTGGACGCGCGGGCGCCGGCCGCAGCCCCTCCGGCTGCTGTGGGCCCTGGCCGCGGCCACCGCGGTCGTCGCCGTCACCGCGATCGGGATCGCGGAGCGCGGTCCGGACCACGAGGGCGTCGACACCGCCGCGGGCGGGGTCTTCGGAGTCGTGCTGGTCTTCGGGGCCGGCTTCACCGCTCTCGGCGTACGCAGACGGCGACGGGTGTTCGCGGTCGTCGCCGGCTTCGCGCTGGGCGCCGGGGTCGTGGCGTTCCCGGTCGGACTGCCCGGCCCGGCCACTCTGGTGACGATGACCGCGGTGTTCCTCGGCGGCGGATTCCTCGCTTTCACCTCCGTCTTCTCCGTCTGGCTGCTCGACGCCGTCTACAAGCTCGACGAGGCCCGTGACACCCGGGCCCGGCTCGCCGTCGCCGAGGAACGGCTGCGGTTCGGACGGGATCTGCACGACGTGATGGGCAGGAATCTGGCGGTGATCGCCCTGAAGAGCGAGCTGGCCGTGCAGCTGGCCCGGCGGGGACGACCGGACGCCGTGGAGCAGATGATCGAGGTGCAGCGCATCGCGCAGGAGTCGCAGCGCGAGGTGCGCGCCGTCGTACGTGGATACCGGGAGGCCGACCTGGGCGTCGAACTCGCGGGCGCGCAGGGGGTACTGAAGGCGGCGGGCATCGCGTGCGCGGTGAACGGGGAGACCGGCGGGCTGTCCACCGAGGTGCAGTCCGCGCTCGCCTGGGTGGTGCGCGAGACCACCACCAACGTGCTCCGGCACGGAAACGCCGGCCGATGCTCGGTGGCGTTGCGCAGGACGGAGGAACACGTGGTGCTGACGGTGGAGAACGACGGCGCGGGGCCCAACGGCGCCGGCGGTGGGTCGGGACTGACCGGGCTGCGGGAGCGGCTGCGGGGCGTCGACGGGACGCTGGAGGCCGGGTTCGTCGAGGCCGGCGTCTTCCGGGTCGTCGCCGAGGTTCCGTTGAGCGGAAAGGCCGCTGTGAGAGAGGTCGCTTCATGACCGTGCGGGTACTGCTCGCCGACGACGAACATCTCATCCGGGGTGCGCTGGCCGCGCTGCTCTCCCTGGAGGACGACCTGATGATCGTCGCCGAGGCGGCCACCGGACCGGAGGCGCTGGCGATGGCGCTGGCGCACCGGCCCGACGTCGCCGTCCTGGATCTGCAGATGCCGGGCACCGACGGTGTGAACGTCGCCACATCCCTGCGCACCGAACTGCCGGAGTGCCGGGCACTGATCGTCACCAGCCACGGCCGGCCCGGGCATCTCAAGCGGGCGCTCGCGGCCGGTGTGCGGGGGTTCGTCCCCAAGACGGTGAGCGCGCAGCGGCTCGCGGAGATCATCCGTACCGTGCACGCCGGGAACCGGTACGTCGACCCGGAGTTGGCCGCCGACGCGATCGCCGCCGGTGACTCGCCGCTGACCTCGCGCGAGACGGAGGTGCTCGAACTCGCCGCCGACGGGGCGCCCGTCGCGGAGATCGCCGAGCGGGCCGCGCTGTCCCAGGGGACCGTACGGAACTATCTGTCGTCGGCCGTCTCCAAGCTCGGGGCGGAGAACCGGCACGCGGCCGTGCGGCTCGCCCGGGAGCGGGGTTGGGTATAGTTGGCCTCGCGCCACGGCATCTTCACCACGGCGCAGTGCGGACGTAGCTCAGTTGGTAGAGCGCAACCTTGCCAAGGTTGAGGTCGCGAGTTCGAGCCTCGTCGTCCGCTCCATCGCAAAGGCCCCGGTCATCGACCGGGGCCTTTCGCGTCAGGACCAGCTGATGCCCGTCAGGCGCTCGTAGGCCTCGATGTACTTCGCGCGGGTGGCGTCCACGATGTGCTGCGGCAGGGGCGGCGGGGGCTGCTCGCTCGCCCGGTCCCAGCCGGACTCGGCCGAGGTCAGCCAGTCCCGCACGAACTGCTTGTCGTACGAGGGCTGCGCGCGGCCCGGCTGCCACTGGTCGGCCGGCCAGAAGCGGGAGGAGTCCGGGGTGAGGACCTCGTCGGCGATCACCAGGTTCTCGCCCTCGAAGCCGAACTCGAACTTGGTGTCGGCGAGGATGATGCCCCGGTCGCGGGCGATGTCGCGGGCGCGGCCGTAGACCGCGAGGGTCGCCTGGCGGAGCTGGGCGGCGGTGTCGGCGCCGACCTGACGGGCGACCTCCTCGTAGGAGACGTTCTCGTCGTGCTCACCGACGGCGGCCTTGGTCGCCGGGGTGAAGATCGGCGCGGGGAGTTCGCTGCCGTCGACCAGGCCCTCGGGGAGGGCGAGGCCGCAGACCGTGCGGGACTCCTTGTACTCGGCGAGGCCCGAGCCGGTGAGGTAGCCGCGGGCCACACACTCCACGGGGATCATCCGGAGCGACTTGCAGACGAGGGTGCGGCCGGCCCAGTCGGCGGGGGCGCCGGCGGGCAGTTCCGTGCTCAGGACGTGGTTCGGGACCAGGTCGCGAAGCTGGTCGAACCACCACAGGGAGAGCTGGGTGAGGACACGGCCCTTGTCGGGGATCTCGGTGGGCAGCACCCAGTCGAAGGCGGAGGTGCGGTCGCTGGCGACCATCACGAGGTCGCCCGCCTCGTTCTGGTACAGCTCGCGCACCTTGCCGGTGTGCAGATGCACCAGACCCGGCACCTGAAGCGGCTCGGGCTTTTCTACGAATCCGGACACGGTTCCTCCCCGTGGTTCTGTCTCAGTGGGGTGATTGTCCCGTACATCGGGATCGATCGAGGACAGCGGGTCGGATCGTGGGTGGGGCGGGCGGGCGTACGGACGTCAGTCGCGTTTGCAGATGCGGTCCAGGAGGTTGGCCGTGGCGCGTTGGACGCGGGGGTCCACATGGCCGGGGCGGTCCAGGGCCGGCGACCATGCGAAGGTGCCGGAGGCGAAGACCAGGGCGCCGGAGGGGGCCCGGTAGAGGGAGGTCTCCTGGTGGCGGAGGACGCCCTCGCTGTCGGCGTACGGGGAGTGGGCGAGGAGTATGCGGTCCTCGTGGGGCGGGAGGGGGGTGCGCGGGAAGTAGCGGTCGGCCTCACCCGCCACCAGGTCCTCGATGCCGTCGCCGTCGCACGCTCCGGTCGCCTCCCACAGCCAGTGGTCGGCGTTGCGGACGATCAGCGGATGCGGCTCGGGCACCCGGCCCGCGTACTGGATGCCGACCAACTGCTGCTCGGCGCGGTCGATCTCCCGCCACAGGACGGGTTTGCCGGGTCCCTTGCGCTTGCGGCAGGTCAGCAGGCGGCCGGGGACGCCGGACGGGGAGGGGCCCAACTCCACCTGCCAGTAGAGGGAGTTGGCGGACAGGAAGACCAGTGAGGTGCCGCTGTCGCGGGCGAGTTCCACGGTGCGGCGCATGCTCGTCGACCAGTACTCGTCGTGGCCGGGAAAGACCAGGCCGCGGTAACGGGTGGGGTCGATGTGACCTGCGTGCAGATCGCGGGCGTCGGCGTAGGCGAGGTCGTAGCCGTAGCGCTCGGCCCAGCGGATGAAGTCGTAGGCGTGGCCGACATGGAGGGGCAGGCCCGCGCCTGCGTACGGCCGGTCGAAGGAGACCGTCGTCGCGGCGTCGGCCTCGCCGAGGAGACGGCCGTCCTCGTCCCACGCGTGGTAGAGGCTGGCGCCGCTGCGGCCGTCCTCGGGGTAGAGGTTGTAGGCCTGCCAGGTGACATCGGGCAGCAGCAGGAGCAGATCGGCGGGGTGGTGGTCGCGGACCGTGAAGGGGACGTGGGAGCGGTAGCCGTCGACGGTGGTGAGGACGGCCACGTACGCGCCGCCGTTCCAGTACGACGGGACCTGTAAGCGCCAGGAGAGCCACCAGTGGTGGCAGGAGACCGTGCGGTCGGCGGCCAGCGGCGGGGGCTGGACGATGCCGGAGAGGCGCGGGCTGGTGGTGATCTTGGCGGCGCCGTCGCCGTCGTAGTGGCCGATGCGGTAGACGTCGACGCTGAATTCCTGGGGCGGGTCGACCGTGATGTGGAAGTCGACGGCCTCGCCGGGGGCGACCGCGCCGGTGGAGACGAAGCCCTTGATCTGGCGGCGCACGTCGTCGGCCGAGCGGGGGCCGCCGGCCGAGGGCGCGGTGCGGGGGGCCGGGACCCGGAGGCCGCCCCGGGTGGGGGCGGGGGCCGTGTCCACGTACCAGGGGACGACCTGGCCGGTGTCGTCGAAGTACGTCTCGCTGCCGCGCAGCCAGGGGACGGGGCCCTGTCCGAAGGGGTCCGTCACGGCGTGGGCCAGTGCTCCCGACTCCCATCGGCGGATGTGTTCCGGTCCTGGTCCGGGTTCCATGGTGCTCCCCTCCCTTGTGCCCCCGTGCTGCTTCGTGCGTACGCCGTACGTGACCGCCCTGCGCGTTTGTCCTATGTCGCAAGCCCTTGCCATGGGCCCGATCGATCCCAGCACATCACATAACGCGCGCAGGCAGTCACTATTCGTTGCGAATTGGCCGAAAGTGGAATATAGAGCTCCGCTCGGTCTTGGTCGGTGGGGTGTTGCCGAGGGTTGCCGGGGGCCGGCCGAGGGCGGACGGCACGGGCAGCGTCGGCGCTTCGGGGGCGTTCAGCCGAGCCGTACCGGCTTCTCCGGGCGTATCCCGAGCTCCACCAGCCAGGTGCGCAGGGGGACCGCGTCGCCGTCCTCGACGAGGCTGAGCACCCGGGGCGCCAGGTCGGCCACGCGCTCGCCGTCGACCAGGAGGGTCGGGCCGTCGAGCCAGTCGAGACCCGGAACGGCGCCGACGGTGTCCATCGCGGCGCAACAGACCATCGCCGTGACGTGATCGGCCAGCAGCTCGCGCTCGGTGCGCGGGGGCTGGAGGGGGAACAGGGGGAGCGCGTCCTGGTCCCAGAGGGCCATGTCGGGGCCCTGCCCGGGCGCCGTGGGGCCGGACGGAACGGGGGGCGCCGCCGCCGCGGCTGCGGCCTCCTCCCGCCCCAGCTCGGCACCGATCCCGGCGGCGAGGGCCACGCTGCGGGGGTTCGGAGGCAAGAGGTCCTCGTCATCCGCGAGGTAGGCGGGTTCGGGGGCCTGGAGGGGGGCGGGGGGTTCGGCTTCGGCCTCGGCCTCGGCCTCGGCTTCGGCTTCGGCTTCGGCTTCGGCTTCGGGATAGCCGGCGCGGGCGGGGGCCGGCGAGGTCGGCAGACCGGGGGCGGCAGAAGGACCGTTGGGGTCGATGGGGCCGCTGGGGTCGGTGAGGCCAGCGGGGCCAGCAACACCCGAGAGGCCGTTGGGGTCAGTGGGGCCCGAAGGGCTGGTGGGGCCCGCGGGGCCATCAGCGCCGGAGAGGCCATTGGGGTCAGCGAGACCAGCGGGGCCAGCAGCACCCGAGAGGCCGTTGGGGGCAGTGGGGCCCGAAGGGCTGGTGGGGCCCGCGGGGCCATCAGCGCCGGAGAGGCCATTGGGGCCCGCGGGGCCCGAAGGCCTGGTGGGGTCAGTGAGACCGTCGGCGTCCGTGGGGGATGGCAGGGATGCCGGGCCGGATACAGGGGCCGCAGGCACGCTCGGCTCGGCGGCCGGGGCTGGTGTCGCCGCAGGGGCGGCTGAGGCCGTCGGGCGTGCCAGGTCGGTCCAGTCCGTCGGGTCCGCCAGGGTGGACCGGTCCGCGAGGTCCGTCGGGTCCGCCAGGTCGGTCGGGTCCATCGGGTGGGAGCCCTCCGGGTCGGCGGGTCTGTCCGTCAGGTGGTCCAGGACTCGGGACAGAGTGGGGCCGCTGTGGCCGCCGGGGTGGGGGCCGCCGGGGTGGGCGGTGGCGGTGGGGTCGCAGGAGCGGCGGACGCCGAGGGTGTCGAGGACTCGGTGGAGCCGGGCCGCGTCGGTGCGCCACTTGCGGTCGACCACCTCGTCCGGGTAGTCCTCCCAGGCCACCGGTGACCAGTCCGGGCCCGGATCCGCGGGGCCGCCGTGGAAGAGGCGGGCGGCGAGCAGCGAGGCGGCCTCGTCGATCGTGCCGGGCTCTTCGAGCAGGTCGCAGGCGGGGCGTTCGCCGAGCCGGGAGGCGAACCCCTCGGCCAGCCGGTCGCGCCGGGACAGCTCGGTGAGGGCGGCGACGACGCCCGCGTCCAGCCGGGAGGGCCAGCGGCCCATCCGCCAGGCGGGCAGCGCCACCCGCGTCAGCAGACGGTCCCAGCCCGCGTAGGCCAGCCCCACCTGCTCCTGGGCGACGATGCGCAGCCCGTAGTCCACGGCCTGCGCACGCTCGGAGGCCGCGGCGGCGACGCCCCGCTCCATCTCGCCGGCGTGGATCTGACAGCCGCGCAGCATCAGGCGGGCGGCCCAGCCGATGCCCGAGCAGGCCGGGCGCAGCACGGGATACCGGTCACCCCGGTAGGCGCTGACGGCCACCGCGGCGTCCAGCCCGCGCACGAAGCGCCGGGCCGCGGCTATGTCGGGGTGCGCCGAAGGGCCCGTACCGGCGACGACCGGGGCCAGCACGGCGCGCAGCTCGCCCACGCGCATCCACCACAGGAACGGGGAGCCGATGACGAGCACCGGTGCCGCTGCCGTACGGCGGTGGAGGGGGCCGCCGGAGCCGCCCGGGCCGGCTATCTCGTCGCCGCCGCGGGACGGGGACGGGCCGTGGGCCGGGTGGGTGCGGTCCTCCAGCCAGCTGTCGCAGTCCGGCGTGAGCGCTATCGCGGAGGGCGCGGGGACGTCGAGGCGGTCGGCGAGGTCCCGGACCAGCCGGTACAGATCGGGGGCCGCCTCCTCGGCGATGGCGACCGTGGGGCTGACCGCGGGGCGCGCGCGGGCGACGACCAGGCCGATGACGCCGGCGGCCAGCAGTACGACCGCCGCGACGACGGACACCGTCCAGCGGGCGGTGTCCCATCCCGGGCCCACGAAGTGCCCGGTGGAACCGCCCGCCAGCAGGATCACCGCGGCGGCCGCGGGCAGCAGCGCGACGGCGAGCGCCCGGCTGCGGATGCGTAGCACCGCCAGTGCCCGGGCCCGCGCGGCCTGCGCGCCCATCTCCACTCCCATACCGGTCACGACCGGACCTCACCCCCTCCCTACGGTCCTGTTTCCCCCGGCTGTCTTCGCAGTGGTCACTCCCCCACTGTGGCACCGACCACTGACATCGCAATGCCGGTGGGCCAAGTGCCGGAACGAGTGCCGGAACGCTTGCGCCGCACCCTAGTTGGCGCTCCGGCCCACGTCAGCCGGATAGCTCAGCGCTCACACGATGGAATGGCTTTGGGGAAAGGTGGATGACGGTGGGCAACGATCAGGCCCCGGGTTCCACGGGTCCTCCGTACGGAGTTCCATGGTGGCCCGGGGCCTGGGAGATCCCTGCTGATGCCTGCCGCGGCGGGTGCCTACGCCCCTGCCGCCGCCTTCGCGGCGATGTCCGTACGGTGCTGCGAACCGTCGAGCCCGATGCGCCCGAGCGCCTGGTACGCGCGCTCGCGGGCCTCGGTGAGGTCCGTGCCGGTCGCGGTGACGGACAGGACGCGTCCGCCGGCACTGACGACCGTGTCGCGGTCGTCGCCGTCGTACTTGGTCCCGGCGTGCAGGACGTACGCGTGCGGGGCGTCCTCGGCGGCCACCTCGGCGAGGCCGGAGATCGGGTCGCCGGTGCGCGGGGTGCCGGGGTAGTTGTGCGAGGCGATGACGACGGTGACGGCCGCGTCCTCGCTCCAGCGCAGGGCCGGCAGGTCGGCGAGGTCACCGGTGGCGGCCGCCTTGAGGACACCGGCCAGCGGGGTCTTCAGCCGGGCCAGGACGACCTGCGTCTCGGGGTCGCCGAAACGGGCGTTGAACTCGATGACCCGGATGCCGCGGCTGGTGATCGCGAGGCCCGCGTAGAGCAGTCCGGAGAAGGGGGTGCCGCGGTGGCGCATCTCGTCGACGGTCGGCTGGAGGACCGTCTCCAGGACCTCGTCCACCAGCTTCGGGTCCGCCCAGGGCAGCGGCGAGTAGGCACCCATGCCGCCCGTGTTGGGGCCCTCGTCGCCGTCGAGGGCGCGCTTGAAGTCCTGGGCGGGCTGGAGCGGAACGACGCTCACGCCGTCGGTGATCGCGAAGAGGGAGACCTCCGGGCCGTCGAGGAACTCCTCGATGACGACCCGCTCGCAGCCGGCCGCGTGCGCCGCGGCGGCCTCCAGGTCGTCGGTGACGACGACGCCCTTGCCGGCGGCCAGGCCGTCGTCCTTGACGACGTACGGCGCGCCGAAGGCGTCGAGGGCCTCGGCGACCTCCTCGGGGGTGGTGCAGACGTAGGAGCGGGAGGTCGGCACGCCGGCCGCGGCCATCACGTCCTTGGCGAACGCCTTGGAGCCCTCGAGCTGCGCGGCCTCCTTCGAGGGGCCGAACACCGGGATGCCCGCGTCGCGTACGGCGTCGGCGACCCCGGCGACCAGCGGCGCCTCCGGGCCGACGATGACCAGCTCGGCGCCGAGCTCGACGGCCAGCGCCGACACGGCCTCGCCGTCCAGGGCGTCGACCTGGTGCAGCTCGGCGACCTCGGCGATGCCGGCGTTGCCGGGGGCGCAGTACAGCGCGGTGACGGCGGGGTCGAGGGACAGTGAGCGGCACAGGGCGTGTTCGCGGGCGCCGCTGCCGATGACGAGGACGTTCACAGGGGTCAGCCTAACGGGCGGGGGCGGGGGTGATTTGTGCGGGCTTCCGAAAGCCGGGAGGCGGGCACGTTGTGCGTTCCTCCAAGCGACAGGGCGGGAGGAGGCGCCGCCGGGGGACGTCCGTGTCGCCCCTACTCGTTGGTGAACTCCTCCACCACCGTCGCTCCGAGCTCGCGCACGATCAGTTCGTAGCCGGAGAGGGCCGACTCGTTGAGGTCGGGGTCGTCGTCCTCGGGGGTGTCGTCCTCGGGGGCCACCGGTTCCGGGGCGGGCGGACGGGACGGGGCCGGGGCGGACGCCGCGTGTGCGTGGGCCGACGCCGCTGCCGACGGCGACGCGTGCCGGGCAGGGGCTGCGGGAGCCGCCGGTGCCTGGGTCGGGGCCGCGCCCGACGGGGCCGTGGAACCGCCGCCACCGCCGTAGCCACCGCTGGGGTGGCCCCCGGGGCTGCCGTAGCCGCCGGGCGCACCGCCTCCGCCGCCACCGGGGCCGCCGGACGGCGGGGGCCCCGAGCCGCCGGACGGGTCGATGACCGCGTCGATCTTCCACTGGACGCTGAACTGCTCGGCCAGCGCCTGCCGCAGCACGTCCTCGCTGCCGCTGCTCGTGAAGTTGTCACGGGCTCCGGCGTTGACGAAGCCGAGCTGGAGGGTCGCGCCGTCGAAGCCCGCCACATGGGCGTTCTGGCTGAGCAGGATCCAGGTGAAGCGACGGCGGTTCTTGACCGCCTCCAGGATGTTCGGCCAGAGCATGCGGGGGTCGAGGCCGCCGGAGGGGGGCGCGTACCCGCCGGGGGCGGGCGCCGGGGTGGCTGCCGGGGCCGGGGGACCGGCCGAGGCAGCGGGGGCGGAAGCCGGGGCAGGCGGCGCCGGGGGCCGGCCGCCGCCGCCCGCGGGCGCGGCCGTGGGCC